>CAYWZI010000216.1:0-3221 GCA_964462815.1 uncultured Microbacteriaceae bacterium
TCAAAACCGCGAGTTAATATGTCCGTAGCGATGAGACCGTGAATCTGGGTATCTGGCTTGCTGAAGTCTTCGATGGCGTCACGTTTAAACTGATCGTCATCTTTGTAGCTGATCGAAACAAAGTTATAGCCATGACGTGCAAACTGTTCTACCAAATCAGAACCATGCGCTACGCCTGCACAAAAGACGATTGTCTTGCGTGGGCCACCAAAGATCTCATGCGTTTTCTTGATCCAAGTCTCGACAATATCCCCTGTTAGCTTGATTCCGCGTTCTGTCACCTCGTCGGTTGACCATTCGCCTGCTACTTTCTTGGCGCCAGTCATGTCAATCTCTTTGGCAATGAACACTCGGAGAGGGGCCAGCCATTTGTTGGTTACTAGAAACTCTGTCGGGCTACCCGTGACCACGTTGGTATAGATGTCACCTAGACCCTTTGTAAATGGCGTAGCAGTCAGTCCTATGACCTTCATGTTTGGACGTGACTTGATGAACTCTATGGTCTGCCGCCGTGCGATATGGCACTCATCGACGATGAGCAGGTCTGTCTCGGGAAAATTATCCCGGCGCTCTAAAGTCTGCGCTGAACAGACCTGAAGCCTTTCAAGAGGTCTATACCGCCAGTGATCGGCTTGGTATACCCCATGATCTAGCCCGTACTTATCTAACCTTTGGCTTGTCTGATCGACCAGAACGATTCGATCCATCAGCATCACGGCCCGCTTGTAATTGTCTGCCGTGGCTTTCATCAGATAGATTGAGCACTCGGTCTTACCATAACCCGTGGGGGCGTAGAGCAGCTGGCAGCGGTGTCCCTTCTTGAACCCAGTACGCAGAGACTCAATAGCCTGCATCTGGTGCTCTCTTAGTTCTAATTCCATGATGTTTTACTCTCCTGCTAGGATTCCCCCCTAGCGTGGGCTTGAACTACATTTTACTTTTTGTCCAACAGACTTTGAATTAGTTCTGTTGATAATATTTTTAAATCAATCGCTATTTCTAATGCTTTTTCTCTATCGTTCTGGCTTGCTTCTCGGTAGACGTCCACCATTTTCATCTTCATTTCCTGGTAGATTTCTGAATAGTCTCTCATTGCTGGCCCTCTAGCTTTTTAATCTTTGCCTTCAGAGAGTTTACCGTCTTCATCAACTCCGCAGCCTTCTGCTGGTGAATGTCCCTAGATTCCCGCAGTGCATCAATCTCTATGTCCTTCAATCGGATTTGCTCACGAAGATCTGCAATGGTCTGCTCAACATCCATCTTCTCAATGTCGGACGCATCAAACTGACCTACGGCGATAGCATCTTTCAATCGTTCATTCTCTGCCGATAGTTTATTCATTTCATCTATCAGTTCTTGATTTGGATTGATTTCTTCTATCTCTTCAAATGGATCTGCTTCTTTGGGATTTGATTCTTCTTTGGTCTCTTTAGGGCCGCGTGGTGCCTTTCCTATTGAGGAGGTATCCATGACCTTCTCTTTGCCGTTGCGGGTGTAGGCGACCGTTTTGGGGGCTTCCTCAATGGATGCCCTGGCTCGACTGATGGTCATTGCTGAACAGCCAATGTGATCGGCCATTTTTCTGGTGGACCATGTGCTCCAGACAGGGTGCTTGAGCATACGGGTAACGATCTCTTTTAAGTCGTCTTTGTTGAAGGACAGTCCGCGTCTGGCTGTGGCGCCGAAGGCATAAAGGGTAGCGTCGTCTACCGTTCCTTGGTGAATCTCTACAGGGATTTCTATCTCGCCGTTCTGACGGTACGCAAAGTAACGGTGGAATCCATCGGCCAACCAGTTATCTGAACCATCATGGAAGACTACTACGGGAGGAAAGATTGCCCCGTCTTGCATCTGAGAGGCGTACTCGCTGACTGTTTCATGGCTAAGTGCTGCTCGGGCTTGAGTACCACCATCTGTACGGATTTCTTTTAAGTTCATTGTTTGCATTTTAATCTCCACAGTAACAAGGGATAGTTTCATCGTTGAACAAATCTTGCTGGCTCTTTGCGTACTCCATCATCTGCGCATAGGAGGGCCGGTCGGACCGAAACCTAGCTCCATCTCCCCTGGTCATTCCAGAAGACTGGACTACCGTTTCCATCTTTGCCCACCATATTGCACGTTCTGGTTTTTCTTTTATAAGACTTAGAACTTGATTTCCCCCCTTCAAAAAACATAAGTCGCAGTTACCGTGCATGGTTTTGCCATTCACGTTCGGTAGCTTTAAATCAAATGATTGGGCTTTCCAGAAGTCGCCTACGTCTTTTGCCGTGACGCCTGCTACGTAGAGTGGAACTCGCTCCCTCGCCATCTTGACGGCCCGTCGTTGTTCGTCTGCCCTGATTCCAACCCAATCCATGTTTTCATCATGGTCCCATCCAAGGCTTTTAAGGTACCGATCTATTGTCCTGATCTTCAGAATCGCCGTGCAGAATCTAGTCACAGGATTGGGTAGGTATTTGCGCTTCTTAATCAGCATCTCAAACGGCTCACCGTTTCTGCTGGCTGTATCAAAGTTAACGCGCCGAAACTTAGGGTCATCGTCTTGGTATTCCAGCCAGTGAATTTCTACCCCCCAGTTTTGCTCGCAGTCTCGAACAAACTCTAAGGTAGCTTCTTCTTCTTTGCCGGTGTTTGCGAAGACGGCGATGGCCTCATCAGGCATCCCGCCATTGCTCTGGAGAACGCGCCATAACATGTACGCGGAGGTCCGACCGCCGGAGAAAGAAATGACGGTAGGCTCATTGATCTTAAAAGGATCCATGTTTTCTCTCCTGTTCTGTAACAGATGTTACAGTATTTTTTTGTATCAGTGTTACAGTTCCGTACTATAACATGATGTTACAGTACCGTACTTTACCACCTGTTACAGTACATTTCATCAGGCCATAGCGGGAGCCGTAGACTTTGCCCACCCAACAGATAGATGTTGTGATGGTATGTCTATCAGCCAGCGCCTGTCATGATTCCGACGACGCCCACTGCTGCCATGAGCAAACTGTTCAACTATCAGGCACCTATCCGGCTGAACCTACCAACCTGGGGCGGTCAACCCCCACCACGGCAATTCGTCATAGCCTGTTTTCGTTGGTCCCCAGTTTAAGGCCAACATGCGCCGGCTCCCGATACTACGATTAGGCGCACCCTGTTTCTTTTAAGTGCTCGGACATTAGCACTGGGTCATGTAAGGTAGCTGGCCCTAACCGTCTGTATCGCCGCTC
>CAYWZI010000217.1:0-3211 GCA_964462815.1 uncultured Microbacteriaceae bacterium
TCGAAGATGTTCTCGAGGTCATCCAGGCCGAGTCGGCGACGGGCGAGCTCGTGGGGGTCATTGTGCAGCTCGGCGGCCAGACGGCGCTTGGCCTCGCACACGGGCTCGAGCGGGCGGGCATCCCGATTCTGGGCACTACTCCCGACGCGATCGATCTCGCCGAAGAGCGCGGCGCCTTCTCGCGCATTCTCGATGAAGCTGGCCTCGTCGCCCCGCGCAACGGCACGGCGACCGATGTCGACAGCGCCGTCACGATCGCCGAGGGCATCGGGTATCCCGTGCTGGTGCGCCCGAGCTTCGTTCTCGGCGGCCGCGGCATGGAAATCGTGTACGACAGCCCGAGCCTCGTCGACTATTTCGATCGCGTGAAAGATCAAGCGATCATCGGGCCCGAGCAGCCGCTGCTCGTCGACCGGTTCCTTGATGATGCCGTCGAGATCGACGTCGATGCGCTGTACGACGGCGACGAGCTCTACATCGGCGGCATCATGGAGCACATCGAAGAAGCGGGTGTGCACTCGGGCGACTCGGCGTGCACCCTGCCGCCCGTCACGCTCGGGGCGACCGTGATTGATCGCGTGCGTGAGGCAACGCGCGGCATCGCTGCCGGAATCGGCGTGCGCGGACTGCTCAACGTGCAGTTCGCGATTGGTGCCGGCGTGCTCTATGTGCTCGAAGCGAACCCGCGTGCGTCGCGCACGGTGCCGTTCGTGTCGAAAGCGCTCGGTATTCCGCTCGCGAAGGCGGCGTCGCTCGTCATGACCGGCCGGAGCATCCGTTCGCTCGTTGACGATGGGCTGTTGCCCGCAGGCGATGGTTCAACGGTGCCGCTCGATGCCCCGGTGGCGGTGAAAGAAGCGGTGCTGCCGTTCAAGCGATTCCGCACGCGCGAGGGCGTGATCGTCGACTCCGTACTCGGCCCCGAAATGCGGTCGACGGGCGAGGTCATGGGCATCGACCGCGACTTTCCGCGCGCTTTCGCTAAGAGCCAAGACGCGGCCTACGGCGGGCTACCAAAGCACGGCGTCGTGTTCGTCTCGGTTGCCGACCGCGATAAGCGTGCTGTCGTGTTGCCCGCGCTGCGCCTGCACCAGCTCGGTTTCGAGCTCTGGGCAACCGAAGGCACGAACGAGGTTCTCGCGCGCCACGGCATCGCGGCTCGGGTGGTGCGCAAGCACAGCGGTGCCTCGGATGGTGAGCCCTCAATCGTCGATCTCATCAACGCGGGTGAAGTGGACATCGTCATCAACACGCCGTCGGGCCGCTCGGCGCGTGCCGACGGCATCGAGATTCGCACGGCAACGGTCGCGGCCGATAAGCCGCTGTTTACCACCATCGCAACAGTCGGTGCCGCGGTCGCGTCTTTGGAGACGGCCACCGAGCCCGTCACCGTGACGAGCCTGCAAGATTACGCGATCGCGCGGGCGGCGCGCGCATGATCGCCTTTGGCGACCGGCTGCGGTCGGTCGTGGATGCTCATGGCCGGTTGTGCCTCGGAATCGACCCGCACACCTCACTGCTGGAGCAATGGGGGCTGAGCAACGACGCGGAAGGCGCTCGCGAGCTCGCTCTGCGGGCGCTCGAGGCGGCGCACGGGCGCGTCGGCATCGTGAAGCCGCAAGCGGCCTTCTTCGAACGGTTTGGCGCTGCTGGCTATGCCGCCCTCGAAGAGGTCATTCGCACGGCGCGCGACGGAGGCTTTCTCGTCATCGCCGACGTCAAGCGTGGCGACATCGGCTCAACGGCGGCGGCCTATGGCGAAGCGTGGCTTGCGCCTGGGTCCCCGCTCGAGGCAGACGCGATGACGGCGGTGGCCTACCAGGGCCTCGGCTCGCTGGATCCGGTCATCGAGCTCGCCTTGCAGCACGGCAAGGGCGTCTTCGTGCTCACGGCTACGTCCAACCCCGAGGGTCGCGACGTGCAGCAGTCAGTGAGTGGCAGCGGCCGATCGGTCGCCGGTCAACTGGCGCGGGATGTCGCTGTGCGCAATGCGGGCGCGCGCGACTGGGGCTCAATCGGTGTGGTCATCGGCGCGACTGAACCCATCACGGCCAGCGGCATCGACCCAGTGCTGTTGCAACACACCCCGGTTTTGGGCCCTGGCTTCGGCTATCAGGGCACTCGACTAAGTGACCTGGTAAGCGTGTACGGGGTGGCGGCCAGTGCGGTTATCCCGACCGTCACTCGTAGCGTCTTGTCGGCCGGGCCTGATGGTCTGGGTAGCGCGCTCGATGCCCACCGTGCTGAACTGGAAACGCCATGACAGGCCCAATGCCAGAGGTCGATCGCTCGGCAGCGTCGCGCGCCGCGGTCGCTGCGCGTCGCGCTCGCGCCGAGGTGAAAGAGGCCGTGCGTTCGGGCTCGCGAACGGCCCTCGAGGTCGCAGACGCCGCGTGGCGCGAATCCGGGGGAGTCGAAGCAGGAATCCGCGTTCCTGAGTTGCTTGGTGCCATGCGTGGGCTGGGTCCTGCGCGGGTGGCCGAGGTTTTGGAGCGGCTGCAGATTGCTCCCGTGAAGAAACTCGGTGGTTTGGGTCCGAATCAGCGGGATCGATTTCGCGATTGGCTGCGATCTCGTGAGGCGGTGCCGGGGCGAGGTCGCCTCGTTGTGCTCGCAGGCCCGACGGCCGTCGGCAAGGGAACGGTCGCCGGCTACGTTCGCGACAACCACCCCGACGTGTTGTTGAGTGTCTCGGCCACGACACGAGCGCCGAGGCCGGGTGAAGTCGACGGCGTTCACTACTACTTCGTCGACGACGTGGAGTTCGACGCGATGATTGAGCGTGGCGAATTGCTCGAGTGGGCAGTTGTTCATAACCAGTCTCGTTACGGCACTCCGCGTCCACCGGTCGATGCCGCTCTGAACGCCGGACGAAGTGTGCTGCTCGAGATCGACCTGCAAGGAGCGCGGCAGGTGCGTGCCTCAATGCCCGAGGCGCTCTTGGTGTTTCTGTTGCCACCCAGTTGGGAAGAACTCGTGCGCCGACTGGTCGGGCGCGGCACCGAGTCGCCGGAAGAACAGTCGCGACGGCTCGAGACCGCGCGCATCGAACTCGCGGCTCAAGACGAGTTCGACGAGCTTGTCGTCAATGATGATGTCCGCCGTGCTGCGCAGGAGGTCGTAGACTTGCTCGCAGTGCCCAGTGGCGGAGCGCGGCCGTCCGGTCGCGCCGGCTCGGCGCGATAGCGAGACCCGCAGACCTAGTTCTCCG
>CAYWZI010000218.1:0-3198 GCA_964462815.1 uncultured Microbacteriaceae bacterium
TTTCTTCGATCAACTGAAGTCACGAACCAAGGGATATGCGTCCCTGGATTACGAACTCAGCGGCGAGCAGGATGCGGACCTGGTGAAGGTAGACATCCTCCTGCACGGTGATCCGGTGGATGCCTTCAGTGCCATCGTGCACCGCGATAAGGCGATGGCCTACGGCACGATGATGACCTCCAAGCTCAAGGAACTCATCCCACGCCAGCAGTTCGAGGTGCCCATTCAGGCGGCCATTGGTTCACGCGTTATTACCCGCGAAACCATTCGCGCGATTCGTAAAGACGTTCTTGCCAAGTGCTACGGCGGTGACATCACCCGCAAGCGCAAGCTGCTCGAAAAGCAGAAAGAGGGCAAGAAGCGCATGAAGATGGTGGGCCGCGTCGAAGTGCCGCAAGAGGCGTTCATCGCAGCCCTTTCGGGTGACGTCGAAAAGGCGAGAGAGAAGAAGTAGGTTTCACCCGCGTCGGAGTCTGTATCGCTCAGGTTCTGCCTAGAGCCCTACCGAATCAACGCCGAACTCTGCTTCTGCAGCAGTGAAGCCCTCGAAAACCAATTGCTCAATGAGACCACTGCGGGAGAAGGACGTGAAGTCGAGGTAGTTTTGCGCCGACTTTGCCGCCTGCTCATTCCAGTCAGCGCCAACCGCGTCAACCCCGTATGTCGCGTCTTCGGTGGAGTAGCCTTCGAACTCAAGCTGCTCGATGAGCCCCGTTCGAGAGAATGCAGTGAAGTTGAGATAGCTCTCTGCGGATTCTCTGGCGTTAGCTTGAGCCACGGTCTCGGCTGGCTCTTCCGGCGCGGGTTCGACCGTCGGCTCTGCCTCCTCAGTCGGTTCTGCTTCTTCAATTGGTTGAGTCGTCTCGATGGGAGCAACGCTTACTGGGGCGGGGGCCGAGTCAGTGTTACTCAGGCTCGAAATCCCAGCAAACAGTGCAACCGTCGCGACGAGTGAACTCAAGGCTGCGAGGGCCCCGAGGATTAGTCCCGTCAAGGCGAGTCCCTTAGTTTGTCTGCGAACGAGCGCCAAGGCTCCGAGCGCGACGGCGGTGGCGCCGACTAAGACACCCCACACTGGTGCCAGCCCGGACAGAAACGCAACGATACCCACGACGAGGGCCGCAACAGCGAGGCCCTTCTGCGCGCCCTGAGGCGCTGGGCTCGATGCTATGGGGGCAGCTGGTGTGGATGGCTGCGATGAATTCTCTACGTCAGGGTTAGTCATGAGCGCGAGCCTGACACGTCCTCGGACTCGCGTGAAGGCCCCCTTCCGGGGCGACAGCCCAACTTAATCGGACTTCGACTTCCGGGTTCCCATCGGACTGTGCATCGGTTGCGGTCGTGCATTCGCGGCCTAGGCGAAAACTGTCGCCGATTCGCTCATCACCGCCCGAGGTCGCAAGGTCATGAAGCCCAACGGGCTGATCCGCCGAATGTGGCGCACTTTAGGGTGTCATCAAGCGAAATGACGTCAGCGAGGACGAAGGCGAGTGGCGGTGGATGCTGTGGCGCGACCAGAGCTGAGTTACGCGCCCCACGGCGGCAGCCTGAACCTCGAGCCCGATCGGGTGCCCGCGGGGTTCCGAGTGTTTCGACACGAGGCCGCGATCGGCTCGGGGGCCGAGCGGTGGGCGTCGGCCGCGGCCGAGGTGCTCGCGTGGGGGCTGCAGCGCGGAGCGGGCATCCGCGTCAGCACGGCGCGGGTGGTCGTGGGCGACGACGTGACGCTGACGATTCCGCTGCTGGGCATCGTGCCGGTCAAGGCGTACGCGCGCGTGCTCGCGGTGGTGGATGAGCCGGCGCGGCGGGGGTTCGTCTACGGAACCTTGCCGGGGCATCCCGAACGCGGCGAAGAAGCGTTTCTCGTGACGATCGACGACGCGGGAGTCGTTCGCGTCGTGGTGCAAGGGTTCTCGCGGCCGTCTCGGGGCATCTGGATGCTCGGTGCCCCCGTGCTCCGGCTTGTGCAGGCGATCTACACGCGTCGCTATCTGCGAGCGCTCTCGCATGCGGCACACTAAACGCATGTCCTCCGACGCTGCCGACGACGCCGCACTCGACGCCCTCATCGCTGAGGTCACCGCGCAAGAAGAACGTCTCCAATTCACGACGTTCAGCCCCGATGACGCGTGGATGCTCGGCTCGAGCCTGCGCGACCTCGCCCTCTCTCGTAGCCAGGCCATCACGATCGACATCGCTCTCGGCGAGCAGCGGCTCTTCCACTGTGCGATGCCCGGAACCTCTTCGCACAACGGCTCGTGGATCGAGCGCAAGAAGCGCACGGTGCGCGAGTTCGGCACCTCGAGCTACCTCGTGGGCCTGACGGCGCGCCGCGGAGGCACGGCATTCGAAGACTTCCCGTGGATCGACCCCCTGCACTTCGCTGGGCACGGCGGCGGGTTTCCGCTGACCATTCGCGGCACGGGTGTCGTCGGCACGATCACGGTCTCGGGCCAACCGCAAGAGGTCGACCACGCCCTGATCGTCGAAGCGCTCACGGCGCACCTGGGCGGCGGAGGCGGTAGCCCGGCTGGCGACTGACAGCCTCACACGCGGCTCATCGACGGTATCCCGCCGTACTCTGGAACACGTGAGCCACGAACGCGACCAGAGCCGCCAACAGCAGTCGGTGACCTATGCGGCCGTGGGCGCGACGCAGGCTCCTGACCTCATGCAGTATCCGCCGGCCGGCTATCGACCGATCGAGCAGCGCGGGCGCATCGGCCACGGAGACGAGCGTGAGTGTCAGGACGTCGTGTTCACCGCCCTCGGCGAAGACCCCCGGTCCATGAAGGCCCGGGGGTTTCCGTTTGCCGCTATGCCGCTATCAGCCGCTCCAGCGTCCAGCTTGATCCCTCGATGAGGCGTGGCAAGGGCTCCAACCGAGACCGCATGACCGACAGGTCAAGCAGCTCACCGCTCTCACTGATTGCCCGATAGACCCCGGCAAAGGGGGCCGGCGTGCCTTCAATCAACTTCATCCTGTTGCTCCTGTTGCTCGAAGACGACCGGTGCTGAATCCTAGTTGCCGCGCTAGTGTTGTCGTAGTTCCGCGAAGAACGTGACCCCGCTAGACCGCACCCCGGTCAGCGGGGTCGTCTTGTTTCCCACCCGAACCGTGTGGCTCGAATCCCCTCCGAAATTTGGAGGCGAGTTCATTCTAAACAAGGCCACTGACGCATTCGGACATAGACAAAT
>CAYWZI010000219.1:0-3146 GCA_964462815.1 uncultured Microbacteriaceae bacterium
TGTGTTTGTTCACTACTCAAGATTTTACCATGCGCTGGAAACGCTCGTTCTTTAATCGTCGTGGGTCGAGCGGGTCGCTGCTGAGCATCCGTTCGCGCAATTCGGTGTTGTCGGTGGGCAGCTCGGGGTCGGTGCTGTCGGTGGGCAGCGTGGGGTCGGTGGGGTCGATCGGCTCGATTGGGTCGGCGTTCTCGGTGCTGTCGATCGGGTCGTTTCTGAGTTTCGCGGCGGTGCTGTCGGCCGTGTCGGTGGTGTCGGTCATGGCGTTTCGCGGGAGCCGCTCGGTGATGGGCACGCGCGGGCGGCGCTGAACTCACTAGGCGGCTATGTGCCGTACCCCGAAAACGGGAGACTCACTGTCACCTGACCGCCTACGAGTCGCTAACGCCCCATAGCCGAAGATCGCAGTGGCGGGCGGCGTGCACGAAGTCGTGATCCGTGCTGAGCAACTCGAAGTCGTGGGTGATGCACAGTTGTGCGATGAGGGCGTCGATGGTGCCGAGCTGCACTCCGGCGCGTCGACACGCGTTGCGCAGGTCGGCTGCCGCGATGTGGTCGTCGCGCGTCGGTTGCACTGCAGGGAGAACGCCGAAGCGTTCGCGGATCTCGGCCTGAGTACGCTCCGGCAGGAATCCTTGAAGAAGCTCCTGAATGATCAGGCCCGTCGTCACCACAAGGTCTGACTCGAGTGCCGTCGTCAGCCCTGCAATCGCGGGGTTCTTGGGCGGAGCGTCACGACGAAGTGCGAGCGACCAGACGCTCGTGTCGACCAGAACCGTCATGCCCGCGAGCGTTGCGCCTTGTAGTCGAACGAGTCGTCCCACTCCAGGGTGCCGACCAGCTCGAGCAGGCCGAGCTGTTCACGCCGCGCGATGAACTCCTGCAGTGCAAGGGTCACCGCCGCCTTCTTCGTTGCTTGCCCGCTTACCGCGAGGGCGCGGTCGAGAAGTGCCGGATCAAGTGCCAGATTCGTCGCCATTTCCGCCTCCTTACACACGAGTCTACACAGAGCAGTCAGGCCGCCCCGTTTTCGCTCACGTCGCGCGGTGTCGCCTGCGTCAACCATCACCCGCGGAAAGGTAGGCATGCGTTTCCCTCTCGGCGATCAAGGCGGCGAAGCAGGGGAGCGAAGGCACCCCCGTGCAACTGTGGACGACTCGAAACCGAGGTCACCCGCTGACGACATTGCGTCGCTCTACGCTGAGCCCATGACTTCGAGCGCGCAGCCTCCGGTCGCCGACCTCGTCAGCACCCTCGACGATCAGACGCGCGAGCAAGTGCAGCTGCTGCGCGACATCATCGGCTCGCTCGACGCCGACCTCACCGAGCACATCAAGTGGAACGCCCCGAGCTACATGTTCGACGGCGAAGACCGCATCACCATGAACCTGGGCAACAAGCAGGGCCTCGTGAAGCTGGTGGTGCACATGGGCGCGACGCGGCCGGAAAACAGAAAGGGCACGCCGGTGCTGCTTGAGGATGAGGGCATCGTTGAGTGGGCATCCGACATTCGTGGCTTCGTGACGTTCGCCGACCTGGCAGACGTTCGCGCGAAAGAGGCCGAGCTGCGACGCGTATTGATGAGCTGGCTGGCGATCGACCACCGGGCGCCTCAGCCCTGAGCAACGAAAAGACATTTCCCTCAAGTTGTCGATTCACCCTGAGCCGTTCGTCATCTGAGTGAGAGCAAGCAAGTAGCTCGCCTCAGAAGGAGACGAACATGCCCTTTGACATCAACCTGTTCGCCGTTCTCGGAGCCGCCGTTGCCGCCATGGTGGTCGGCTGGCTGTGGTTCGGCCTGATCTTCCGCAAGCCGTGGACGCGCCTCGCGCAGCTCGACGACCGACCCGCCGCGAAAGACGCCGTTCAGTATCCGATTGCCTTGGTGGTGAACCTCGTCGGCGCGTTCGTGCTCGCCTACTTCGCCTCGGCGTCGCAGCTCGCCAACCAGAACTCGCTGCTCGAAGCCGCGCTCTACTCGGCTGTGTTCGGCTGGCTCGCGTTCTCGGCGGGTCGGGCGCTCATCACGACCGTGTTTGAGTCGCGTTCTGTCAAACTTTTGCTCATCAACACCGGACACGATCTTCTTGTGTTCGTCACCATGGCACTCGTCATCGGTCTCGTCGGCAACTGACCCCACTCACCCCAGAAAGAGAGAAAAGACAATGGAATTCATGATCCTCATCCACGGCGACGAGTCCTCCCCGCGCCCCGCGCCTGGCGACCCCGGCTTCGAAGAATTCATGGGCGAGTGGATGGCCTACAACCAGCGGCTCATCGACGGTGGCCACTGGGTCAGCGGCGCGAACCTCGCAACGACGAGCTCGGCCACGACCCTGCGCTTGACGCCCGGCCAGGCGCCCGAGCTCGTCGACGGTCCCTTCGCCGAAACGAAAGAGCAGTTCGGCGGCTACTACCTGATCTCGGCCGAGAACCTCGACGAGGCCATCGAGCTTGCGAAGAAGCTGCCGATGGACAACGGCTCGCTCGAGATTCGCCCGGTCGCGTTCCGCCCGGACGCGGCGTAAACAGAGCGTGACCACCTCGGCGGAGATCGCCGACGCCGTCACCCGGCTAGCGCGTGAGGAGAGCGGGCGAGTGCTCGCTCTCCTCACGCGTCGTTTTGGCGACCTCGACGCCGCCGACGATGCGGTTCAAGATGCCCTCCTTGCAGCACTGACCGCGTGGCAGTCGGGCATTCCCGAGAGCCCCGCCGCGTGGCTCTACACCGTGGCCCGCAACACGGTGATCGACCAACTGCGGCGAGACCGAGCATCCCGTCGCCGCCTGGAGGCAGCCGCGCCCGAACTGACCGCGCACCACACCACGACTGACGCAGAGGAGGAGGACGACCTGATCATGGATGCCTCTTCTCTCGGCGACGAACGCCTCCGGTTGCTCTTGCTCTGCTGCCATCCGGCGCTCGATCGTGACACGCAAGTGGCACTCACTCTGCGACTGGCGGGCGGATTATCCGCCGCCGAAGTCGCGGCCGCCTACCTGCTGCCCGAGGCCACGCTCACGCAGCGCGTCGTGCGGGCCAAGCGCAAGATTCGTGAGGCGGGCATGCCGCTCTCGATTCCGGCAAACCTCGACGAGCGCGTGGACGCCCTTTTGCGGGTGCTCTACCTCATCTTCAACGAGGG
>CAYWZI010000220.1:0-3145 GCA_964462815.1 uncultured Microbacteriaceae bacterium
CCACTCGCGATCATCCACAAGCGCCGTGACCCGCTCGTGCACAACCAGGTCACCGTGCACGAGATCGTCGGCGAGGTCGAGGGCCGCGTCTGCCTGCTCGTCGACGACATGATCGATACCGGCCGCACGATCGTGAAGGCCGCCGAAGCGCTCAAGAAGGCGGGCGCCACGGCCGTCGTCGTTGCGGCAACGCACGCCGTCTTCAGCGACCCGGCCTTCGAGATTCTGCAAGACGCCGCGGTCGACCAGGTTGTCGTCACCGACACCCTGCCGGTTCCCGACGAAAAGCGCTGGGACCGCCTGACTGTGCTGCCGATCGCCCCGCTCATCGCGCGCGCGATTCACGAGGTCTTCGACGACGGTTCGGTCACCTCAATGTTTGACGGCGCCGCGTAAGCCTCTCCGTCGCGATCGTCGCGGTGTATGCTCGCCGGAGACGTGTCCTCCTTTCGGCGGACCTGCGCCACCCCGGCATCTCCTTCAACCATGGGAGCATCATGTTCACCGAGCATCGCGGCGAGCGCGCAGAGCGCAACACCGCCTTCGCCGGTGCCACGGCACGCGTATGGCCGAGTCGGGGTTCGCGGGGCATCGACTCAGGTATTCGGCTGCTCGTGGCGTCCGTTCTTGCGCTCGGTGTGGTCGCCGCCACAGGCGCACCTGCGCACGCCGCGCCGGGCGACCCCTTTGATCCCGATGCACCGACGGTTTTCGTCGCTCAAGACAGTCCGACGCAACTATTCTCGGCGTTGACGAGTGGGGCGGGGACCACATCATTTGTGCCGGAGGGCTCCGTCGCAAGCGTCACGTACAACGCGATTGCGTTCAACCCTGTCGACGACTTCATCTATGCCATGTCGAACACCGCTGGCACCGATAGCAACGGCGACGCGGTGGTGGCTGGATCACTACTGAGAGTCGGCCAGGATGGCGACGTTACCCTGGTGGCGTCGGGGCTCGCACCGACCCGTGTGATCGGCCTCTTTGGAGCTGACGGACTCTTTTACGTGGGCAGATTCGATGAGGATTCGCTGCAACGGATCGATGTCTCGACGGGCACGATCGTCTCAACTCTTGCGCTCTCCGTAGCCCCGTTTGCAGCTGACCTCACTCTCGCTGACGGGTTTTTCTGGGGTGCATCGGACACGTCGATCGTGAGGGTCAACCCCGTGTCGGGCGTGGTGACGTTCTTCCCGGGGATCTTGCCAGGCGGCGTGAACTGTTGCGGGGCAGTCTGGACCTATGGCAACGGCAATCTGGGCTTGCAGGCCAACTCGACCGGTGAAGTGATTCAGGTTGAGGTTGACGACCCGGCTTCAGTAAGCCCTGTGTTCACCGTGGTGGGCACCAATCCCGGTCCTCCGACAAGCAACAATGACGGTACCTCGATAGCGGGTGCACCCGCCGACATCGAGATCGTGAAGACTGCGTCGTCGTTCGTCGCAGGCGAGCCGGTGTCGTACACGCTCACGGTGACGAACAACGGTGCCGGAGTGTCGTCCGGTTTCGTGGTGGCCGATACTGTTCCAGCGCCGCTGACCAACGTTCGCACGAGTGATGCCGGCTGCACAGTCGCTGGCTCGACCGTCACGTGTGTCAGCGGTGTGCTGACGGTCGGCCAGACGCGCAGCTTTACGATTGAGGCCGATACCCCGTCGACGATGGCAGTGTGTGTGAACAACACCGCTACCGTGCTCGGCAACGAATCAGACCCCGTTTCGGCGAACAACTCCAGTACTGCTAGGTCATGCCCGCCGGCCCTGGCTGCCACCGGTGCGAACCCTGAGTCCTTGATCGCTGTGGCTCTCCTCCTCGTGATCGGGGGGATGGCGCTGACCGTCGTGCGGGTGCGGTCACACTGAGAGCAGTGCGCGAATGGCCGCCTCGAACACCTCGTGGTGAGCATCCACGTCGGCGCGCGTCGTCATGGGCGCCATGAGTGCCATGTTGTGGAACGGCGTGAGCATGATGCCGCGGTTCACGAGGTAGAGGTGCAAGAAGTCCTCGAGTTCACCATCGGCCGCCTCGGCCGCGAGCGTGCCGTTGATCGGGTACGGCCGCGCGAAACGGTACTCAGCCCGAGCGCCGAGCTGGTTGATCGCCCACGGTAGCTCGTACCGGTCGAAGAGTTCGTTGACCCCGTCTGTGAAGTAGGTCGCCGTGTCGATCATGGTCGCGAACGCCTCGTCGGTGAGCACGTGCTCGAGCGTCGCGCGCATGGCCGCGACAGAGAGCGGGTTGCCGGCGAGGGTTCCGCCGACGCCGCCCATGTCGACGAGGTCGAGATCGGTGCGGGCCAGCGCGCGCTCGGCAAACTCGGCGGAGAGGCCGTAGGCCCCGGTCGGGATGCCCCCGCCGATCGACTTGCCGATCACCACGAGGTCGGGCTCGAGGTTGTAGGCCGTCGTCATGCCGCCGGGCCCGGCCGAAAAGGTGTGCGTCTCGTCGATGATGAGCAACGCGTCGTACTGCCGGGTCAGCGCGCGCACGCCCTCGAGGTAGCCCGGCTCGGGCAGCACGATGCCGATGTTGGTCAGGGCCGGCTCGATGAGCACCGCGGCGACATCGCCGTGCGCGAGCGCCCGCTCGAGGCCCGGCAGGTCGTTGTACTCGGCGGCACGCGAGGTCTCGGTGACGTCGACGGGTGCGCCGACGTTTCCGGGGCGCGACATGCCCTCGCCGTCGGGTCCGACGACGACGAGCGACTCGTCGACGGATCCGTGGTAGCAGTACGAGTGGAAGAGGATCTTGGGTTTTCCGGTGATCGCGCGGACGAGTCGAATCGCCCAGCGATTCGCATCCGTCGCCGTCAAGGAGAAGCTCCAGCGGTCCATCCTGAAGCGGCGCGACAGTTCGGCGCCGACCCATTCGGCGTCCTCCGTCGGCAGCATCGTCACGAGGCCGCCGAGTTCGCCGACGCGGCGAGTGATCGCCTCAACCACGACGGGGTTCGAGTGCCCGGCCATCGAGCCGGTGTCGCCGAGCGCGAAGTCGATGTATTCGTGCCCGTCGATATCCCACACGCGGTTGCCCTGCGCGCGGTCGAGGTAAATCGGGAAGGCGCCCGACTTCTTGTTCATCCAGGTCATCGGCACGCGGCCGAACAGGTGCTCGGCGCGCGCGTAGGCGGCCTGCGACTTCGGTC
>CAYWZI010000221.1:0-3139 GCA_964462815.1 uncultured Microbacteriaceae bacterium
CGACCCACCCGTGATGCTGACGTTGTTGGCGTTCTGAGTGGCGATGGTGCCCAGCCCGAGGTTGGTGCGAGCATCCGAAGCTGTGGAGGCCCCTGTACCGCCGTCTGCGATGGCGAGGTCAGTGATGCCGCTGATCGTGCCGCCTGTGATGGCGACCTTGGCCACAGAAACTGAACCCGTGCCGTTGGGTGCCAGGACGATGTTGCCGTTGGTATCGGTGCTGGACAGCGTGTTGCCCGTCAGGCCGAGGTTGCCCACAGAAGCAGACGTCGTACTCAGCTTGAGCGACGTCGCAACCCCCGTGCCACTGTAGACCGTCTTCTCAGTCGCGGTCGGGCCGTCGTCAACGTGCAGCAGTTGATCGTACGTGCTGGCAATCGTGGTGCCGGTCAGGTTGGTTGGCATTCAGCTTTCCTCGCTTCGATTTCCATTGGGTTGTTCCAGTACCCATAGCGCAGGGTATACCAAATGTACGTGACGTAAAACCCCAGAAACCCCATGCGCTGGTACTGCGCCCAGTGCGCCTGCTCGTGCCTGATCAGCCGCTCACTGTGGATCCGCTCGGCCAGGATGAACACTCCGAAGGGCGGCAGCGTCACACCGCCGAACCCTGCGGTGCGCAGGATCCAGCGGATGATGTGGCGGGCTGGGCGTGGTTGGGTCACGGGTCAATCGCCCCAAATTGTTTTAGTACGGGTGTATTGTTCGCCACAGCTGCGCCGGAGGTTGTTGCATCACACGTAGTTGTCAACACAACCGTAGTGCCAGAGACGCTTGCAATTTCTTTTGCGCCAGTTACGCCGGCTATGGTAATCGTCATACCAATAAACAAATTAGTGGCTGAGTTTACAGTTATTGTTGCAGAACTAGCGGTGGTGTCTGCGGTTACACCAGATAGCGTACCGAACTGACCAGAAGTAACGCACACTGCTCCTTCTTTGCCCCCAGCGGAAGGATTACTGAACAAGATTCTGTCACCGCGATACCACCGGCCCGTTGTAGGAACAGCAGAGTCAATAATCTGCACAACTTTGTTGCTGACCCATTTCCCAAACCGCAAAACGGGGAAGCCGCCCCTAGTTCCAAATACTGTTGTGACGTTAAAAAAGTCTCCACCATCTACAATCGCAATCCCCCGGCTGCTATCAAGGCCAGACCCCATATCGTATGCGGTTGTGCAATTGTGAAACACATTTTTAACAAACTGCCAATTAAACATTCTGGCATCTATATAGGATTGCGAGCGCAACCCGGTGACGACGTTTTTGATGCAGTTGTTGCTAAAGTTTAAGTTATGGCCAACATTTACCGTAGCTTTTGATTGGTCAAAAAGAATGCCATATGTGCCAAGGCCATTACCATCTACGGTGTTCCCGCAAATCTCAGCGTTTAACGGTTTCCCAAAATTCGTGAACACATAGCTAAAGTAAATTCCAGCTTGTGTAACAGAAGTTCCAGAAAATCGCTCAATATAGTTATTGCAAATTGCTAAGGAAAAATCCTCGGTTTCTTGTGTGTTGCCGTATGAAAGGTAAATGCCCTGCACAGACATATCGTACATAAAGTTGCCAAGAATTTGCAAACTTCTAATAGCAAAACTTGATGCACGAATACCAAAGCCGCATTTTTTGAATACATTATTACTAATAACTAATGACGTATTTACGGCGCCACTTCCAGCAAAGTGAAAAGCCGGTCTAGCGCCACTGGTAACACTGCCGACGTTTTCTACTAGGTTGCCTGTGATTAGGTCGCCATTGCCGCTATACACAAATACAATGCCACCGGATAGACTGAACTCATATGCACCTAGAGCAACATCGCTAATCACATTATTAGAAACAATGCGCGTGCCGATGTTTGTGTTGTTAAAGTCGTCTTGGTAAATACCGTTTGCTGCGGTTGTGCGGATATTGTTATTGCTGACAATGACCCGCCCTTTACCTGGACCGTTATATCCAAGCACAATCCCGTGACGGCGAAGAAGTAGGGTGTTTGAGAAGGTAGGGATCGTACCCGACCAATTCACAGAATAGTCTGACGGAGGCTGCCATGACGAGTTAAGGGCATGAATCATGTTCCCTTCAACAATGGTGTCTTCATCTCCACCTAAAGGGTTGACGAAAATACCTTGAGAATTATTTGAGAAACACCTGTTGCCACGAATTATGGTTCCACGGCCTTGCGACGCCAAACTGTAAAGTGTGATGTCACTTGCCGAGCTGTTAGAGCTAAAATAATTTCCGTACAATAAATTGTCAGCGATCAGCGAATTCAAGCAGTTTCGCAGTTGAATTCCGCAAAACCAGAATCCGTAAATTGTGCAGTTTCTAATGGTGGCGTTAGTAGTGCTAGACCCATAAACCGCATGGTTTGCAGTAAAATTCGTCCCAGACAGAGTTGCTGCCGCACCGGAAAAATGAAGTCCGTAAATTTCGACGTTTAGAGTGCTTGAGATATCCAAACAATTGATATCGTTTGCACCTTGAGTGATTACAGCCCCTCCGTTACCAAAAACGGATTGCCCACTACCAACAGTAATTGTTGATGTAATTAAGTAATTTCCATCTGGAAAAAATACTGAAGCCGCGCCGCTATTCAAAGCAGCCTGAATCGCAGCCGTCACATCAACCAGCGCCGTGCCAGCCTGCACATCGGCAATCTGCGCTGCCGTCATGAAGTCGAACACACTCACCACATCGCGCATCTTGCTCTGCGCAGTGCGGGGGACGGCTCCGGAGCCGGCTTGGAGGAAGCCTACGAGGTTGGAGCCGTCGTTGTCATCGAGTCGCGTGAACGCGACTTTCTCAGTATCCAGTTCTGCGATTGCCGTGGGCACGGTCGTTGCAGAGATACCCCCGGATGGGGTATAGGGCAGATCGCCCACAATCCCAGCAGCAAGCTGGGAGCGGAGAATGCGCTTGGTCGTATTCGCGTCCGTGTCGAAGATGACGAGGTTGTCGTCATTGGCCGTGCTGGCACCAGCAATGGCGGTCAGGTCAGGAATACGCTGTCCAGGCATCTCACTCTCCAAGTAAACAGGGGGCCGGAGCCCCCTTTCATCACGACGCAACCAGAGGCACAGAGTACCACTGCGTCGCGGACGACGCCACCAGCAGCGTGCTGGTCAGGTTGGTGA
>CAYWZI010000222.1:0-3087 GCA_964462815.1 uncultured Microbacteriaceae bacterium
TCCGCGGCCTCACCTACAAAAAAGGCGCCGCCGACGAAGACGAGGATCTTTGATCAGCAGCGGCGGCTCAAGGCGCCGGCGGTAACGAGTTGAGACGCTCCTCGAGAGTCTCGAGCTTGCTTTTCAACTCCTCGATTATTTTGTCCCGCGCTTTGAGCTCCTTCGCGAGGCCTTGAATTGCCGCCATGGTGACGCCGTCGGCATCGACGGTGGTGATACCCGTGTCGGATTCACCGATGCCGAAGGCTTTTCTGAAATCCTGAGCCGTGGGTCCGATATGCCGGATGTCATCCGCCTGCGCCTTGTAATTCCATGTCATAACCGGCAAGGCGGCGACTTTGGCGAGAATCGCGGCGGCATCGACGGGTTCGAAATTCTCCTTGGCATTAAGGTCCGATAAGGAAGTCCAAGAACCGCTGCCCGGTGCCAAAGCAACGCCATTGGTTTCGGATCCACCAATCTCGAGATTTTCCGAGGCCAGGGTGGTAATGAATCTAACACCCCCCGGCGCACGCACGCTGAACGAGTAGTCATTGGTGGAAAAAGTCGCCGTGCCGTAGGTGCCGCTCCAGACGAAAGACCCAATGTTTGTCGCCTTGGCTTGGACGCCTGCTGCAAAACTGTCATCGGCGGAAGCACTGTTTTGGTAGCCTCCAGGCACTGTTGCACTTAAGCCTTCAACTTTGTTTTCGGAGCCTCCCGATACAGTGGAACCGAAACCCTTAGCCTCGTTGTAATACCCACCGCCGACCGAAGTGTAGGCAGCGCTAGCAAAATTGCGCTCGCCGCCGACAATAACTGCACCAATTATCGGATTTACCTCCTCGTCTTCAGGCCTCTCGTCGCTCCCAATTCTGTTTTCCTTGCCTCCCCCGATGAAGGAGTGCGCGGCAGAAACGTCGGCGTCCGCGACAATGTTCAACAATCCGCCGCCAACGAAGCTGTAAGGCTCCGAAACAAAATTGCCCCAGCCTCCTCCGATAACTGAATTCGCAGCACCTGCGGTGATTGTGTTGGTTGATCCCGCACCTATGAACCCCCCCTCACCTGCGAGATCATTGAGAGTTCCGCCGGCAATCACCGACCCTTCGCTGCTGACCACGTTGTCAATACCTCCGATAATTTGCCGGGCCGTCAGAGTGCCGAGCAAAGTCACATCGCCCGTTACATTCGTCAGATTGTCGACTGTTGCTGCCCTCAAAGCATAGCCCGCCGCGCCGATCCGCTGATCTGGAGTCAGCTGCACGAAGCCATTCGTTCCGGTGCCGAACCAAACACGCAAGTTGACATTTTCATTTGTGAAAACAGATGAAGGAATCGGAGCCATGTTACTCCGCGTCGTGTCACCAAGAAGAAGCGAATAAAGCCCCTGGGAGACAGCCACCGAAACGGAGGTCGAGGGCTCCGCGAAAGCAGTCGTGCCGTCGTTTTTCCAGTAGAAGGTCGTGCCGTCGCCGTTCACCAAGGCAAATTTGAACTGTGCCGCATCGGTCGTAAGATTTGTCCCGCCAACCGTGACCCGCCCTTGGTAGTTGAGCAAATTCGGGACTTGAGCCCGCAACGGTGCGGAAGCCAAAAGCGCGGGAGTAAAACCAGCAATACAAAGCACAAGGATTTTCATTGGATTAAAGTGGAAAGAGTAGTTGGAGATCATGGACTAGGCCGGGTGATTCTGACGCGAAGAAACTGTCTGCGGGTGGATGACACCGGAACGGAACCTTGCGTGATAATCTGATCGCTACCGTCGGGCAGGTTGTTGGTAAACGACACCGGGGCGATCATGTTGGAGAAGCCGCTGGGAAGGCTAGGGCTTTCCTGTGGCGTAAAGAGGTAGCCGGTCGCGTAAGGATTGCGCGTGTAGCGCACGCCGAAGTAACCGTTGGTGACAACACTCGAGGCAAGCACGGCCGGAGCGGGTTGTTCCGGGTTGAAACCCATGGCGTAAAGCTGCCAGTTGGGCACACCGTTGTTGAGAGCATCGGGATTCACCCCGTTGGTCATACCCTGCGAGATTTCCCAAGCGTCGTCGAAGGTGTCGCCGGCCCACACGCTGAAGTTGTCCGGAAGGACGTTGAGCACGGTGAGGCTTCCGGTCGCGCTGATGCTCTCGTAGAGGCCGGTGTATAACGCCACAGTGTGTTGGTAAACTGCCGAGGCTTCGGCCACGCCTTCCGCGGAGATTGAAGCCAATGAGGAATTCGTCGCGGGTGCTGCCCAAGCGATCTGCGACCCATCAATCGCACCGAGCGTGGAGTCGTCGTAAACCGCTTCACCGCGCAGTTGCGTGCGCGTGCTGTGCGTCTCGGGTGCGCCTTGCTCGTTGATGGTCGCGGCATCGGCGGTGACAGTGAAGGCGGTTGCATAGTAAATCATGCTATTGCCGCCCTGACGCGCGACAACAGTGCCGCCGGTGGATACCACGCCGGCGGCGCCAATGAACCCGGCAATCCGCACATCGTCGCCGCTTTGCACCGTCCCGCCCGAATCGATGGTCGAGACAATTCTCACATTGCCGCTCATGGCCTGATGGGCTTCCGCTTGCCACATCAGGCCGCAACCAATCAAAACACCGGAGGCCAGACACAGGGCAAAATGCCTACGATGACGCAGAGAACTTTTCCCGATCATGCCCGGGAGTCCATGTCGGCTCGCACTGGGACGCTCCTGGTTCGGAAATGCCATAAAACTTGCTTATCCAGCAACTGCCCGACCGCAAGAGCAAACGTGCCAGAAGGCCTCAGGCCCTTCCCTTAGTCAGCACCGCAAGCGAAGCCAGCGAAGCTGCCAGCATCAGCGTGATCAACGACGCCGCAAAAAGTTTCGGCTCACCCTCGGCATAAGCCATCCATCCCACGATGGAACGCCAGGTGAAGGCAACGACAAGCAATAAGGTGCTCACCCACGCGGCTACCTTGGTCCAGACAAACCCTCTCAGCATAAGCACACCCCAGAGCGCAGAAAGCCCGCCGAAGGTTCCACCCGACATCAGCGCCGTCTTAGCCCCGGCCGGATTGGACAGATATCCCGCCAGCCCGCAAAGGATCAGAAAAATCCCGAACCCGACAAACCAGCGTCCGGTGAAGTTCA
>CAYWZI010000223.1:0-3077 GCA_964462815.1 uncultured Microbacteriaceae bacterium
TCCAACACACTCACCGTCTCCCGCAGCTTGGCCTGCACGGTGGTGGGGACTGCGTTGGTGCCGGCTTGGAGGAAGCCAACCAGCGACGACCCGTCGCTGTCGTCCAACCGAGTGAACGCGATCTTTTCAGAATCAACCTCCGCCAACGCAGCCTGAACATCTGTTGCAGCGATACCGCCCGTCGGAGTGAACCCTACCTGAGAGGCAACCACATCGCCAACAGCGTCGAACACACTCTGCGCAGTCACCCGCAACTCGAACCGCGCACCGGCTGCAAAGCCAGCCGCTGAGGTGCCTTCCTGAGCACGAACGACAGTGAGGGAGTCGCCACTGCGAGCGGTGGCCTTGACGATCTCCTGCGTGCCCTGCGTGCTTGTGATCGTGGCGTAGAAGTAGTCACCAGCCCCGAGCGTGGGGAACTCAGCCCCGTCGCCGGTCGTGAGAACGATGCCGGTGTCAGACGCGCTGATCGCGGTTGCGAGGGTGCCCGAGGCGTTGTTGGCAAGTTTGATCGGCATGTTCTGTCCTCAGAGCAGCAGGAAGTTCTGATCCGTGATGTTGCTCAGGATGTTCTCGACCGTGACCCGGATCTCGAAGCGGCTGTTCGCAGGGAACGGGATAGCCAGTGTGCCTTCCTGCGCCCGCACGATGGTCATCGTGTCATCAGTCCGAGCCGTGACCTTCACGATCTCGAAGTGGTTGTTCACATCCTGGATCGTGGCGTAGAAGTAGTCCGACCCGCCGAGCGTTGGGAAGCTGCTGCCCGTGCCCGTAGCCACCACCAAAGATGTTGCCGTGCTGCTGATCGCCAGCGGCACGGTGGTCGAGGCGTTGTTCTTGAGCTGGATTCCCATGTCAGGCTCCGAAGGGCTGCATCCGCGCCCTCATCATGCCGCGTACATTGCCCAGGTTCGCCCTGGCTCGACGCTCTGCGGTCTGGAAGACGTACTGCTTGGCGTGATACGCAGCAAGATCCCGGTCCGACCACGCTTGGTTGGGCAGCACCAGAAGATGTTGCAGCGCCCCATGCAGAATGGCTTCTTCCAGGTCGTCGAAGATCACCTCATCCATCCCCGTGGCCGTCTTCTTGGGCTTGAGCGCCAAGAACATGCGGCACTGGTACGTCGCCTGCGCATCGGGCAGCGGCAGGATGATGTACTTGTCAGGGCTGACTTGAGTGATGGACTGAGGCGTGGACGCATCAGCCACGATGGCTGGCGGCAGCACGTAGGGCGAGTTCTCGTTGAACAGCGCCTCGTTGTAGTCGAAGCTGTTGAACGACCCAGAAGGCGTCAGGCTCCACACCACTGAGGGATCTTCGCCCGAGTACAAGTCAGCCCACTGCGGGTACAGCTCGATGGCTTTCTCCATCGTCAACCGCTCCAGCGGGCGGTTGTTGACCACCGCCTCGAACATCACGTGGACATCCGCGTCCACCGGGCGGTTGTAGGTGTACTCATGCACACCGGGCAGCAGGTTGAACAGCGGCACCTGATACCGCCACGCCAGCGTGCGCTCGCACGTGCGGATGGCCGAGTCCCGGATGTACTGGATGAGCGTAGCGTGGGGGCAGCCAGGGGCGCTGGGCTGCACACGCGGCACGAGAGAGGCGAAGGTGCGAGATGCCATCAGACCACCTGCTTCGGATCTTGCCCACCAGACTCAGTGTCGGTGAGCGAGCGGGCGTTGAGGTCAACACCCAGGGTCTGAACGAACGAGTCGAGGAACAGCTTGGCGCGGCCAGAGTTCACATGCTCGTTGTCGATGGACTCTGCCAAGTACACCGTGCCATCCACGACTGCGGTGAAGTACGCATCCGTAGGGTACGTGATGGTGTCGTTCAGAGCGTAGTTGGGAGGCGTCTGTGCGTACTCACCAACAAGCACAACCCCAGCCGAAGGACGGGGGTAGACGAAGAACCGGTTGGGGTTGCGCACATGGCGCATGAAGTTCACCGGCTGCCCAGCAGTCTCGTTCACCCACCCCGGCACCGTGCGATCCAGCGTCTCACGGTTGACTTCAGTGATGGCGTTGCCGTTCTTGACCTGGAAGATCTCGATCAGGCGGTTGGAGTCTGCTGGGCAGCTTTGCAGCACCGTGTTGACGGTCGTCGTGAAGTCCGCGATCACGGCGAACAGATCAGGGCGAAGCATCACCATGCGCTTGAGCGTCTGATTGACGAACCCAAGCAGCACCGCGTCGGTGTACCGGTACGGGGTCTTCGTGTCCTGGATCAGGAGTCGGACCTGAGTGATGACTTCGCTGGGCGTCATTCGGGCAATCCTCGGGAAGCATCCGCCGCCAACTCAGGCGGAGTATAAGGCGGGGGCTCAGGGATGTCAGCAGTTGACAAGTCCAGAGGAGCCTTGCGTGGGCGTCCAGGCTTTGCCTTTACCACAGGGGTCGGCGCTGGTTCGATCTCCACATGCTTCGGGATGAACCGCTCAGGGTAGGCGATCTCCTCGGGGATGACCTCGCACTCCGGGTTCTTGGCCAAGATGGGGTTGTAGTCATAGATGAACCCATCCTTCTTGACACGGATGAACATCTTGCTCATTTGTTCAGCTTCCTCAGTGTCTGGGCCAGTCGTGCTCGCTGCCCCATCTTCCCTGGCTTCTTGGCTGCCGCAGCCAGTTTCGCGGCGGGGATCGTCTCCCCCTTCTTCACACCCATCGACTCGCGCAGAGCCCCGGGCTTCTTGATCGCCTTCTGGATCCACTTCTCAGCCATCACTTGCCCCTCAGAACAGCCACCAACAGCAGGACCAATACCGCCAGAATGACGCCTTCACCGAGGCTGAATGCGAGTCCCTGAATCATGGCTACCCCTTTCGCTTACCCGATGGTGACACCGGCCACGACTGGCGTGCCGGACCTGTCTTCTTCGACGCCATCGTCTTGCGCTCAGAGGCACTGAGCTTCTGGGCTGCGGCAGCAGGGCGACATGCGGGATAACCCCTAGACGACTTCTCAGAACCGGAGCGACCGCACTCCTTCCCGGTCTTCACATCGACCCACTTCTCACCGAACCACTTGCCGAGCCCGCCCTTAGCCACGCTTCTTCACCCGGTTGTCAGC
>CAYWZI010000224.1:0-3038 GCA_964462815.1 uncultured Microbacteriaceae bacterium
GTCTGATCAAGTACCCTGTACCAATCGCCCTTGTCAGCTGCACCTGCAGGAACTTGGTAGCCCTTTTTGCCAAGGGCCCTCGTCACGCCTTCAAGAGCAGCAGTCTTTGCGCCGCCAGTATTTGTGCTTGCGATCTCGTAGATCTCTTCGCCAGTCATCTCGCGGCCTTCAGGCAGTTTGCTAAATGCCCGGCGGGCGATGGCAATGTCTTCAGGGCTGTATTTGTCTGCCAGCCGCATAAGATCTGTATCTTCGATCTCAAACCGATTGACCATGCCCGGTCCCTTTGCACCCTCTGCAATCCGCATCTTGTCCATGGCACGCTTTAACGCATACTCTGGATCTGTAGTCGCCCACAGGTCCTTGCCAGGTTGCAGGTTCGTGATCTTGCTGGGGCTTCCGTGCAACAGGCTTAGCTTGCCAGCCTCTGCTTCTGGATCGTACATGGCACCGGCGGCTGCCAACAGGCCCTTGCGAACTGGTCTGGGAACCGGAAAGAACGCAGCTTCAGCCGCCCATTCCCATCCGGTCTGAGGAACAAGCATGTCGTACATGTATTCCCGCATGCCCCCTGCAGCAGCCAGGTTGCCCTCGATTCTTTGACGCTCGAGATTCTTGGCCTCAGTATTCTCGCCACGGAGAATCTTTGTCAGGTCACGGATCTTTGATGGTCCTGCACTAACACCAGGCTTCGGGCCCATGCGCCGTGATTCGTCAAAGGGCGGATCAAACTGCTCTTGCTGCATGCCCTTTTTCTTTTCAACACGGCCTGCTTCCTTGTACTCTTGCACTGGCTCTTCCTCGTCTGATAGAACGGCTGCAGCACCAACGGCTGGGGGCACTGCAAACAATGGTTGGCCTCTGGTCTTGATCTTTTCACGCATCTCAGGAGTGATGTCAATGGATGCGCCTTCGACACTCTTCAAGGGCGGCATGTCTGCAAACAACTCTTCAGGAGTCATTTTAAGCACACGGTCCTCGGCCTCCTTCAGCAGCCGGCTTCCTAACAACTCCTGACGAGTCCTCGCGCTCAAAGTAGTGCCCAACCATTCTTCTTCGAGAAATTGTTCGTACTCGGCCTGCTTAGCAGGATCCTTAAACAAGATTTTCTCTGGAATTATGTTCGCAATCATTCCTGTTCCACGACCAAATGAAGATGGCTCAAGCTGCGAAACCAAATACTCTACGTCGCCAGTAATGTTAACAGCGTTAGGGTTTTGCGATTTTGCGAATCTTTCCATAAACCGGTTGTAAGGGGTGTCTCCGTACCCCGGGCTAAAAATTTCACGCTGCGCCTGTTTGCGCGCGGCATTTTCAAGCATCTCACGAAGTTCAAAATCAAGATCCTCGTCAAGACCGCCTCTTTCAAATTTGTCAGCAAGGTCTTCTAGTATTTGATTTCGCTTCGTGTACTCATAGGAGGCTCTTGCATCTTCGATGTCTTCGACAGGAATTGCAGTTCTTCCAGGCTGTACGTTAAACTCTTTGCCTGCGTACTTGCTCAGGTATTGCGGAATGATCTGGTCGTAGATTTTTAGCTTCCCCTGCGCCTTCTCATTTCCAAGCAGCAGATCATCACCCTCAAAAGTTACCGTTTGCTGGCCCTCCTTAAGATCAGCGATCGCCTTTGCAGCCTTGTCTTCTCCAATAGCTTCAGCAAGCCCCTTGGCGCTCATATTATCGATGAGTTGTTTTCTTCCATCTTTGTGTTCCGCCCTTACCTTGTAACTGCCCCTTAGCTCCGGCACAACTTCAATCCGATTAAAGTACTCACCGAGGCTATACCGACGCACCTGCTCACTGCCAGGCGCAAACACGACCTTGTCGTAGCCCTCGTTTGCAGCAGTATCAAGCAGCTGCTTAACAGCCAGCTCGTGGCTTGTTTGCGACCATGGCGGGGTCCTTGTGCCCATTTTCTTGTAGCCGAAGTCCTTTGGCATCTTCTTAATCTCTTCAGCGATACGCTGCTTCTTGAGCTGTTCTCGTACTTCTTGGAAACGTTCCTCGACGTTTATGCCTGAATCAGTTTGCGCGAATCCACTAAATGGCGAGAATGGAAGTTCGGCGTTAGGATCTAAATTGAGTTCTGCCTTAACTTGCCGCCTTGCCGCCTCTGCTATTTCAGCTGCGACCATCTCATTATTGACAATAGCCTCGGCAAAATCTTTTACAGTACCTCTGGCCTTTTGGTGCCAGTCAGATTGAATCTCGTCGACGTATAGTATCTTTTCACCATTGGGCCCTTTACGATCGCTAACTCGTGTGTGCACAACAATATCAGGTTCTGGAAAATGCGCCTCTTGCACAAACGGCCTACCGCGGTTAGCGCTTGGTTCGTAAATTGGAGCCCGCAGTTCAGGCTCCATTTCGCGAGAGAGCCAGTCCTCTGCCTCAGCCAAGTTTTCAGTCATGATGTCATCTGAGTTTGCAAGCGTGTAGTACCTGCCATCGCTTGCTTTTGTGATGTACATGCCTGTTGGGTAAATCAAAACGGACTCGACATTGTCGCCGCCACCCAATTCGTCCATCTCAGTCAGACCAAGACGTCGAAGGGCTTCTTCAGGGGTGAGCTCTTCAGGATCGCCACCTAAGCCCTGTCTTCCATATTCAAATGGTGGCCTTTCAATAACCTTTTTCTCTTCTGGCCCGAGTCGTATCAGTAGTTCACGGTAGTTTTCTGATGGGCCCTTTGTTTGATACCCAGAAAATTTTGGAGGATTGACATTTTCGAGACCACCTTCCCAATCATAAACAAACTCTTGAAAGGCACCCTGTTCATCCTGCAAATCGATATATTGCGCCCGCAAGTCGGCGTAATTCCTGCTTGCCTCAGCAACCTCATCTTTGTTCAGACCTTCTCTAAGATTTTCTTGATCAAACATCTGAAAATAGCGACTTTTTGCATCGTTCATCGCTTCATAGGCCATCTCGAGCTCTGTTTCGAAGATATAGCTCATATCTTCCTTGTCGATGATGTCGCCACCTGGAGACATGAAACCGATGACCTCTGGATCTTCTGGATTCTGAACAGGCTCATA
>CAYWZI010000225.1:0-3031 GCA_964462815.1 uncultured Microbacteriaceae bacterium
GCATCGGCTTCGGTGCCCCCCTGCACGACAAGTCGCTCGAGAAGAACCTGTTCAGCGAGGTTCTCCCCGAAGACCTTCACAAGTTCGGGCTGATCCCCGAGTTCATCGGGCGCCTGCCGGTCGTGACGACGGTGACCCCGCTCGACCGCACGGCGCTCATCGAGATTCTCACGACGCCGCGCAACGCCCTCGTGCGTCAGTACCAGCGCATGTTCGAGATCGACGGCGTCGAGCTCGAGTTTGAGCAAGACGCCCTCGACGCCATCGCCGACCTCGCCGTGCTGCGGCAGACGGGTGCCCGCGGCTTGCGCGCAATTCTCGAAGAAGTGCTGGGGCCGATCATGTTCGAAGTGCCGTCGCACGATGACGTCGAGCGCATCGTCGTCACGAAAGACGCGGTCATGGAGAACGCTGCCCCCACGATCGTTCCGCGCCGCGTCGTGACGCGCCGCGAGAAGTCAGCCTGAGTCAGCCCGCAACCGTGAGCGACACACATCTCGCCGTTGGCCTCCTCGACGGTACGACCGAGCACGCGGGCTTGCGCCCTGAGAAGTTCAATCGCCACACCTTTTGGTGCGGCCAAAGCGGGTCGGGCAAGACCTACGCTCTCGGTGTCGTGCTCGAAGAGTTGTTACTGCGCACGAGCCTTCCGTTGGTCATCATCGACCCCAACGCCGACTTCGTTCGGCTCGGAGAGGTGCGCGACGGTGTCGAGCCCGCCGTTGCCGCGCAGCTTGCCGATCGCGACATTCGCGTGTTGCGACCCGCGCGTCGCGGCGAAGACCCGCTGCTCGCGAGGTTCTCGTCGATGTTGCCGCAGTCTAAGGCAGCCCTCATGCGGCTTGACCCGATCATTGACCGCGTCGAGTACAACGCGTTTGTGCACTTGACGGGAAGAGTCACTGCATCAGACGCGGCCAGCCTGCTCGCGAGCCTGCGCGCGTCGAGCGACCCGGGGCAGGTCGCGATCGCGCAACGCATTGAGAACCTCGGGTTGCTGGGGTGGCAGATCTGGGCGGGCCAGAATCCCGATGCCAGCGACATCATCGCGGGGAGTCCTGACGCGACGGTGCTCGACATCGGCGGCTTCGATCACCCCGACGAGTCGCTCGCTGTCGTGCTCTCGGTGCTCGACGACCTGTGGACGAGACGCGAAGAGCGCCGCCCGGTGTTGCTCGTGATCGATGAAGCCCACAACGTCTGCTCGCCCGAACTCGAGGGCACTCTCGCCACCGCCGTGCGCGAACGCATTATTCAGATCGCGGCCGAAGGTCGCAAATACGGTCTCTGGATGCTCCTCTCCACCCAGCGGCCCTCCAAGGTGCACGCCGGCGTGATCTCGCAGTGCGACAACCTCGGCCTCATGAAGATGAGCTCGCCGGCCGACCTCGATGAGCTCGGCGCCGTGTTCGGGTTCGTGCCGCGCGAGCTGCTCGCCCGTGCGTCGACCTTCGAGCAGGGCCAAGCGTTGCTTGCCGGTGGCTTTGCCCCGCGTGACGGAGTCGTGCGCATGCGCGAGCGCTATACCCACGAAGGTGGGGCAGACGTGAGGGTGCCTCTTCGCGGCTGAGCGGGCTAGCCTGACGACATGAGCACCTCACTGCGCGAACGGTTGCGGTCGCTGCCAGCGTTTCCGCCGAACCTGCCGACCTTTGACCCGTCCACGGCACCCGAGCGGGCCGATGAGCTCTTCCTGCAGTGGCTCGACGATGCGATCGCGCGCGGGGTGGCGCAGCCCCACGCATGCACACTCTCCACCGCGGGCCCCACCGGGCACGTCACGGCGCGCACGTTGATTCTGAAAGACCTCGTCGACGGCCAGTGGGTGTTCGCCGGTGCACGATCAACCCGCAAAGGTATCGACTTGGCAGCCAACCCGAGCGCGGCACTGACCTTCTACTGGCCCGAGCTCGGCCGCCAGGTGCGCATCACGGGCGAGGTCGAAGAGCTGCCGAGCACGGTGGCCGCTGCCGACTGGGCCGCGCGGCCCGCGGTCTCAGAGCCGCACAACCCCGACTGGGCGGCGTGGGCACTAGCCCCTACCGAGGTCGAGTTCTGGCAAGCGAGCCACGACCGCCAGCACGTGCGGCACTGGTATCGCGCCAGCTGATCGGCTCTTCATAGGTTTCTCATGGCCAGAACATAGCTCTGCAGATACCCCGGGGGGTATCCTGACGCCAGGAAGGGAGACACCATGACAATCTCCACTCGCGTCATCATTGCTACTACCGCCGCTGCCGCCGCGATCGCCGTCGCTGCAGGAGCGACCCTTGCGCTGCAGCCCGCGACACCTGACGGTGCCCCGAATGCCCGCGCCACGGCGACGGCCGACACTCAGGCCGAGGCAACCGCCGAAGCGGCAACCCCCGAAGGCGGCAGCGGAGACACCTCGACCCTGTCGGCCACCGACGAGATGCTGCTCTACATGGCTGAAGAAGAAAAGCTTGCCATGGACGTCTATGACGCCCTCGGCGAGCTCTGGGGCTCGCGCATTTTCACGCAGATCTCGTCCAGCGAGGCGACGCATCAGGATCGCGTGCTTGAGTTGCTCGACGCCGCTGGGCTCGACGATCCCCGCACCGGCGTCGCCGGTACGTTCACCGACGATGAGTTGCAGGCTCTTTACGACGACCTGATCGCGCTCGGTTCCACGAGTCCGACGGCGGCCTTCGAGGTCGGCGTCATGATCGAAGAGCGCGACATCGCTGATCTCGCGCAAGCGATCACTTTGACGGACGACCCCACTGTCATCACCGTTCTCGAGTCGCTGCTCGCAGCGTCTCAGAATCACCTGGCGGCGTTTCATCGTCAGTTGAGCTAGTACCCCACCGCCATCGGGCCCGGTCAGACGATCGGGCCCGTTGGCAACACTAGGCTCGAGACCGTGCTGCAGCCAATCATCGCCGGGATCATTGGGGCGCTCACGGGGTTCGCCAGCTCGTTCGCGCTCGTCATCGCGGGGCTACTCGCGGTCGGGGCCAGTCCAGCTGAGGCCGCGAGCGGTCTGCTCGCACTCTGCATCGGGCAAGCC
>CAYWZI010000226.1:0-3025 GCA_964462815.1 uncultured Microbacteriaceae bacterium
TCTTTCCTGTATCTAGTCTCAATTGGTTCCCAGAGCATTATTGTTCTTTCAGTTGAAGTCGATTGTGCCGCCACATATTAACACGCGGATCGTCTTTGTCCACATGCGGATTGAAGTCTCTGCTTGTAATTGAGTCGATAATCTCGTCTGGGTCTTTAAGATTGGTGACGTGAACCGTAGTCCAGATTGTGTCTTCATGCGTGTATAGGAGCCTGCGGGTGCCAGCTTCAGTCACTCCGGTATAGGGAGCCTTGTATCGCTGGGCAGGCACTCCGTGATACCAGACACTCACATCCCCTTGCAAGACAAAAAATGGATGGGTAGTCAGATGAAGCAGGCTCGTAAGGATCGTGTCCTTGGGCATGAAGATTTCCCTGATATACAAACCCGGTGTAAATCGGTGGATTAACGGGCATTCCCTTGGTGGCATCTTGAGAATTTCCAGATCACAAAGGTTTAGCATGTCGTTCGGGTCGCCATACCCTTCGACTTCCCTGCAATCAATCTTCTCTTGGATCTCTAGTGTCATGGCCAGAAGTAATAGTCGTTTGCCGAGTGGAGCATGTGGCGGTCGATCAGATTCTCTGGTCTGCGGTAGTCCACAAACTTGATCGGGCTTGCCGTGGGAATCTCTTCCTCTTCCATCACCTTCTCTTCTTCTTGCACAGCAAGCGAGAGGTTTGTTAGGAATTCTTGCGGCTGGCGGTTCTCTCGGGAGTTGAGCGCAAGCACGGCATAGATCATCGCATCTGGGCTGAACTCGACCAACTCCAACCCATCCTCAAGATCGTAGAACTTCTTGCTCGCGTAGAGCGTGATGCAGTTACATCCCTTCGGTGCATGGAAGCGACGGAACCACGGGTTAATATCGAGTGGCTGGTAGATTCCGATCAGCGTGTCTGTCTCCAGCACGGGATCGTGGGCATACACGCGGATGCGCCCTTTGGTCTTTGGCTTGCTCACCGCACGGATGCCGACCACAGTCTGCCCTGACAAACCTTTAGCGGGACTCTGCGGAGCCGTGACATTGACCTGCCGATACGAGCCATACTCGTCGTAGGCTTCAAAACCTAGCTCTACCCCAGCATCCTCGATGTTCTCTGCCAACACAGCGATCTGGTATGGGCGTGTGCGATAGTCGCGGAACAAGACATGCTTGCCTCCGACCTCTGTGATCTGACGGTGGCAACTATTCTCTTTGTAGAACCTAGCTATCGGGGTCGCGTTAAACCACTCGTCTTGTAACGAGGCAGGATCGTTGTTTACCCAAGCCAACTGGATTTGCTCATAGCGACTAGGCAGAGTGAAGCAGGAATCTACGCAGCAAATACAAACATATTCGCAGGTAGATTTCCACGATCTCTTATTGTAGAGGAGCCGTCTAGCTTGGTTTACAGCCTTGGCGGCGCGTTCATACGAACATACGCCGCTATCGCCGACGAACCCCTTCACAACCTCCACCATCTCATTGAGCGTGTCGGCCATTATCGTTAACGATAATTATCGGGGGCCGCCGACTGCGCTGACCATCTTGCCGACAGTCGGGAGAGGAGCGGAGGAGAAGGCTTTGGGAGACTTCGCGCCAAGGTTAGGCTTGTTGCCCATACCCTCGCGGATCATGCCACGGGTGCTAACCCCGTCGTTGCTCAATTTAGGATCGGTTCCTTTTAGTGGTGTCATAGTTTTGGTTTTGGTTTACGAGGTGTGTATTGCCGTCCACCTCAGGTTTGTGACGGTTGCTGGATTGTCTTCCACAAGAATACTGAATCCTGTGGTTGTTTGCCCAGCCTGCAAAACATAGCTTCCCATGGTAGCCCTGCTGGTCGATGTGCCAACAGGAGTAATGCTGACACCGTAGTTGGTGCCGGGAAGAGCGGTAAAAGTAACATTGAGCGTGCTGTTGCCAGCGGCCACAGCGATTGTCCCCGTGCGAATTGTAACAACAGGGTTAAGCTCAAGCGCATCTACCCTAGTATCAAGCGCGTCAATCTGGAGTTGCTGCGATGAGAGTTGGTTGTTAATGGCTGTGATTTCAGCGGGAGTCACATCTCCAAGGCCGGGAATGTCGATAGTTCCATTAGCAAGAACCGTGTCGATAAACTGTTGCAACACTTCGCTCCAATTCCCAGTAGGACAGAAGTCATCTGGGACATTCGGGAAGATAAGTTGAGGGCTGGTGGATGTGTTATCCATTTGCAATAGAATAGTCGTAGTATCGCTCTTGGCAACACAAAAATCTTGAACACTCTTCATCATCTTCCGGGCAATCCCCGACTGTGTTCTGTGCGCCGTCCTTAATGTTAGCCATGATCCTCACCCGATCTACTGTGGCCGTGCCTTCCAAGTTCACTTTCAATTGGAACTCACTCCCCTCTACCGCAGGGATACCAGCGATATCATTGCAAATAGTGTTATCAGGTGTGGTGAACTTGTAGCGTTTGTATCGGCTCCCTCCCCTGAGTGGAGTGCAGGCGTCTACTTGTGGCGAGCATGGATCGCAACCGTAAGTTGTAGGAACCTTGATTTCACTCCAGCAAGGCGTGCTGTCTGCGCGATACTCGACGCTACTTGAAACCACGCCGGGTATCTCACTCATCCACATCTCTCCTCCAGTAATCTTCTTGCGCTGGAACTTGTTTGTAACCTGACTGCGCCCGAAGTCGTATCTTCCAGTTACAAAGAAGCTCTTAATCGGCACAGTTCCCTGCGGCCCGTAATCGTCTTGGTGATTGGTAGTAACTTCGTAGAGTCTATTCTGGTTGTCTTGGTCGAAGCTCCAGACGAACCCTCTCTTCTCATTTTTAATCTGCGCGGAGATACATTGAGTCGGGCGCACCCCTGCCCACACACCATTCCACCTAAAAGATAGGTCCGCATCCGGCGATGGGCTGGAGCTATTATCTAGGTCGAGAACTACCATCCCCCTGTGGTAGCGGTGCAAGCCTTCAGAATCCGTCCTCTTTGTCTCTGGTGCTACTGTGCTAATGAGGTAATTGTCGAAGAACATTGTGCTGGCGAACTGCTT
>CAYWZI010000227.1:0-2977 GCA_964462815.1 uncultured Microbacteriaceae bacterium
GACTCGCCCGCTTCGACGGCACCGCGCTCTACGAGCACGCCGATCCGCGCGAGGGGCGCCATGCCGACTGGGGCACGCTGATCTACAACCTCGGCCGCACCGAGGTGCGCAACTTCCTGATCGGCAACGCGCTCTACTGGCTCGAGCGCTACGGGCTCGACGGGTTGCGGGTGGATGCCGTCGCCTCGATGCTCTACCTCGACTACAGCCGTGCCGAGGGGCAGTGGCTGCCCAACGAGCGTGGGGGCCGCGAGAACCTCGAAGCGATCAGTTTCTTGCAAGAGGTGACAGCCACGGCGTACAAGCGCGCCCCGGGAATTGTCATGATCGCCGAAGAGTCGACCTCGTGGCCCGGGGTCACCAAGCCCACGAGCGACGGCGGCCTGGGCTTTGGCATGAAATGGAACATGGGGTGGATGCACGACACCCTCTCGTACATGGCGCGCAACCCGATGTGGCGCTCGCACCACCACGGTGAGATCACCTTCAGCTTCTTGTATGCCTTCAGCGAGAACTTCCTGTTGCCGATCAGCCACGACGAAGTCGTGCACGGCAAGGGTTCATTGCTCGGCAAGATGCCGGGCGACCAGTGGCAAAAGCTCGCCAACGTGCGCGCCTACCTCGCCTTCATGTGGGCGCACCCGGGAAAGCAACTGCTGTTCATGGGGCAAGAGTTCGGTCAGCCGAGCGAGTGGAGCGAAGAACGCGGGCTCGACTGGTGGATTCTTGACCAGCCGGTTCACCAGGGGCTGCACCGCCTCGTCGGCCAGCTCAACCGGGTCTACCGCGAGACGCCGGCTTTCTGGGAACTCGACAATTCACCCGCCGGCTTCGAGTGGCTCGAGGGGGGCGACGCAGGCAACAACGTCATCGCATTCGAGCGGCGTGATGCGCATGGCGCTCCGATCGTTGCCGTCGTGAACTTCAGCGGAAACCCCGTCGGCGGCTACCGTCTACCCCTCCCGCGCGCCGGTCGATGGCGCGAGGTCATCAACACCGACGCCGCCGAGTTTGGCGGCTCGGGTGTCGGCAACTACGGCAGCGTCGAGGCCACCGCGACGCCGTGGGGCGGGCGGCCCGCTTCAGTTGAACTCACGCTGCCACCTTTGGCAGCTCTGTACCTGCAGCCCGAGTAAGGGGCGCGACGGGTCAGAACAGCAGTGCGGTAAGAGCGCGTCGCGCGCCGATCGTGCGCTCGTCGTCGGCCCCGACGATCTCAAAGAAGTCGAGCAGTCGCGTGCGCACGAGGGTCTTGCCGTCGGCGTCGCAGTCGGGGAACACACGCAGCAACCGGGCGAATGCGTCGTCCACGTGGCCCCCGCTGAGGTCGAGATCGGCGACCGTGAGCTGAGCATCCACGTTTCCGGGGTAGGCAGCGGCGGTTGCACGAACGGCGGCAGCGTCGAGACCGTCGAGTCGTTGCAGTAGCGACACTTGGGCCAGCCCGGCAACCGCCAGCTGGTCGCGTGGGTTCTGAGCGATCGCCGTGCGATACGCCGCCGAGGCGTCGGCGTAGTCACCGGCACTGATCGCGTCGAACGCGCGCTGGTGAAGGGGCGGCAAGGGGGGTTCTGAATCGTGCTCGGCGGCCTCAGCATCGTCAGCCGCCAGAGTTCCTGTTACGCCGTTTTGGGTCGCGACCTCGAGAACCTGGTCGAAGACTTGGCGCACCTCGGGTTCGCTCGGAATCCCGACGAAAAGCGGCAATGGTCGACCGCCCACGAGGGCAACGACTGCCGGTACCTGTTGAATCTGGAAGGCCTGTGCGATCTGCGGGCTGCGGTTGCCGTCGACAGTCGCGAGCGCCAAGCGTCCGCCGTATAAGGCAACCAGCGCGCCGAGCACGGGAGCAATTCCGTCGGCATAGAACTCGACGATGACGGGTACGGTGCGCGAGAGTTCGACCACATCACCGAACGACGCTTCATCGACCTCGCGCACAATTGCCGACGACGCACCCGACGGGGTCTCACCGACGGGCGCGGCGGGAGCCTGCGCGGCGCGAACGAGCGATGACAAGTCGACTGCTCCACGAAGCGAGGAGCCTGCCAGGCGAGGGTCGGTCACGATACCTCCGCCGCGCCGATCAGCCCTTGCGTGTAGCCGAGTTGCACGATGAGGTCGGAACTACCAACGGGCGGAACGTAGAACAACACCTGGATTCCGTAGGTCGCCGCGATACCACGGGTACTCTGCGTGCGGCCGGCGAGCGCGGCGACGGGAGGCGGTGCGTTGATGGCGGCACCCGCCTGCGTTGGCGTCACGCTCTCCGTCTCGATCAGGTAGACCGAAACGAGAGCGCCGCCGTCGTTCGTGACGAACGAAACGATGTCGGCATCTCCCACGGCCCCGCTGAATGCGATGGTCGCCGTGTCGGGCAGTGAGCCGCGGCGAGTGTTCTTCGCGGCGAGCCCAATCTGCTCAATGAGCGTGTCCCCCTCGATTTGAAACAGAGGGTATGACTCGCTTTGGTCGCCCCGCAGCAAGATGTCCGAGTAGCCGACCGCGACATCAGCCGGGGTCACGGCCAGAAGTGGCGTGTCACTCTGAAGCACCGGGGTGCCGAGCGCTGCGGGAGCAACCTCCGGCCGCGCGGCGTCTGCGGGAAGCGTGACCGTAATGGCGTAGTGAACCTTGTATTGGCTGCGCGGGTCAGCTTGCACGAGCACCATCGCGAGCGGAGGGGTCGCAATCTCGACGCCCTCGGCGTTGACAGTCGGCGGTGCGAGCACGATCGCGAAAACAGAGCGCGGCCAGGTGTCACCTTCTTCAGGCAGGCGTTGTGGCAACGTGACTTGAACATCCCCTGCTGGAATCACGGGCGCGATGGCGAAGCCAGACTCGTCATCGCGAATCTCATAACTCGCTTCTCTCAGCACCAACGCTGGTCCGTCAAGGCGCGTTGCGGCGAGCGCCGCGTCGGTGTCCATGTCGGCCTGACCGACCGTCGCGGCCACGCGAGCGATGATGCGCTCGA
>CAYWZI010000228.1:0-2972 GCA_964462815.1 uncultured Microbacteriaceae bacterium
GGCACTTTCCCTCCTCTCCGCGCGTTCTCTACCCCCAACCCAACCTCTTTTTATTGTTGCCTTTTGACATAATCGTCCACACGCCGCGTGATCTCGTCGATGAGGTTGAGCAGGCGCTTCGCGCCGCTGCAGTTGATGCTGGTCACCTGCTGTTCGGCACGTGGCCGGTGACTTTTCCGATCTCGATTGCCGCGGTTGATCAGTACAGCGACGCCAAGTGACGTCAGGCTGAGGGATGCACCGCTTCAGCCGCGCGTCGCCCCCGCCGACGGCGGTCGGTGCGGAGGGGCCACGGTTCGATGTCGGGCAATGAGTCGAGCCATGCCAGGGCCGCCGACTGGAGGAGGCGTGCGGCGTGGAGCGCCGCGGCTTGCGCAGAGCCCCCGGTTGGGTCGGCGATCTCGTCAGAGACGCCGCGCCGGGGCGCCCACAGTCGACGATAGTTGCGCACGAGTGTTGCGAGGTGGTCGCCTGGCAACGATTGCGCGAGAAGCACGCGCTCGATCATCTCGTGCCAGTCGGCGGCATCGGGTTCGGTCACATACATCCGCGCCTCGATGGCTCCCGCGTCGGTGAGGGCATAGAGCGGGAGGTTGTCGGGGGTGCTTCCGGCATCCTCGATGAGTCCATCGCGACGCAGACGGTCGAGCGTGGAATACACCTGCCCAACGTTGAGGGTCGCGTCTCGTCGCGTGCGTTCAACCACCTCAGCGTGCAACTGGTAGCCGTACGCGGGGCCCAAAGTCAGCACGGCGAGCAGAGAGTGGCGCAAAGTCATGCCTCCAGACTATGCGGCGTATGCATTCGTGGTAGGCACAACGCCGATGTTCATGCGATCGTCACTTTTGCAAATGACAGCCTTGTGATTATGCCGCCCAGTGAGGCATAATTCGATCAACCGATTCGTCGGGACAACTGAAGACGTCACGCACTCTGTGATCTAGGTCGATGGGGAAGTCGCACCTGATCGAAACGGAGTGAAACGTGTTTCCGAACACTGAACTGACGAACACTGAGTTGGTGAACACTGAGCTGTCACACACCGTGGCACCAGCGAAAGCCCGCGGAGTGCTTTTCGTGCACTCCGCTCCTCGCGCACTCTGCCCGCACATTGAGTGGGCAACAGGTCGTGCTCTCGAGCGTGCGGTGAACTTTGAATGGGTTGACCAGCCCGTGCTCAACGGTGCTCAGCGCGCTGAGTTCGTATGGGAAGGCGAACGCGGCAGCGGCTCGAAGATCGCGAGCGCCCTGCGCGGGTGGGAGCACTTGCGCTTCGAAGTGACCGAAGATGCGGGGCTTGGCACCGATGGCGGGCGCTGGATGCACACGCCCGACCTGGGCATCTTTTTCGCGCAGACTGACACCGCCGGTAACACGGTGATTCCTGAAGACCGCATTCGGTACGCGATCGAGGTCGCCGGGTCGAACACCGCCGAACTTCACCGCGAATTGCGACTCGCCCTCGGCCAGGCCTGGGACGACGAGCTTGAGCCGTTCCGCCACAGTGGAGACGGGGCACGCGTCATCTGGTTGCACCGCGCCGGGTAACGTCACTGTCGCTTCCGGCTCACGTGTGCGTGTGCCGGAGAACAACACGAGACCCGGGGCCGTTGGGGGGCCCCGGGTCTCGCGGTGTCTGTGACGGTTAGTCGTCGACCGTGCGGAACGCCACGACAGAGTTGTGGCCGCCAAAGCCGAACGAGTTCGAGATGGCGAGCAGGGGCCCGTCGCCGAGCGCGCGGGGCGAGGTCACCACGTCGAGTGGAATGGCTTCGTCTTGGTTGTCGAGATTAATTGTCGGTGGAGCGGTGCGTTCGTCCAGAGCAAGAATCGTGAAGACCGCTTCGAGCGCGCCGGTACCGCCGAGCAAGTGGCCGGTCGAGGCCTTGGTGGCCGAAACCGGGATGCTCTTCACGCGTTCTCCGAACACGCGGTACAGCGCGTTGTACTCGGCGATGTCTCCGACCGGGGTCGAGGTTGCGTGCGCGTTGATGTGTGACACGTCGTCAGGGGTGGCTCCGGCTTGAGCGAGAGCGGCCAGCACGGCCCGTGCGGCGCCCGAACCCTCGGGGTCGGGCGCTGTGATGTGGTACGAGTCGCTTGTGACCGACCCGCCAGCAAGTTCGGCGTAGATGCGGGCGCCACGGGCCAGAGCGTGCTCTTTGGTCTCGAGCACGATCGCGGCAGCGCCTTCGCCCAGGACGAAGCCGTCGCGGTCGACGTCGTAGGGCCGCGATGCGGCTTCGGGATTCTCGTTGCGCTTGGAGAGTGCCTGCATCGAGGCAAACGCGGCGATGGGAAGTGGGTGGACGACGGCCTCGGTGCCTCCCGCGACGACGATGTCGGCGAGTCCCAGCTGCAGGTGCTCGTAAGCGTTGGCGATGGCCTCGGTGCCCGAGGCGCATGCTGAGACGACCGTGCGGGCTCCCGCCCGGGCTCCAAGCCCCATGCTGATCGCTGCCGCAGCAGCGTTGGGCATGAGCATAGGAATCGTCATGGGCAGCACGCGGCGCGGGCCCTTTTCTTTCAAGACGTCCCACGCGTCGAGCAGTGTCCAGAGACCGCCGATGCCGGTGGCGTAGTCAACGAGGATCCGCTCCGGAACGACATCCGGAGACCCAGCATCGGCCCAGGCCTCTCGTGCGGCAATAAGGGCGAACTGAGCGGAGGGGTCGAGGCGCTTGATTTCTTGACGTTCGAGAACCTCTTCGGGGCGCACCTTGGCCTCTGCGGCGAAGGTGACGGGCAGGTCGTGTGCGGCGACCCAGTCGTGCTCAAGGCGATGGGTTCCTGACTCGCCGCGGAGCAGGGCCTCCCAGCTCTCGCGAGCCGTTCCGCCCAAGGGAGATGTTGCACCGATTCCGGTGACGACGATAGTGGTCATAACGTCAACTCTCTGCAGTGTCGTTGTGCCGCGTGGTCGCGACGGACCCCGGGCTGCGGCGCGGTTCGCCGCGACCCCGCGGACCGGG
>CAYWZI010000229.1:0-2957 GCA_964462815.1 uncultured Microbacteriaceae bacterium
CGGCAGGATGCTGCGCCGCACCCGCACGCGTGCGAAGCGCTCGTCCTCGTTGTGCGGGTCGTTCCACGGCTCGAGGTACTGGTCGTCGCAGGCTTGCTGCAGCACGTCGCGGCGTAGTGAGAGCAGGGGTCGACGGTAGAGCCCGTCGCTCACGGGGGCCATGCCGGCAATGCTGAGCGTGCCGCTGCCGCGCGCGAGGCCGAGGAGCACGGTCTCGGCCTGGTCGTCGAGCGAGTGCCCGAGGAGCACGGCCACCGCGCCCAGCTCGCCCGCGGAGCGTGCGAGCGCCGCATACCGGGCGTCGCGCGCCGCAGCCTCGGGGCCACCTGACCCGGCCACCGTCACGCGCTCGACGCGCACGGGCTCAAGCCCGAGGTCGCGCGCCGCCTGCGCTGCCGCCTGGGCCACGGCTGCCGACTCAGCCTGCAGGCCGTGATCGACAATGACGGCCCCCGCGCGCACTCCGAGCCGAGGGGCTTCGAACGCCGTCGCCGCGGCGAGCGCCATCGAGTCGGGCCCCCCGCTGAGCGCCACGAGCACGAGTGGTCGCTCCGGTGTACCCGAGCTGCCGACACTCAGGTCGCTGAGACTCTCGCGCACGGAACGACGCACGTCGGCAACCGCGGGGGTGAGCCGCGGGCGACGGTCTGACGCACCGGGCAGTAAGGGGGGCATCCACTAAGGTTAGAGCCGCGCTCGCGCGCATGACCCTGCCGATTTCTCATCGTTGAAGGAGCACCCTGTGGGCGCTTACCCCGTGATCATCGAAGTGCCGAAGGGCAGCCGTAACAAGTACGAGATCGACCACGAAACCGGCCGCGTCATGCTCGACCGCGTGCTCTTCACCTCGTTCGTCTACCCGACCGACTATGGCTTCTTCGAGAACACGCTGGGCCTCGATGGCGACCCGGTCGACGCGCTCGTGTTGACCGAGTACCCGCTGTTTCCGGGTGTCGGCGTCACCGTGCGACCGGTCGGTGTCTTCAACATGACCGACGACGGCGGCAGCGACGCAAAGGTGATTTGTGTGTTCGCGAAAGACCCGCGCTGGGCGCACATTCAGGACATCGGCGATGTGTCGGAGTTCACGAAGAAAGAGATCGAGCACTTCTTCGAGCACTACAAAGACCTTGAGCCGGGCAAATGGGTCAAGACCGAGGGCTGGGGCGACGCCGCCGAGGCTGAGGCTATTGTTCAGGCCGGCATCGCGGCCTACGTGCCGCCCGCCGGGCACTAGAGGGTTCAGGCACTCGGCCACGCGACGCCCGAGGCGACGCATCAACGTCGGCTACCCGATCGTGAGCCCTTTATCGCGCAGGTAGGGAACGGGGTTCGTTGGGGAACCGTTCTGGCGCACTTCGAAGTGCAAGTGGCAGCCGTTCGAGCTGCCGGTCGTGCCGACCTTGGCAATGCTTTGCCCAACCGCAACCGACTGTCCCATTTGCACGAGCGTGCCGCCCTGCTGAATGTGACCATAGGCGGTCGTGATTCCGTTGCCGTGGTTGATGCGCACGTAGTAGCCGTAGCCGCCATTCCACCCCGCGTACTCCACGGTGCCATCCGCCGCGGCGTACATCACTCGCCCGCAGGGGGCGGCGATGTCGGTGCCGGCGTGGAACGCGACTCGGCCGCTGATCGGGTGCACGCGGTTGCCGAAGTGCGATGAGATCCAGCCGCTCACCGGCACGGTCCAGCCGTTGGCGATTTGCCCCGTCGTGAAGCTGCCGCCGCCGGCTGCCGCGCGTGCCGCGACGCCCGCGGCATAGTCAGCCTCGGTGGCCTCGCGGTTCTCGACGAGCACAGCCAGCTGGGCTTCGAGTCGGGCCTGGTTCTCTTGCTGAGCAAAGAGAGCAGCCTGCGCTTCTTCTGCCGCGGCCTGGGCCTCTTGATACGCCGCTTCCGCCTCAATGCGAAGTTCGTCGCGCAACTGCTTGGCGACGTTTGCCTGATCGGTGAGCGACTGAGCCGCGTTCTGGTCTTGCAGTGCTGCGGCGTAAATGCCGTCGGCTTGCTCGGTGATTTTGCTCGCGAAGCCCAGGCGTGAGAGTAGCGAGTCGGCCTGGCCCGGGTTGCTGAAGAGGGCGGCCGAGAGATCGCCTCCGCCCGAACGGGCGAGTTCGGCGACGAACTGACCCGCACGCGTGCGCGACTCGTCGGCGCGGGCCTGCGCTTCGTCAGCCTGCAACTGCAGCTGCTCGGCGTTGTAGGCGGCTTCGTCGAAGGCGAGCTGCGCCTCGTAGTAGAGCGTGCCCTTTTCTTCGGCGATGGCTTGCGTGCGCTCGACCTCGGCGGTGATCGCGGCAATCGCCGCTTGAATCTGTTTGATCTGCGCCTGCGCCGCCGCGACGTCGCGCCGCGCTTCGAGCACGTCACTCCACGAGGGGTAGTCGACGGCGTAGGCCGGACGCTCGGCGACAGCGATCGCACCCGTCACGAGCATGACGAACGCGGCGAGGGCAGCCACGACCGCACTCGCTTGGCGCGGGCGCGGGCGCACCGCTGGCTCGCGCTGCGCGTTGGGCAAAGCCGTCGTCATCGTTGCGCTCCCCCAGCGTTCGTGTGACTGCATCGTGCCTATCCGATTCCGATGCGCCGTTCAAGAGGTGACGAACGCGACCATCGAAATCACGTTATGTCACAACTTTCACATGAGCACCATTGACAACAGTACCAATGGATGCGGCGTTCGGCCAGGTCGCGCACCGCGCGCCGCGCAGAGCTGCGCCCGAAACGAGCGCAGACCCGTGGGGCGACGGTAACCCGCGGGCAGACGTTCGGGCGGGAGGTCATCCGGATCGTCGCCGAACGCATGCGCCGCGCAGTTTGGCAATCTGAGCGCGCGACCCGTATGCTTATGCCTCGGTTGCTCTGCGGCTCGCGCCACCAGGCCCCATCGTTTAGTGGCCTAGGACACCGCCCTTTCACGGCGGCAGCACGGGTTCGAATCCCGTTGGGGT
>CAYWZI010000230.1:0-2891 GCA_964462815.1 uncultured Microbacteriaceae bacterium
AGGTCGCCCCGTCGATGAGCTCATGGCCCTAACCAACAGGTGATACACACATGCCCTTCTCTTTCCAGCAGCACACAGCGAACGGTTCGACCAGTGTCTTTTCGGCGGCCCAGATTGACGGATACCTGTCACTGAGTCACCTGTACGTCTACGTAAATGACGTACTCAAGACAGCAGGAACGCACTACACGCTCCAGTCGAGCCCGTCCCTGCAAATCACCTTCCAGCCAGCCCACATCCCGGCCAACGGTCAAACTGTGCGGATCCAGCGCCTCACCCCCACGACGGTGGCTGGGCGGGAGGTGGACTTCGAGGACGGCTCCGTGCTCACGGCCAGCGACCTCGACAGGTCTGCCCTACAGCTGCTGTTCATCGCCCAGGAGTCCGAGGACCTGGGCTCTGGAGCGCTTGGCAAGAGCTTCGACCGGCTGGGCTGGAATGCCGAGGGATTGCCGATCAACTCTTCTACTATGGGAACCGCCCCGGCCAGCCTGGCGACCAAGGGATATGTGGACACTTTGGCATTGTATGGCGGGACCCCGACAGCTCCCCAGGCATGGGCCTTCTCCGGCGACGGCGTCCAGGACACATTCACCCTCAGCCCAGTTGCCAACGCCACCGACCCGAACGCCTTCATTGTGGAGGTCGGCGGATCGATCCTCAGGCCGACCACTGACTACACGATTCCTTCGACCAGTCAGATCGTGTTTACTGCGGGGGCCATCCCGGCCCTAGGCACAAACAACATCAAGGTCAGGAACCTAGGGGTGTCCAGGAGTCTAAATGACAGCGTGTCCACGGCAATGATCCAGGACGATGCCGTGACTTCCGCAAAGCTGTCCAATGCCCTGGTGGCAAAGATCAACGAAACCGTCACGGCTGCTGATTTTGGCGCAGTCGGCGACGGGGTTGCCGATGACACGGCGGCTCTTTCGGCTGCATTCCAGTATGCCGTCCCGCTCAAGCTTCCTGTCATCCTGCGCGGAACGTACCGGGTCACCGGAAGCGTGCTTCCATACGTGAACCTTGCGGACGGCGAGCTTCATGTTATCTGCGACGGCAACGTCACCATCAACGTCGATCCCGCATCGACCGCATTCTTCTATGTGTTCATCATCCAAACGACCAACGTCAACAACGTGTCGTTTACTGGAGGCTCGCTTCAGATCGACTGCGGACAGAAGGCCGCATATGGCATGTACCTTCGGCACCTGTCCGCAACGCAGGGCGGAACGGTCAATATCGACTGCCCTGTCACCATCCTGAACGTCAAGCAGAACAGCAACAACCAGAATGCCGCTGGCATCGCCGTGTACGGCGACTACTACCGGATTGACATCAACGATGCCACGGTGATCGGCGTCGAGCGGTTTGACGTTGGCGTATGCCGTGGAATTGAGGTTGGCCTGGGTGTTGGAGAGGTGACAATCCGCAGGCCATACATCAAGAATGTCCTGCATAGCCCGACTGACTTGAAGGATGCCGATGGCATTGCTGTTGCAGGAAAGCCTGGGCCAGATGTGTTCAATGACTGGCGTGCCGGACGGGTAGTGATTGAGGGCGCGACATTTGTGGACTGCCAAGGCAGGTCGATGAAGTCGCAATGCTCGGACACGGTAGTTCTTGCTCCTCGCGTGTACCGCAAGGATGTCGTGACAATTGCAAGCGGACACGACTTCGATTTCCAGTTTGGCGGAGGCATTGTGCGGGATGCATACCTTGAGTACAGGCTCAATGGAAGCACATCACCGCTTGGGGCAAGCTACAGCCCTGTCGTGTTCCAGAATCGAGTGCAGGACAGGGTTCTTAACGCATCATGCATCAACACGACAATTGTGTCTGATGTTGCGTTTGATCGGTTCTGTTCGCTTGTGTACTCCCCAACCGCGCTGTCATCGACCACGGTCATCGACGGGCTGCACATCCAGCCAACGGCAGCGATCTCAACGGCAGTGATAACTCGTAGTATCGCAGAATTTGGCAATGCCGAATCCCATGTTGTCGCAATGCCTGGCGTTGCCACCATCACGGTTCGCAATGTGTTCGGCCCAATTGACGCAAAGGGCGTTGGATATACCGGATATTCGGGCGGTGCAATCGCGTCAAAGCTTGTCGCTGAAGCGACAAATATCAGGAACACGCTGGCTCCAGGCGCATTTTCATATGCCATTGGCCCAATAAGCGGAACCACCATTGCCACGCTTGACTCGTTTGTCATGCGTGACAACCACAACATTCGCAACGTGTTCTTTAGCTATTCGGGCGCAATGACCGAATTCGACTTCTCGAAGCTGGAAGTCGGAAACGTGTTCACGATTGACCTGGCTGGTGTTGGAACGATCCTCAACGCACCGCCGTGGCAGACCGGAACAGGCACCCGTGCATTTGTCGAGGTGCTGGCGATTGGCGGTGGGAATTCTGGCCTTACCAAGATCATCAGGGTCACATCATTCGGCAACGCATCCGGTTCCACGCCTCGGGTGTTCATCAGCACCGACAACGCAACTACATGGCGGTTTGTCGGCGCATGTCCTCCAGTCACAAAGACGGCCGATTTCACGGTGGGTGCCAGTGAGGATGTGCTGATCAACAACAAGTCCGGTTCGGCATGCGTGGTCACGCTTCCTGACGCATCTGTGTGGCTTGGCCGAAGGATAAGGATCAAGAACACGCAGGCACAGCAGGTCAACTCCGCGTCAAGCAATGTCGTTCCCTTGGCTGGCGGTGCTGCCGGAACGGCCATCCTTGCGAACGTGTCAGGAAGGTGGGCCGACCTTGTCAGTGATGGCACCAACTGGGTCATCATGGGAGCAAACTGACCATGCACGACGAGCTACTCATCGCCCTAGGCCGTCTCGAAGGAAAGATGGACGCATTGCTGAACATGCAGC
>CAYWZI010000231.1:0-2832 GCA_964462815.1 uncultured Microbacteriaceae bacterium
GCCAGTTGGTTGACCGCCCGTCGTTCCGCGTCAAGCCCGGCCAGCTGATTCACGTCAAGGCGCGCAGCGAAGGCATGGAGCCGTTCCAGGTTGCTGCCGCTGGCGGCCACGTCGACGTGCTGCCCAAGGTGCCTGCGTACCTCGAGGTCGAGCTCGACAAGCTTCAGTCGCGTCTTGTGCGTCGCCCGAAGCGCGCTGAAGTGCCCGTGACCTGCGAAGTGCAGCTCGTCGTCGAGTACTACGCCGCTCGCTAGTACCACGCAGCACACTCCGTCGAACGGGGGTCTGGCCACATGCCAGGCCCCCGTTTGCGTATTGCTGGTCGATGACTGCCCGTTCGGAATGGCCGGGGCGGCCGGTAGGCTTGCCTCCTGTCCGCTGGAGGGCGGCCACCACTTCGACCCCGTCTTGAGAGGGAACACTCATGAAGAACGTCATCTGGCTCGTTGCCGGTATTGCTATCGGATTCGTCGCGGCCCACCAGGTCTCGCGCACGCCGCAGGGCGCTCAGTTCTTTGACGACGTCGACACGAAGGCGCGTGAGTTCGGCGCAGCGGTGGTCGACGGCTACAAGGCCCGTGAGGCGGAGCTTCGCGCCGCGGTGGCCGAAGCCGAAGACACCATCGCCGACCTGACCAACCGCCTCAAGTAGGCGGCGGGGTACCGCCCCGCCCGATCGATTCTGGAGCAATTCACTCCTCCCATGCAGACCGCCGACATTCAGCGCCGGTGGCTCGAGTACTTCGGTTCTCGCGGTCACACCGTGGTGCCTTCCGCTTCGCTCGTGAGCGATGACCCGACCCTCATGTTCACGGTGGCCGGAATGGTGCCCTTCGTTCCCTACCTGACCGGGGTGGTCCCTGCCCCATACCCGCGCGCCACGAGTGTGCAGAAGTGCATCCGCACGAACGACATCGAAGAGGTCGGCAAGACGCCGCGCCACGGCACCTTCTTCCAAATGAACGGCAACTTCTCGTTCGGCGACTACTTCAAGGAAGGAGCCATCAGCTACGCCTGGGAACTCCTGACTATGGCGCAGAACGAAGGCGGCTTCGGCTTCCAGGAGAAAGACCTTTGGGTCACCGTCTACAAAGACGACGACGAGGCGATCGCGCTCTGGAAGAAGATCGCTGGGCTGCCCGACGACCGCATCCAGCGGCTCGACATGCACACCAACTACTGGTCGACTGGTCAGCCCGGCCCCGCTGGCCCCTGCTCGGAGATCTTCTTCGACCGCGGCCCCGCCTACGGCATTGATGGCGGCCCGGCGACCGATGACGACCGGTATGTCGAAATTTGGAACCTCGTTTTCATGCAGTACTTGCGTGGCGAGGGCACGGGCAAGAACGACTTCGAGATACTCGGCGAGTTGCCGAACAAGAACATCGACACCGGCATGGGCATGGAACGTGTGGCGTTCCTGCTGCAGGGCGTCGAGAACATGTCCACCACGGGCGTCCGGTGCTGGTGGCTGCGGCCGAGCCCGCCGGGCGCCGCTACGGTGCTCACCACGCCGTTGCGGTGCGCCTGCGCGTCATCCCCGACCACGTGCGCAGTGGGCTCATGCTCATGACCGATGGTGTCGCGCCCGGCAACGAAGGGCGCGGCTACATCTTGCGCCGCCTGCTGCGGCGGAGCATCCGTGCCATGCGTCTGCTCGGTGTTGACGAGCCGAGCTTTGACGTGCTTTTTGCGGCGTCGCGCGACGCGATGGGCGCGGCCTACCCCGAGGTTCTGCAGAACTACGATCGCGTCTCGCGCCTCGCGTTGGGCGAAGAAGAGGCGTTTTTGCGCACTCTCGTCGCGGGCACGACGATTCTCGATCTGGCCGTTGCTGAGACGACGAAGGCGGGCGGAACGACGCTCGCCGGCGACACGGTGTTTCAGCTGCACGACACCTTCGGTTTTCCGCTCGACCTCACGCTGGAAATGGCCGAAGAGAACGGGCTCAGTGTCGATCGCGCTGCGTTCGACCGTCTGATGGCCGAGCAGCGCACGCGCGCGAAGGCCGACGCAAAGTCGAAGAAGGGCGCCCTCGCTGACCTGTCGGTCTACGGCGAGTTCCGCGCCCACGGCGAAACAACCTTCCTTGGCTACGAGGCACTGGAGACCGAGACACGCGTGCTCGGACTGATCGTCGACGGTGCGAGCGTTGCCGTGGCGCACGCTGGTGACATCGCCGAAGTGATCCTCGCCGAGACCACTCTCTATGCCGAGTCGGGTGGGCAAGAGTCTGACGACGGACTCATTGTTGGGCCGGGCTACGAGCTTGAGGTGCTCGATGTTCAGCGCCCGATCAAGGGCCTCGTGAGCCATCGCGTGCAGGTCGTGCACGGCCAGGTCGAGGTTGGCGCGACCGCGACGACGAAGGTCGACCCGCAGTGGCGACGTTCGGCCACGCAAGCTCACTCAGCGACTCACGTGATTCACGCTGCCCTGCGCCAGACCCTTGGTAGCGATGCCCACCAGTCGGGGTCGTACAACAAGGCGGGCTACATGCGCCTCGACTTCAGCTGGAATCAGGCCCTGAGCCCTGAAACGCGCAGCGAGATCGAAGAGATCAGCAATCTCGCGGTGCGCGACAACCTTCCGGTCGAGACCCGCGTCATGGCTCTCGACGACGCACGGGCCCTCGGCGCGATGGCGCTCTTTGGCGAGAAGTACGGCGATGAAGTGCGCATGGTCGACATCGGTGGCCCCTGGTCGCGCGAGTTGTGCGCGGGCACCCACGTCGCGTCGTCCGCCGAGATCGGCATGATCAGTCTCGTCAGCGAGTCGTCGGTCGGGTCGACCAACCGCCGTGTCGAGGCGCTCGCGGGCTTTGAGGCGTTC
>CAYWZI010000232.1:0-2820 GCA_964462815.1 uncultured Microbacteriaceae bacterium
GGCAAGATCAACGTCTTCATGAAGGTCGGTGCGCTGCTCGACGACGGCTACCACGACGTCGCCACCGCCTACCAGGCGATCTCGCTCTTCGAAGAGGTCTCCGCTCGCCCGGCGGACGACTTCTCGGTGCGCTTCAGCGGGCCGATTGACTGCAGCGGCCTCGCTACCGACGGCTCGAACCTCGCGATCAAGGCAGCCCGCCTGCTCGCGCGCGTGGCCGACTATCGCGGAGGCGTTGCGCTCGAGATCGAGAAGCACGTGCCGATCGCGGGAGGAATGGGCGGCGGCTCGGCCGATGCGGCCGCCACGCTCGTCGCGTGCGATCACCTGTGGGGCACGGGCCTGGGTCGCGATGACCTGCATGAGCTCGCGGCTCAACTCGGCGCTGATGTCCCGTTCGCGCTCATGGGCGGCACGGCCGTCGGCACGGGTCGTGGCGACCGGCTCTCACCGGCGCTCGCGCAAGGAACCTTCCACTGGGTGCTCGCCCTCGCCGACATCGGGCTCAGCACGCCCGAGGTCTACGCCGAACTCGATCGACACCGTGAGCGCCACGTTCACGACATTGCGCCGGCTCCCGAGCAGCCCGTCGTCGACATCGAGGTGCTGCAAGCTCTGCGGGCGGGCGATGCGCACCAATTGGCCGAGTATTTGCACAACGACCTGCAGGCTCCTGCGTTGCACCTCGCGCCCGAGCTTGCGGCCACTCTTGAGCTGGGTGAACTGCAGGGAGCCCTCGCCAGCCTCGTCTCGGGCTCAGGCCCGACGGTTGCGTTCTTGGCCGCCGATCACGACTCCGCGCTTGAGTTGCAGGTTGCGCTCAGTGCGTCTCGGTTGACGGTGATTCGGGCTACGGGGCCGGTTCACGGTGCTCGGGTGATCGCGGGCTGACGCCGATCAGGCTGAGCAACACCAGAGCGATCGCACCACCCACGAGAGCGATGTCGGCCACGTTTCCGACGAAGATCCCGAAGTAGTCGATAAAGTCGACGATCTCGCCGCGCGCGAAGCCCGGCTCGCGAAAGAGTCGATCACCCAGATGGCTGATTGCGCCGCCGAGCAAGGCTCCCGCCGCGAGCGCCCACCGCACGCTGGAGATGCGCGCCACGAAGATCGAGATGCCAATCACGGCAAGGGCTGCCACGATCGTCAGAATCCAGGTGAAATCCCCGCCGATACCGAATGCGGCACCCGGGTTGTAGACGAGGCGCCACTGAATCCACTCGCCGATGACGGGCACGGGCTCGTAGGGCACGAGGGTCGCTTCGGCCCAGTACTTCGTCGCCTGGTCGATGATGATGATGGCCGCCGCCCACAACAGAGTGAAGGGCAGCACGCGACCCACGGGACGAGTCGACGGGGTCTTGTCCTCCGACGCGTCGGGGGCAACGTTTGTCGTGGTGGCGTCGGGCGTCGGCTCAGGCGAGATCTCGTCGGAGGGCATCCCCCTATTCTGCCTGGTCTTTCTTGGCAGGCGGCGCGCCGTAGTCTCGACGGGTGGCCCATCTCTTGGGGGCAGAAGCCCTTCGCGTCGAATATCCCACCCGTGTCGTCCTCGACGGGGTGACGGTCGGCATCAGCGACGGCGACCGCATCGGCGTCGTCGGCCGCAACGGCGACGGCAAGTCGACCTTGCTGCGCATCCTCGCCGGCAAGCAGGAGCCCGACGGTGGTCGCGTAACGCGCCGCGGCGGAGTCACCCTCGGCATGCTCGATCAGGCCGACGAGTTGACGACGGGCTTGACGGTGTTGCAGACCGTCGTCGGCGATCGCGACGAGCACGAGTGGGCGGGCGACCGCAATGTTCGGGATGTTCTCGCCGGCCTCATCTTCGATATACCCGGCCACACTCTCGTCGATGACTTGAGCGGTGGGCAGCGTCGCCGCGTCGCCCTCGCCGCGCTGCTCAGCCGCGAGTGGGACATCGTCGTGCTCGACGAGCCCACCAACCACCTCGACATCGGGGGAGTGCATTGGCTCGCCGGCCACTTGAAGCGGCGGTGGTCGCAGGGCTCTGGCGCACTCCTCGTCGTCACACACGACCGGTGGTTTCTCGACGAGGTCAGCCAAGACACCTGGGAAGTGCACGACCGCATCGTCGAACCCTTCGAGGGCGGCTACGCGGCGTACGTGCTGCAACGTCTCGAGCGCGACCGTCAGGCCGCCACGATGGAGGCCAAGCGTCAGAACCTCATGAAGAAAGAGCTGGCGTGGCTGCGCCGCGGTGCCCCTGCCCGAACGGCGAAGCCCAAGTTCCGCATCGAGGCGGCCAACGCGCTCATCGACGACGATCCGCCGCTGCGCAACTCAGTCGAACTCACGCAAATGGCGACGTCGCGGCTGGGCAAAGACGTCATCGACTTGCTCGACGTCTCAGTCTCGTACGGCGAGACGCAGATTCTGCACGACGTTGAGTGGCGCATCGCTCCCGGAGAGCGCACGGGAATTCTCGGGGTCAACGGCGCCGGCAAGTCGACTCTGCTCAAGCTCATTGATGGCTCGCTCGAGCCAACGACGGGTCGCGTCAAGCGTGGCAAGACCGTGGTTGTCTCGACGCTCGACCAGCAGCTCGGCGACCTCACGGCCGTGGCGAACGAGCGCGTGTCGGCCGTCATCGCGACGAAGCGCACGAGCTATGCCGCAGGCGATAAAGAGCTCACGCCGGGGCAGTTGCTCGAACGCATGGGCTTCACCTCAGCGCAGCTCTCGACTCCGATCAAAGACCTGAGTGGTGGCCAGAAGCGCCGCCTGCAGTTGCTGTTGATTCTGCTCGACGAGCCGAACGTGCTCATCATGGACGAGCCGACCAACGACATGGAC
>CAYWZI010000233.1:0-2772 GCA_964462815.1 uncultured Microbacteriaceae bacterium
TGTGCGCAACGCCAAGGCCGCTGTCGAAGAGGGCATCGTCGCCGGTGGTGGCGTCGCCTTGATTCAGGCGGGCAAGATGGCGTTCGAGTCGAAGGCCATGACGTCGCTCACGGGTGACGAGGCCACCGGCGCGAACATCGTCAAGGTCGCCATCGACGCGCCGCTCAAGCAGATCGCGCTCAACGCGGGCCTCGAGCCCGGTGTTGTTGCCGACAAGGTGCGCAATCTGCCCGTGGGCCACGGCCTCAACGCCGCCACGGGTGAGTACGTCGACATGCTCGGTGCCGGCATCGCCGACCCGGTGAAGGTCACGCGCTCGGCGCTGCTCAACGCTGCGTCGATTGCCGGCCTGTTCCTCACCACCGAGGCGGTCGTGGCCGACAAGCCCGAGAAGAACCCCGCACCGATGGGTGACCCGAGCGGCGGCATGGACTTCTAGTCCTCGCCCCCGTCGGGTATCCGACAGTAACGCCCAAACGGGGCGGTTCCCTAACCGGAACCGCCCCGTTCTCGCGTTCGCGGAGGTGGTGTGCGGTGACGGATGCTCGCCGCCGGTCCGTGGGCGGGCAGCATTGTGCCTGCCACCCTCACACGAGCCTGCGCGGGCTCAGGCAGCGACGCTGCGCGCCCCCAACTGTTCGAAGATGCGCGTGTTGAAGTCGTAAGCCCGCAATACCTCGTCGACCACGCGCTCGCGCTCGCCGTCTGCCCACTCGGCAGCATCGAGTTGTGCGCGGTAGGCGTCTTTGAACTCTTTCGGGTCAGCGATCTGGTCGAACAAGTAGAAGCCGATGCCGTTCGTCTCGAAGCCGAACTGTCGAGCAAGGATGCGGCCGATGTGCAAGCCACCGGACAGGTCTCCGAGATAGCGCGTGTAGTGATGAGCGATGTAGCCCGCTGGCCACTCGGCGGCGACCTCGCGAATGCGCGCGGAGTACTCACGCGTCGCGGGGACGAGGGTCAGGTGTTCGCGCCACTCATCGCCGATGAGAAAGGCCAGGTCGGCCTCGAGGGCGGGAAGGCGGGTGAGCGCGGGGGAGAGAAAGGGGGCAACGAGTGGCACCTGCTGCATCGCAGGCTCTGCTCCCTCCAGGGCGTCATAGATGGCCCAGTGCTGTGAGACCAAGGCGATGTAGTCGTCGCGGGTTGCTGAACCCGCGAGTAGATCGCTCATGAACGACGCGCCTTCGCTGCTGCGGTGGCTACCGGCGCTGCGCTCACGCACAAGCTGTGAAAACGGGATGACCTCAGCGGGGCGAGCGTGCATGATGGGCGACTCCAAGACAGTTAGGTGAGCCTAAGCTTACCGACTCGGAGACACCGGGGCTAGCGCGACCGGCTCGCGCGACAGGCTCGCGCGGTGGGCGATCCTAATCGTGGGGCCGCGGCTCGGTGCCGAGTTCGGCGCACGCCCGGTCATAGAGCGCCACAATCTCACGGCGGATCTCCGCGCGCTCGGTGATGGCACCCGACCACGCGACACGCAGGTCGAGCGTTTCGGCGGGCTCGGAGCCAGCGGGCGAGACCGCGTAGCTCCAGTAGCCGGAGCTGCCGTCGACACCCACCATGCGCGCTGACTGTGCCCGCCGATCACCGAAAGCACGGGCGATGAGAAGGTTGTCGTCGGCGTGATCGTCGTTCATGTGGTGCAGCACGGCCTCCACGATGGCGGGATCGAAAGAGTAGATCTGCTCGTTCACCCCTTCACCCTAAGGCCGCCTCGCTGGTCACCGCAGGAACATGCGCGACGCCTGCTGTTCGACCTCGGCATATCCGTGCCCGGCGTGGCTGAGTGCTTCGTTCAGGGCGGTGAGCGACTGCTCGAGGCGCTGGTAGGCCGCGGTCCACTCACTGACGAGAGCGTGGAAGGCCGTTGCCGCCGGGCCCGTCCACGTGCTCTGTAGTCCGCTGAGATTCGCGTGCAACGTCCCGGCTTCTGATTGAAGCCGTGCGATCGAGCCACGGGTTGCGGCGGTCGTGCTCAGCACGGCGTCGCTGTCGACCTGATACCTCGTCATGACGTGCTCCTTTCGGCACCGGGTCACTCGCCGGGTGCCGCGAGCACGTTACGTCGCGGAGTCGCGGGGTGCGGCGTCGAGGCTCTCGGCGGGAGCATCCGTTCGGGGGGCGTCGCTGGGGAGGAGGGGGAGCGCGACGCGGAAGGTCGCGCCGCCACCGGGAGTGTCGCGCACCTCGACCCGACCGTGATGCAGGGCGACGATCGAGGCGACGATCGCGAGCCCGAGCCCCGACCCACCGGTGTCGCGCGTGCGCGATGAGTCGGCCCGGAAGAAGCGCTCAAAGATGCGCTCTTGCAGTTGCGGCGGAATTCCGTCGCCGTGGTCGACGACGGCGATCGTGGCGTGACCGGCCTCGTGGTCGACCCCGACAACGAGTTCGATCGGTGAGCCCTCGGGCGAGAATCGGAGGGCATTGCCGATGAGGTTGGTGATCACCTGGCGAATCTTGTTCTCTTCGGCGAGAACCACGGCCGAGAAGTCCACGGGGACTCGGTCGCCAAGAGTGGGCGAGACGGCGACGGGGGCGGGGGTGCGGCGTGACCGGCGGCCGCGCAGAAGGGCGAATGCAGCGCCCGCGCGCGTGGCCGGCGCGACGGGGGTCGGGGCAGTGTCGAGCTCGGCGAGCGGCTCGTCAGGAGCATCCGTCGAGAGCATCGCCGATTTCTCGTCGACAACGACCGTCACCTCGCGATCGGGGGCGCCTGCGCGCGCGTCGAGGGCCGCGTCGCGCGCGAGGGGAACCAGATCGACC
>CAYWZI010000234.1:0-2708 GCA_964462815.1 uncultured Microbacteriaceae bacterium
GACCAGAAACCGCCCGGAGTCATCCGGGTGGTTTCTTTCGTTAACGCGCGACGCGCACACGCGCCCTGTCGCTCAGGGCGCATGCAGGCCTTGCCTGAGCGCATGACCCGTATTCGTGTGTTTGCTGCCGCCCTCTCACTGTCGCTCCTCATCGCCGTCTCGGGATGCTCGACGATCACGCAGGTACTCTCCGGCCCGTCAACGGGCGAGCCGCTTATCGGCACGAGCTGGTCGGGTACCGACTCCGATGGTGATGACTGGGGCATCCTGTTTCAAGAAGACGGCACGGTTGGCCTGACCTTCGGTGGCTCCGAGTACGACGATGCGACCGACACCTGGGTCGTCGCCGACGAGACCCTCACGATCTCAATCGCGTTCACGACGGGTGTCGCGACGATGGTGGGCCCGTACACCGACGGAGCTACCTCGATCGACATGGTGGGCGAGCAGGGTGACCTCTCGTGGACTGTGACGCTCGAACAGGACTAGCACCCGAGCAGGAGTAAGCTGACCCGGCTACCCCGTTCGGAAAGGCTCGTGTGAGCGACTTCGTCATCCCCGCTTGGTTCGAGATCAGCTCGCTCATTGTGTTGAGCGTGATACTGCTTCTCGATCTGCTGCTCGTTGTCAAGAGGCCGCACGTGCCGAGCCCGAAAGAGTCGGGCCTCTGGGTCGCGTTCTACGTGACGCTCGCACTCATCTTCGCAGGGCTCATGTTCGTCGTTGTTGGTCCGCAGGCCGGTGGTGAGTTCGTGGCCGGCTGGCTGACCGAGTACAGCCTCTCGATCGACAACCTCTTCGTCTTCGTGATCATCATGGCCCAGTTCGCGGTGCCCAAGAAGATGCAGCAAGAGGTGCTCATGATCGGCATCATTCTGGCCCTGCTCTTCCGCGGCATCTTCATCTTGCTCGGCGCTGCTCTTATCGAGAACTTCAGCTGGATCTTCTACATCTTCGGCATCTTCTTGCTCATCACGGCGGCCCAGCAGGCGTTCTCGGGCCGCGAAGACGACGAAGCACGCGAGAGCGCTTTGATTCGGATGCTGCGCAAGCGCATCGCGATCACCGACGACTTCCACGGCATGAAGATGCGGGTGACGATCGACGGCAAGCGCCTCTGGACTCCGCTCATCATCGTGCTCATCGCGATCGGCACAACCGATGTCATTTTCGCGCTCGACTCCATCCCTGCCATCTTCGGCATCACGCAGAGCCCGTTCATCGTCTTCACGGCCAACATCTTCGCCCTCATGGGCTTGCGCCAGCTCTACTTCTTGCTCGGCCACTTGGTCGACAAGCTCGAGTACCTCAAGTACGGCATCGCGTTTATCCTCGCCTTCATCGGCGTGAAGCTCATCTTCCACGCGATGCACGAGAACGAGCTGCCGTTCATCAACGGTGGCGAGCACATCGAGTGGGTGCCGGTCATCGACACCGTTACATCGCTGCTGGTCATCGTGGCGGCCATGGCGGTCTCGGTTGTCGCGAGCCTCGTTAAGCTGCGACTCGAGCACCGCTACATTCCGACCGCACTGGCCCGTTCGGCCCATGACAGCGGCGACGACGAGCCGGCAGCCACGCCTGACGGCGGAACCGACTCAGTCGCGAGCGAACAGCGGTCATGATTCCGCACCCCACGGAGGAGCAATTCCTCTCGGGACACGTCACCAACGCCGAGAGTCGTGAGTGGGTCGACAGCGTCGAGCTCGAGTTCGAACGAGCATTTGCCGCGCTCGACGGTATGCGCCTGGGCGTCTCGGTGTTCGGCTCCGCGCGGGTCGCTCCTGAGCATCCGCGCTACGCGATCGGGGTTGAGGTCGGCCGTCGTATCGGCGCCGCAGGCTTCGCGGTCATCACCGGCGGTGGCCCCGGGCTCATGCAGGCGGCGAACGAGGGTGCCGCTGCGGCGGGTGCGAGCTCGGTTGGCCTGACGATTGAGCTTCCTCGAGAAGAAGAGCCCAACCCCTATGCCGACACCGTGGTGCCGTTCGAGCACTTCTTCGTGCGCAAGACAGTGTTCGTGCGCTACTCGTGCGCATTTGTCGCGCTGCCCGGCGGATTCGGAACACTCGACGAACTGTTCGAAGCGCTCACCCTGATCCAGACGGGCAAGCTCCGCAACTTTCCCGTCATTCTGATCGGCGTCGAGTTCTGGTCGGGCGTCGTCGGCTGGCTGCGAGACTCACTGCTCGCCGATGGCAAGATCTCGCCGCGTGACCTCGACCTCATCACCGTGACCGACGATCTCGACGAGATGGTCGCCATCATTCAGTCGTGCGTCGAGTGCCACACTCCGCCGCCCGCGGGACTCTCGCCCCGGTGATACCCTGCTGTGATGCAGTGCGTGCGGCTTCTCCTTCGTCGCCGCGGCGAGTCCTGATCACCCCAGGTCGCATCCTCGTCGCGGAGTTCTGACGCGGCCGCATCGCTTTCATCGCAAGAAGGGTGATCTCCCCGTGACAGACATCAACCGCCCCCGCACCCTGGCCGAGAAGGTCTGGGATGCCCATCTCGTCGCCAAGGGCGAGAACGGCGAGCCCGATCTGCTCTACATCGACCTGCACTTGGTGCACGAGGTGACAAGCCCGCAGGCCTTCGACGGGCTGCGGATGGCAGGCCGACCCGTGCGCCGGCCCGACTTGACGATCGCTACGGAAGACCACAACACGCCGACCCTCGCGATCGACAAGCCCATTGCCGAGCCCACG
>CAYWZI010000235.1:0-2651 GCA_964462815.1 uncultured Microbacteriaceae bacterium
GGAAGACCCGTCTTCTGGGTGTCCAGGCTGTCGGACGACTTTCGATCAACCCCTGCTCAGAACGCACTGCGGATTATCTGGGCAGACTCAAACACGCTGCCCGAATCCTCAAGGCTCGCAGAATCGACTGTATCGTCTTTTCGGAAAGCCGCCTCGAAGAGAGCGAAGCCTTGCGACAAGTGCGGCAACTGCGCTATCAAGGATTCACATGCACCCCGCTGATCAACATTTGCGAGAAGCATTTGCACTATGTCCCTCTGCATCTCGTGTCTCTGAACTGGCTTGTTTACACAGAAGGAGGATCAAGGAGCCTTTACTTCAGCAAGATGAAGCGCCTCTTCGATATCCTCACTTCGTCGATTCTACTTGTCATCCTGTCTCCCGCCATGCTTCTCGGTATGGCGATCGTTCGTTTTTTTTCGCCAGAAGGTTCGCTCTTCTTCACCCAAGTAAGGGTAGGACGCTTCGGCAAGCCCTTCAAAATCTGGAAACTGCGCAGCATGCGCACGGATGCAGAGCTAGCCGGACCGGTCTGGTCTTCTCAGTCCAAGGATCCACGTGTTTTTCCTGGCGGAGCGTTTATGCGAAAGTACCGGATCGATGAGATCCCCCAATTGCTCAATATCTTGCGTGGTGAGATGTCTTTCGTTGGCCCCCGGCCGGAGCGCCCTGAGTTTGTGGACCAGTTGAAGAAAGCGCTGCCCTATTACGAAGAAAGGCACATGATCCACCCAGGGCTCACAGGATGGGCACAAGTTTGCTACCCTTACGGCTCATCTGTGGAGGACGCCAGATGCAAACTGGAATACGATCTCTATTACCTGAAGCACGCAGGCGTGATCTTCGACCTTCTCATTCTGCTAGACACCGTGCGCGTCGTGCTGGAGGGCGGCAAGAAAGCCCCTACCCAGGAACGCTACACGATAGGCAATAGATCCGATGCTACGAACAAAACCAATACAGGAGTCAACAATGGATTCGTCGCCAATTCAGACCTCAAGGCCTCGGTCCATGCGGCCTGAGGCCATCGGATCCAAGAGTTCCAGATACTGATTGGCACAGTTTTCCCAGGAGAAGCGCTGCATCGAATGGTGAAGCTCTTCAGGAGGCGGCGGATGTTCCAAAGCATCCATGATAGCCGACGCGAAGGCTCCAGCCTCGCGCTTCTCAATTAGAAACCTTCGGCCCAGCACAGGTTCAACAACCTCGGAAATACCTCCTACATCTGTGCAGATGGGAACCCGTCCACTCGATAGGGACTCAAGCACCACATTTGGCACCCCTTCATTGTGGCTGGTCAGACATACAGCATCAGCCGCCTGCATCCACTGAGCGACCTCCGCTGCACCACAGCGACCAACAAAAAGCAGCCTGTCGGCAATCTTAAGTTCTACCGCCTGCGCACGCAGAGCTGACTCCAACGGCCCACCACCGATCAAAGCAAGCCTCACCGGAGACTTCGATCTCTCGACCACCAAAGCAAGAGACTGCAGGAGCAACTCGAGCCCCTTGACAGGCAAAAAGTTGCCGACGAAAAGCAGGATCCGCTCGTCCCGCTGGAGATTAAGTTCCTCCCTTGCTGCTGGCATCGAACCCGGCCTGAACATCTTGACATCCACACCATTGTAAATCGTCCGCACTTTCCCGCCTTCGACACCGGCAGATGCCAATTGCCGCTCCAAGTCCTGGCTGCGCGTAACAACAGCCTTGACCCGTCGTGTCATTTCGATGATTGCACGACGCCGCATCGGCATGTCGAGGAAGCGATGCACATCCGACCCCTGCGCCACGGCCACGATAGGAATGCTCTCTTTTTCGGCGTATCGTGAGCAGGCACATGCATCGGGAAACAGCCAGGGTGAAAGGATGGCCTGTGGCTTAAAGTCGGCAGGAAGCGATGCGACTGCCCTGGAGAGAGCCAGCCCGAATAAGCGATGATTCAACCCTCCCAGTTTGGGAACGTAACTGTTCCAAAAAAAGACCGGATGGAACCCCTCGTCAACAGGCCGCGCCTTCAGGTTGGACGCCCGGCCAATTCTTGTGAGTGACGGACGAAAAGCAAGCACCCTGATCCTCAAAGCGACATCAGCAGCCCTCAAAGCGTGCAGCAGCGTAGCATTATCAAGCCCGCGCCAAGGCTCGGTCTGGTCAGGGAACAGATTTGAAACAAACAACAGATTCATCGCCGGACACCTCCCAGTAATGGAGGCGGGGAGTAAAGGTAGTCGCGCCACTCCCCTGCATCCCCTGAATGGCCGTCCTCGGCCGCGTGGAGGATGTTAACCATCTCACGGGCGCTGACATAATGCAGACGAAAGCCCCCGCTGCGTGACATGGCCTGAATGTCCTCATGAAACTGCGCACGCTCTGCGCCGAGATTGGACCGATGGCCATGCTCCGGCGCACCATGGGTGTGCAGTTTCACAAAGCACCAGTTCTCAGCCCCCCGGACGGAAACATCACAACCCATCCACGAATGCATTCGATGAAGGGTGGGCGGATTCTGCGGCCCCAGGTCGGCATTCTCCAGGCGGGGCAGCAGCCCCCATTTGCGCCTCTTGAAGTCGAGCGTCAAGGGCCCCTGTACCAGCAGCAGCTGGTCACTCTCCTCACGCAATCTCTGCGTTCCGTGGGCGCCAGCAGTTACCCGG
>CAYWZI010000236.1:0-2625 GCA_964462815.1 uncultured Microbacteriaceae bacterium
CACCCCGGTCGTGTGCAGCCCTGCGCGGTACGCGCCGATGAGCCGCCCGGGAGCGTGCCACTGCACGACTCGGCGCGCAGCGGCCTCGGGCGCGAGCCCGCGGGCTTCGAGCCACTGCCGGGCAAGCTCGGCCATCGGCAGCACCTCAGGCCCGCCGAGGTCGTCAACGCGCCCGTTCGCGGGAACGGCGGTCGCGAGCGACACGAGGCGGTCAGCGACGGCCTCGGTGCTGATGGGCTGAAACGGGACGTCGAGAGTGATGACCCGCGGCAGCCGTCGTTGCGCGCGAAAAGCCCCGGCCACAAAGTCATGAAACTGCGTTGCCCGCAGAATCGTGAAGGGCACGCCCGACTCGGCAACGAGGCGTTCACACTCGAGCTTCGCGCGGTAGTAGCCGAGCGGCACGGCGTCGACGCCGACGATCGACACATACACGAGGTGCTGCACACCAGCGGCACGGGCGGCCTGCAGGAGGGTGTTCGTGGCTCGAACATCCGATCGCCGATTCGTGGCGAGGTGCAGCGCGGCGTCGATGCCGGCGAGGGCTTCGGGTAGACCGACTCCCGACGACAGGTCGGCGACGGCGTGTGCCGCACCGGGCCGCCGGCTCAGAATGCGCGGCTCGATGCCCGCGGCGCGCACAGCGGCGACGGTGGGGCGGCCGAGGGTTCCCGTGCCGCCGGTGATGAGCAGGGTCACCCTTGAATTCTGTCGCAGTCGACGGGCTACCTGTGCGAACGGCTCGCGCCGGGGATGGGAGAGCGACGCCGCACCCGCGGTGTCGAGCCGACGACGGGGATAGATGATGTCGTCGGGTGCAGGTGGATCACACCGGTGGCCGTCGTGACTGTGCGCCCTCGCTCGCCCGACTGTTCCTCGTCGTCGCGCCGTCCCCGCCGGGGGAGCACGGGTAGCTTCGGCAGGCGAGTGATCGCGCGTTGCTCGGGCAGACTCCAGCCGAACAGCACCGAGGCTATGCGCACGCCGAACGTGATGGCCACGCCGATCGCGCCCGCGACGAAGACGTCGACATCGAGCGCGAGGAGCACGGCAATCGTGCCCGAGCCGGCCGCGGCAGCGACCGCGTAGAGCGAGCCGACGTGCATGAGAGCGATCGGCAGATTCAGCAGCAGGTCGCGCAAGATCGACCCGCCGACGGCGGCGAGTACCCCGACGAACACCGCGGCAACTTCGGGCAGGCCGAGTGCAAGAGCCTTGGTCGTGCCGATGGCGCCGAAGAGACCGATCGTGAGGGCATCCAGCACAGTAATGAACCGATTGAGGTGCCGAAACACCCGCTCGAGCAGCATGCCGAGCAGTGCGGCGCCGGTCGCGACGATCACGTACCAGTTCGACTGCAGGGGAGCGAGGGGCACATTTAGCAGAATGTCGCGCAGCAAACCGCCGCCGAAGCCGACGGCGATGCCGATGATCGCCACGCCGAGCCAGTCGAGTCGTCGGTCGCGAAACTGCGCCGCGAAGAGCGCACCCTGCAGCGCGCCGATGCCGACGGCCAGCAGGTCAGCCCACAGCGGGATTACGAAAACCTCGTCCACGACTCCATTGTCGTGGTGGATGCTCTCCCGTGCGTACGTCGCGAGTTCGTGTCACACGCACCCGAAGTGCTAGACTCTGTTCGGGTCATCCCGACTTTAACAAACAGGAACGCACGGAAGGAGCATCCATGACCGCCACTGCGACCATTGGGCTCGCCGTGTCGACCGTGATCTTCGCGTTGCGGGCCGACGAGCGCGGGGTGCCGAGTGTATGGCTGCCGCTCGTGCGCCGCACGCGCGACCCGCATCTCGGCCGCTGGGCGCTGCCCGGCGGAATGGTGCGCTCCGATGAAAGCCTCGAAGGCGCGGCGCGCCGCAACCTCGGCGAGACGACGTTGCTCGAGCCCGCGTACCTCGAGCAGCTCTACGCGTTCGGTGATGTCGATCGCTCGCCCGACCAGCGCTTGGTGTCGGTGGTCTACTGGGCGCTCGTGCGTCCCGACGAGGCTGAGCGACTGACGCTCGGCGACAACGTTCGGTGGTTCGCGGCCGACGAGCTGCCCGACCTTGCTTTCGACCACAACCTCATCGTCGACTACGCCCTCTGGCGTCTGCGCACGAAGATGGAGTACTCCCGCATCGCCCACGCCTTCCTTGGTCCGCAATTCACTCTCGCCGAATTGCGCGAGGTCTACGAGGCCGTGCTCCAGAAGCCACTCGACCCGGCGAACTTCCGGCGTCAGATGGAACTCAGCGGCGTCATCGAACCGACCGGCGATGTCGTCACGGGTGGCCGACACCGCCCCCCACGGCTCTACCGCTACACCGGCGACGTCGAACTCGTCGACGCCGGCCCCCTGACCCGAACGACACCGCCCCTGCCCAGCACCATCGCACCCGCAAGGATCCCCGCATGACCACCATCGACGCCAGCGTTGCGACGACCATCCGCCTCATCACGAACGGCAAGGCGCCGGGCGAGACGTGTACCCCCGAGCTCGATAAGGGTCCGTGGGAGTTCGATCCGACTCCTGGCTACGGCCCCGGCTCGTCGATGTATGACGTCATTCCGACCGGCTCACCCCGGCAGGGTGCTTTGCCGCGCGAGTACCAAGACGCGTCGAACGAC
>CAYWZI010000237.1:0-2564 GCA_964462815.1 uncultured Microbacteriaceae bacterium
AAATAAAAAAGGCCGCGCCTCCCATCCGGGAGAGCACGGCCAATCTAGGTGTCGCATCCCTGATGATCATATAAGCAATCGGCTATTCAAACTGAACACAGCACGAGAAGTCATGGGTATCCTGCTACAACTCTCTCGAGCACCCAACCCATGATCGTCAAACTGCTCAAACAAGCCCGCACCACCCCCGCCATCCGCGAGGAAATCAAACACGCCGTCGGCACGCTTGCCGAGTTGGCCGCACGCTTCAATGTCAGCATCCACACCATCCGCAAGTGGAAGCAGCGCGACAGCGTGTTGGACCAGCCCCATACCGCCCACCGCCTGCAGACTACCCTCAGCCCGACGCAAGAAATCGTGGCGGTTGAACTGCGAAAGCTTTGCCGTCTGGGCCTGGACGATCTGCTTGTCGTCGTACGCGAATTCCTCAATCCGGACGTTTCCCGCTCCGGCCTGGACCGCTGTCTGCGTCGGCATGGTGTGGGCAACTTGCGCGATCTGGATACGCGGCCAACCACCCCGGCCAGCAAGCCATTCAAAGCCTACGAGCCAGGCTATTTCCACATGGATATCAAATACTTGCCACAAATGCCGGATGAGACCTCGCGCCGCTATCTGTTTGTCGCCATCGACCGCGCTACCCGGTGGGTATTTGCCCAGCTACGCCCTAGCAAGACGGCGAAAGAGGCCAGGCAATTCTTGGCGGCGCTGCATAAAGCCAGCCCATGCCACATCCGTACCCTGCTGACAGATAACGGTAGCGAGTTCACCGACCGTCTGTTCAATAAGCAAAAGCAGGCCAGCGGTCACCATGAATTCGATCAGCTGTGCGTAGCTCTGGCGATAGAGCACCGGTTAACCAAGCCTCGCCACCCACAAACGAATGGCATGGTAGAGCGCTTCAACGGGCGTATCAGTGAGGTACTGGCCACGCACCGCTTTGAGTCTGGGCAAGATCTGGAGGCGACGCTGCTGCGTTATGTCTTGTTGTACAACCAGCATCTGCCGCAAAGGATGCTGGCGCATCAGACACCATTGCTGGCGATGAAACAGTGGCAGAAATCACATCCCGAACTGTTCAAAAAGCAGGTGCGCAATCGTCCGGGACTAGACAGTTAGCCAGCTTGGCTGCGGCCTGCGGGCTGTGCAACATGGCCGGTTTGCCGTCTGTCAGACGGTCCATTCCCTCAACAACAATGCGTTGATTCAGTTTCAGGCCAGATACGATGCGATAGCGCCGCGCCACAATTTCCCCCAGTTCAACCGGCGTAAGGCGTGCAAGATGCTGACTATCAATCGTCCATACATGCGCTTTCCCCCCCGGCCTAACCACAGCATGTTGCGGAATACTCAAGGCATTGGGATAGGTAGCTAGTGGAATGCGGGCACGTACAAACATGCCTGGCAAGAGTTCCCGCTTAGGATTGTCTACTTGCACTCGCAGTAATACGTCACCAGTGCCCGCATCTACATTGATGCCAGAGAACAGCACTTTGCCACTGGCCTCGTACACCCCTCCCGAGCTTCGCAAAATAGTCACCGGCAGTGCATTACCACTGCCAGCATGCTTGCCAAGTGATTGCTGTAATGCATCAAGAGAAGCCGCAGGGCGTCGCACATCAACATAAACTTTATCGATCTGCTGAATGCGCGCCATCGGGCTGCTATCTGATGTGCCGACCAATGCGCCTTCTGTGACCAGCGCCTGGTCAATCCGGCCTGCAATTGGCGCATCCACGATGGTAAATTTCACATCCAGCTGTCTACGCGCCAGCGCCGCCCGGGCTTGTGCCACATCCGCTACTGCCTGATCCCGCAAAGAAACCGCATCGTCATAGACTTGCCGACTAATCGCTTCGGCCTCCACCAAGGGTGCAAGGCGCTTGGTTTGAACGTCCGCACGTGTCAATGCCGCCTCTGCTCTTTGCAGTGCCGCCTTTGCGGTATCTTTCTCTGCTACGAATGGTGCCGGATTAATCTGGAACAGTGGCTGCCCCACCCGAACCTCGCCCCCCTGCTGAAACAAGCGCTTTTGAACAATACCGCTGACTTGTGGCCTGATTTCGGCCACCCGAAAAGCCTCCACCCTGCCAGGTAGGTCTTCGCTGACATGAAAGGTAGCGGCAACAACACGCTCGGCAGACACCAAGGGCGGCAAGGGGGCTTCGTCTACTACGGGCTGTTCACAAGCAGTCAGCAGCAATGTGATCGCTATGGCACCGCTTTGCAGCCAAACCTGGCTTGTCTTCATACAAAACCTCTCCGGGAACGGGTAATAACGCGACGTGGGGCAAATTTTGCATTGACCTGATGGATTTCTAGCTGAAAATGTATGGATATTCGATGGAGAGGAATTAAATTGTTTGATCAGAATCCTGTTCCCCACAAAACTTCCGGTTTGATCCTGATCGCAGAGGATGAAACCGACATTGCCGAGATCCTGGCCGCCTACTTGTCGCGCAGCGGCTGGCGCTACTTGATAGCGGACAATGGCCGCAGCGCCTTGGACTTGCACCAGCGCCACAAACCGGAGCTGGTATTGCTGGATGTTCAGATGCCAGAAG
>CAYWZI010000238.1:0-2554 GCA_964462815.1 uncultured Microbacteriaceae bacterium
ACATAACGCAATGGGCCACGATGGCGTCAGATCGCCTTCTAGGGCGACGCATAACCGGGGTTCGATACATGACCGACCGGGAGAAAAACGACCTAGCCTGGGATTGTAGGGGGTTGGTCCTGGAGCTGGACAACGGAACGCAAGTTATCCCTGCAGCCGATTGTGAGGGCAACGCGCCGGGCGCCCTTTTCGTCCTATCTTCGCGGGGTTACGAAACCCTGCCACCTTACTGAGGAGAAATCATGGGCCAGTTATTTTTCATTGTGTATTTTATCCTGCTAGGCATTTGCGCGGGTTTAATTTATCTAAATATTATGGGGGCGTAGGGTGAAAGTTTATAAATTCAACTGCATCGTGAAAATTCTTGCTAACGATCGTGAGTCGGCAAAGCGAGATTTAATCGAGGAGTCCGAACGAAAGTTTGGGTTTGATGACAATCTGCTGTCGATCCAGATTCTTGAAGGGGAGGAGGACGAAGATGAACTGGCTTAAGGATCTTTTCTGGTGCGATACATGGTCGGAGTTTTTCCGGCATCTGGGCCTTGCGTCTATTCTTTTGGCCGGGTTCTGGGCTCTGTTATGGATCGTCGCAGCCTTTGGGGAGGTTCTATGAACATTAAACAGGGCGGGGGCATGATCCCCATTAGAAACGACGGAGAGAACCCCTGGAGACTGGTAGACATGCCTTCAAGGGAGGATTTCGACCAGCTCTACCCTCGGCATACGCCCGAGCAGCGCGATAAACTTTATTCGATCGTGAAGCAAAGGTCGCAGGGAAAAATCCTCGTGGACATTGCAAAAGACCACGGCCTGAGCAAAGATCGGATCAGGCAGATCGAGGCATACTTTCAGCGCAAGCTTTATGCGTTTCTATCAAAATCTTCTTGAGGGATTGTGAGGCATGGAAAACCCCTACAGATTGGTGAAAGTCGTTGAAGTCCATTCCGACTGTGGGGGCCAACCAATATGGCTTGCCTATGTCCAAAGCAGTCTTCTCCCCAGTGCGGGAGCTGTCATTGTCTGCGATGACGAGCCCCCCGACGATGTTCCGCGCTACTTCCTTCATGTTTCCTGCGCTGAAGCACACATGGATTCTGTAGCGCATCTTTATAGCCTGCATAACAGACCGTACGCTGAGAGCAGTCGCGTAACCCTCGCAGAAGATATCGAGTCCCTTTGCATCAATGAGGAAGCTTGCCCCTTTGGTCGCCTGACCGTACAAGAACTTCTTTTCCCCCTCTGCGCTTATGAGTTGACAGCCGACAAGCCTGTCCGCCCTTCGCATAGGTATAACTAACTTTCCTTCCCATATCCTGGCTTTTTCATCAGGGAATCCCTTTTTTGCCAAGTAAGGATGGGTCTCTGGCTTGCATTGCCTGAGAATCCATGCAGCCTTCTTGACCGCCTGCGCCGCTAGTTGTTGCCGGTCGTCCTGCACGGGTGCCAAAGTTTTGATCGTGAGTGGAGCTTGGCCGCGCCACATTTCGGGCTTATCCATCGTCGCCCAGTTTTGTACCCAACCAACATCACCAATCCATTTGTAACGCCCGTTACGTTTTTGAGGATGATCTGTCGTGGGAACTGCCACCCACCGATGAGGAATTGCCTGCTTGATTATGAGTCCATGAGCCCGAGCAAAGTCTTCAAAAGTCATATCAACACCTAGAGCATTTCTCTGGATTTTGAAATGGCTTTGCCAAGAATATTCAAAGATCTTTGCGCTTTCCTGGAGGCGTGAAATTGTTCTGTCCAAGACTCATTCATTTGCACATAAAGCATCTGATTTAATTCGTATAAATCCCGAAGCATCATTGCCGCAGCATCTTTTTTTGCTTTTGTGCAATCAGGTTTCATAAGTTCATCGGCCAGCCGCAAAGCTTTAGGTTGTGTAGGTGATTTAATTTTCATGCGGTTCTCCTTCTTTGACTTTTAGCCCATGCGATCTGGCGACTGCGAATCCAATTCAATGTCTTGAGATCTGGCGCCAACGTGGCTTCGATGAGATTCCTGGGCCATACGCCAAACTTCTCTTTGTACTTGTGCGCCGCCCAACCTTTGTTATATCCCCGGTCCTGAGATATGTAGAGCAGTTGACTGTAGAAGGCTTGCCTATCGTCTCTGCTGACCGCCCCCAATTCTTCCATATGTCCTGGTACAGCATGGATCGTGGACATACGCTGCCGAACGTGGCCGCATGACGGGCATGTATCCACCTTTGGGGGCCAAAGAAAACCACACGTGGGGCATTTGGATTCCTTCTTGTCTTTCTCTGTCGGTTCCTTGCGGGGTTTATCGACCGTGTTATCTAACTCATCCACACCCTCGGCATAAACCTTATCCCAGTCTTCTCTGAAGCGAAGATAGTTCCCCGAGTGATCCAGCCATACGCCGAACTCTTTATTTGGGAATGAACGCATGACCCGCCCCATCTGCTGAACATGGGAGGATAAAGACTTCGAGAATGGTCTAGCTGATACGCCGATCATTACGTCGGGCACATCAAAACCGCGAGTTAATATGTCCGTAGCGATGAGACCGTGAATCTGGGTATCTG
>CAYWZI010000239.1:0-2523 GCA_964462815.1 uncultured Microbacteriaceae bacterium
TGACCGTTGATCGAATCAACCCGCACGAGCGCGTTGTACTTTTGGCGGCCCTGGTTCTCGCCCTCGCGCGGCTGGCGAATAGCGCCGACAACGGCGTCACCCTTGCGCAGCGCGTACTTCTTGACCTGGCCGAGCGAGACATAAACGTCGCTCGGGCCCGGCAGGTAACCGGTGGTGCGCACGAAGGCGTAGTTGTCGAGAACGTCGAGGATGCCCGCCACGGGAATCAGCACGTCATCGTCACTGATCTCAGGCTCGAGCTCTTCGCCGCCGGGCCCGCGCTTGCGGTCACGGCCACGGCCACGGTTGCGGTTGCGGCCATCGGCGTCTTGATCGGCGCGCTCGCTCTGTGGACCGCGGTTGCCGTTCTGGCGCGAGTCGTTCGGCTCGGCGTCGTCAGCACGGTTGTCAGCACGGTTGCCACCGCGCGCTGCGCCGTTCTGTTGGCCGTTCTGCTGGCCGCCACGCTGGTTGCCCTGCTGGCCGTTCTGCTGGCCGTTCTGTTGGCCGTTGGCGCCCTCGCCGTTCTCGGCGCGATCGCCACCGCGACGGTTGCGGCTGCGGTTGCGGTTGCGACCGGCGGTGCTCTCGCCCTCGGCGGCGTCGCCGTTCTGACCGGCGCTGGCGTCGCTCTCGCTCGTCGCGTCACCCGAATCGGGCGTCTCTGACGTCGTTGCGTCACTCGGCATGCTCGACGCCTGGTCGACGCCCACGGCAGCGCTGGCCGCCACGGGGGTCAGGGTGTCGCTCGAGACACGGCGCGAGCCACGGCGACGGGGGCCGGCGTCGACGGCGTCGTCAGCCTCCGGGGCCACGTCGGCAGCCGGGGCCTCAACGGTCGGCTGCGATGCGGCGTCGGCCACAGGCTCGGTCACCTGGTCGGCGCTCGCGGGGTTTTGGTTCTGGTTGATGGCGTCCACAAGCTCTCCCTTGCGAAGTTTGGACACGCCGGGCACTCCGAGGTCGGTCGCAAGCTGTTGGAGCTGCGCGAGCTTGAGAGTGCCCAGATCGGCGGGGACACCCGCGCTCGAAGCGCGGACGTTGGGGTCAGTCACGGGATGATTTCCTTTCGGCTCCGGGCGAGAAACGCCACGGAGGATGCCCGGTGCTTCTGAATCGACTCACCGATGTCGTGCGGGAGACCGGTGTCGGTGTCGTGAGCACAGTTGCAGCGAGATACGAGTGGAAGCAGCGGAGCTGCTGGTGATGCTCGGGGAGTCTGCGGGCTATGCCGCGGTCTCGGCCGGATGCGTAACCACTGTAGCACCCTTGAAATCGACCGCGAGCATGTGGGACTCCCACGGCGTGGTCGAGTGCTTCTCGATCAACTCGGCGGCGATGAGTCGCTGTGACGGGTCGCTACACAGCACGAGCACCGAGGGGCCAGCACCCGAGACCACGGCGGCAAGGCCGTTCTGGCGCAGCACCTGGATGAGCGCATTGGTTTCGGGCATCGCGCTCGCACGGTAGCTCTGGTGGAGTTTGTCTTCCGTGGCGGCGTGCAGAAGCTCGGGGCTCTGAATGAGGGCAGCGATGAGCAGCGCCGATCTCGACACGTTGAAGATGGCGTCTTGGTGCGGCACCGACTCGGGCTGCAGTGACCGGGCAAGGGCGGTCGACATCGTGCTCTCGATCGGCACGGCAACGAGAAGCGAGACACCGCGGTGCACTGTCAACCGCTTGTGCTGAGGGCCCTCGGGGGTGACCCACGCGATGGTGAGCCCACCGAACAAGGCGGGGGCGACGTTATCGGGATGCCCTTCCAACTCGGTCGCGCGCGCGAGCAAGTCGTCCGGCCCCATCTCGACGATTCCCTCGAGCAGGCCCTTGGCCGCCATGACGCCCGAGACAATCGCGGCGCCCGACGAGCCCATGCCGCGGCCGTGCGGAATGACGTTGCGGGCGACGAGATGCAGGCCCGGCGCGGTTATGCCGTGATGAGCGAACGTGTGCAGAATCGAGCGGACGACCAGGTTCGACTCGTCGGTCGGAACCTCTCCTTCACCGACACCGTGCACCTCGACAAAGGCACCCGGCTCATCGCGCACGTTCACCTCAAGCTCGTCATAAACCGAGAGCGCGAGCCCGAGAGTGTCGAACCCTGGGCCGAGGTTGGCCGTCGTCGCGGGCACCTTGACAAGCACGTGACGGCCGGCGAGTCGCGGGTCGACGGCGCCGCTCACGAGGCGGCCTTCACGAGTCCGAGCACCGACGCGACCTCCGCGGTGTCCACGCGCACCACAGTCGGCGACACCTCAACGCCGTCGGCACCCTTGAGCGCCCACTGCGGGTCTTTCAGGCCGTGGCCGGTGACCGTGAGGACGACCGTGGAGCCCGGGGGGATCATCCCGGCCTCAACACGCTCGAGCAGACCGGCGACGGAGATGGCCGACGCGGGTTCGACGAAGATGCCAACCTCTTGAGAGAGCAACCGGTGCGCGACGAGGATGTGCTCATCGGTGATGGCCCCGATGTAGCCGTTGCTGTCGTCGCGGGCCGCAAGAGCGAGTTCCCACGAGGCAG
>CAYWZI010000240.1:0-2519 GCA_964462815.1 uncultured Microbacteriaceae bacterium
CAAGAATGGGGCGATGTAGGTGTAGAAGACGTTGTTGCCCGTGACGACGATGACCACAAGCAGACACACGAAGAGCACCGCGGGCATCGTCGGGTCACGTCGCACCGGCAGTTTGATCTCGCCCGTGGCGAGAGAGACGCGGTGGTTGACCGTGGGCAGGAAGATGATGACCGCCACGACGAGCACGACCACGGTCGCCGCAATGACGCCAAACGCCGCACGCCACCCGAACGCGAGGCCGAGGGCCGTGCCGAGCGGAACGCCGAGCACGAAGGCGATCGTTCCGCCCGCGCTCGTCACCGCCACGGCGCGAGCGAGCTGGTGACGCGGCACGAGGTGGGCTGAGTAGGCGCCGGCGACGGCCCAGAACAGCCCGTGCGCGAGACCACCGAGCACGCGTGCACCCACGAGCACTTCGTAGCTCGGCGCGATCGCCGCGAGCACGTTGGCGAGAGCGAACACCCCCAGCACCACGAGTAGCAGGCTCTTGCGCGAATAGTGGCGCGTGAGGGCGGCAAGGGGCGCGGCCGTGAGCACGACGGTGCCCGCGAAGATCGTGATGAGCAGGCCAATTTGCGACTCGGTGACCGCGAGGTCGGTGGCCATGATCGGCAGGAGCCCCGTCGGCAAGAACTCACTCGTGACGAGCACGAAGATGGCGGCGGCAAGAGTGATAAGGCCCACCCACGGAAACGGGCGGTCTGAGCTAGTCATGAGACGAAGAAAGCTTTCGCGGTCAGCGCAACGCGGCTGACGAGCACGGGGACCCCAAGACGGGCATCCGCCTCTAGGCTAACGCCACCGCCACTCGTGAGGAGCCTCGTGACCGCGCACCTTCCTGTTCTTCGCCTGTTTCGCTCGAGGGCTCCGGGGGCCGACCGCGTCGCCTTCATCGAGCTCTTCTTCGACCTCGTGTTCGTCTTCGCTGTCACGCAGTTGTCGCACCACGTCATCGAGCACTTGACGCCGCGCGGCGTGCTCGAAGGGGCACTCATGCTCGTCGCCGTGTGGTGGGTGTGGATCTACACGACGTGGGTCACCAACTGGATGAACCCCGAAAAGACTGCGGTGCGGTGGATGCTCATCGCGATGATGCTCGTGGGCCTCGTGCTCAGCACGGCGATTCCGTATGCGTTCGTCGAGCGCGGGTTGCAGTTCGCCATCGCCTACGTGGTCATGCAATTGGGTCGCACGATCTTCGTGATCGTGAGCTACCGATTGGTGGGCCAAAAAGACAACGCGGTCAATCTCACGCGCATCGCGATCTGGTTCGTGTACGCAGCCCCCTTTTGGATCGCCGGTGCACTGATCGGCGGAGACCTGCAGTTCGTGCTGTGGGCGCTGGCGCTGGGTATTGAGCTCGCAGCCCCCACGGTGCGCTACTGGGTGCCCGGGCTCAACAACGCGAGCATGGAGTCGTGGCAAGTGGCCGGTGGTCACATGGCCGAGCGGGCCGGGCTGTTCATGATCGTGGCGCTCGGCGAATCGATCATCATCACGGGCACGGTGTTCAGCCGCAGCGACTTCACCCCCGCCACCATCGCGGCCTTCCTCGCGGCGTTCGTCAGCACGATCTTGTTCTGGCTGCTCTACTTCAGCCACGGGGCCGAGCACGGGCACCGGTTCATCTCGGCGTCCGAGGAATCCGGAGTGATCGCGCGCCTCACCTATACCTACCTGCACATGCTGCTGGTGGCCGGAGTCGTGCTCGTGGCGGTCGGCGACGAGCTCGTGCTCGCGCATCCCGATGACCCCCTCGATCAGACCACCCTCGCGATCATCGTCGCCGCGCCCGCGCTCTATCTGCTGGGCAACCTGCTGTTCAAGCGCTCGATTGGGCGGCCCTGGCTGCGGTCACACCTGCTGGGCATGGCGGCGCTCACGGCACTGTGGCTCGCTGCGCCGCTGATTCCGGGCATCACACCGCTCATGCTCACGTGGATCGTCAACGGCATCGTGGCCCTCGTCGTCGTCATCGACGAGTACGTGTGGCCCGTCGACGAAGACGAGTCTCAGGAGGCGGCCGACTCGGTCGAGATCTGACCCGAGCGCGGTGTCGCACCGGCGCGCGAGCGCACGTCGATCGCCGCGACAACCGCAAGGGCACCGCCGAGGCACACGAGCATGACGATGGGCAGCGCCGCCACTGACCACGTGGCGATCACGAGGCCACCCACGAAAGCTCCCCCGCCGATGCCGATGTTGAACGAGACGGTGAGCCAGGCCGCAGCAATATCGCGAAGGGCGAGGGATGCCGTCTGCAGCAAGCGCGCCTGAAAGATCACCGGCACGCCGCCCAAGAACGCGCTCCACAGCGTGAGCAGCACCACGACCGCTGCCGGGTAGTCGGATGCCAACCCCACTCCGGCAACCGACGCCGTCACGCCGATCAGCAGAACGGGAAGCAGAGATCGCGGGTAGCGGTCGCCGAGTACTCCTGCCACGACGACACCGATGGCGCCCGCCCCACCGAACAGCAGCAGAATTCCCGCCACGTCGGTCTCGCCAAAGCCAGCGAC
>CAYWZI010000241.1:0-2443 GCA_964462815.1 uncultured Microbacteriaceae bacterium
GTTGTTCGCCGTGGGCGAGACCGCGGGCTTCGGCGGTGGGGGCGTGCACGGCTACCGCTCGCTCGAGGGCACCTTCCTCGGTGGCTGCCTCCACACGGGCCTGCGGGCCGGTCGAGCGATCGCGCGGCTGTAGCGACTCAGCCGCTGAGCGACCACGAACTCTGCTTGATGAGCACGTGCCCGCGCGCCGTGCTCAGGCGCACCCACGGACCAGCGGAGAACTGCTGCACCGCATCCTCCCCCAGAAAGCCAAGCGTCTCGAGGGCGAAGGCGGCCGCCCCGGGCAGGTGATCAGCGTCGGGCAGCGGTCGGCCCCAGACCTCGCTGCGCACGCGATGCACGATCTGTTCGCCCGTTCCCTCCGGAATCGCGGTCGCGATTTCTTCGATCCCCGCGCGTGCTGCGGTAGCGAAGCCCGCGGGTTCGAGCGAGCCCAAGCCTTGCCATCCGCCGCGCGGCGGCGAGATCGCTGACCACACCACGGTGTTCACGGCTGCGGGGTGACTCAGTGTGACCGCTCCTTCCGTCTGAGTCGTGAGCGCAGCATCCACGCGCGCTTGCATCGACCGAATCGGCACGACGACATCGAACTCGCCCTCACTGATGGCGAAGGTGCGCAGGCCCAGTACGGTCGGGCCCCGATCGAGGAGCCCCTTCGGCGTGAGAACGGCGACATACACAGCGAGCACGCCGCTCGTGGCGATGAGCCGCACCGCCCCGGCGTCGTCGAGACGGAGGGCGCGCCCGAGCAGCACCGAGAGGTCGTGCGCCGCGGCCGTGGAGGGGAGGGTGAACGTCGTGTTCATCGCTCCTAGACTACGCGTGTGACCGACCCTCTTCACGACCCCGTCTCCACGATGCTTTCCGCGCTCACCTTGACCAGTACGGGCGCTCGCACACACGAAGACATCTTTACCGCGCCCAGCCTGTGGACCCCTCAGCGGCGGGTGTTCGGCGGGCAAGTTGCGGCGCAGGCGGTGCTCGCCGCGATGCGAACAGTCGATGACGATCGCTTCATTCACTCAATGCACGGCTATTTCTTGCGGCCCGGTGACGACGAGCAAGAGATCACCTTCTCGGTCGATCGCATTCACGACGGGCGATCGTTCTCGACTCGGCGCACGCAGGCCTACCAGAACGGCGCCCCGATTCTGTCGATGATCGCGAGCTTCCAAGACGTCGACCCAGGGCTCGAGCACCAGGCCGAGCTGCCGGCGGGCATTCCCGACCCTGACGACCTGCCGAGCGCGCGCGACATTCTCGGCCCGATCGATCACCCGGCAGCGCAGTACTGGGCTCACGGCCGCCCCTTCGACCTACGGCACGTCGAGACACCGGTCTACTTTCAGCCGGGCCTCGAGAAGTCGGCGCACCAGGCCGTGTGGTTTCGCACGCTCTCGCCGATGCCCGACGACGAGAACCTGCACCGCGCGGCCCTCGCCTACGCGAGCGACTACACGATTCTCGAACCGGTCTTGCGCCGGCACGGCGCCACGTGGGCCACGCCCGGACTCAAGATGGCGAGCCTCGACCACGCGATGTGGTGGCACCGCTTCGCCCGCGTCGATGACGGGCTGCTCTACGTGCACGAGTCGCCCAGTGCCCAAGGCGGGCGCGGGCTCTCGCTCGGCCGCATTTTTACGCGCGACGGGATGCTCGTCGCGAGTGTCGCGCAAGAGGGCATGGTGCGCATTCCCGCGGTGTGACGTTGCCCTGCTGATCGCTCAGCCTGTGGCGACTACTGCTGCCGAAACTCGATGGGTGGCTCCACGTAGGGTTCCCACGCCGCTCGCTCGTCGTCGGTGATACGTCGAGGCGCGCCCGTCTCGCGATGCGCAAGCACGATGGTGGTCGCCGCTCGCACATAGAGCATGCGGGGAGTGTGCCCGGCCGGGCTGTAGACCTCGTAACACACCTGCAGGCTTGCGCCGCCGAGCTTGCCGATCCACAGCTCAATGTCGATCGGCTCGCGCAGGTAGGGAATCTGCTCGCGATACTCGATCTGCTGGCCCGCGATGAGGGTCACCGAGTCGGCACCGGGGCCCGTAGTCAGAACGGCCGTCGGCGCCCCGTGCTCGCCGCCGCCCCAGAACGCGGCGATACGCGCCTCTTCGAGCAACGTGAACATGCGCGCATTGTTGACGTGCGCGTAGGCATCGAGGTCGCTCCACCGGAGCGAAATCGCGACGTGAAGGCGCGTCATCGGCGCGGTGCGACGTGCAATCGAGCCATGAAGATCGACCCGCTAGTCGCGCGTCAGCTTGCGGTACGCCGAGCGGTGCGGCTTGGCCGCCTCGGGCCCGAGACGCTCGATCTTGTTGGCCTCGTAGGCTTCGAAGTTGCCTTCGAACCAGTGCCAGTAGCTCGGGATCTCGTCGGTGCCCTCGTAGGCGAGGATGTGCGTCGCGATGCGGTCGAGGAACCACCGGTCGTGGGTAATGAC
>CAYWZI010000242.1:0-2423 GCA_964462815.1 uncultured Microbacteriaceae bacterium
CTTCGACAGACGCGGGTTGGCACCGACGATGACCACCTCCAGTTCGAGCGTGTTGAGCACGGTCTCGGTGTCGCCGTCCTTGATGCGGAAACGGCTGGCCTTGATGGAGATCTTGGGGAACGAGGAGCCGCCACCCAGACCGGCCATGACCGACTGAGCGAGGACTGACGGCGCACCGATACGAGCGGCGAGATGCGCGGGGATGTTGACGTTGGTAGGGACAAGATTACTCACTTGTGGACTCCAGGGTTAGTAGCCATGCGGCTGGGACGAAACGGAAACGGTGTTCTTGGCACCGGAGTAAAACAGTTCTTGCTGGATGCCGAGCTTGTCTCGGGTAGACGATGCGACAAGGTGATCAGCGATGGCTTGGTGGTCGGCACAGTAGGTGAACCCCACTATCCGCCCCTTCATCTCATCGTCAGGGTTCATGACCCGGACGAGGTAGCCGTTGTTGATCCTGAACGCGACCATCGCAGCCATGTTGTGCGACAGCATGTCGTGCAGTTTGTTGGTGCGCTTCGTCTCACCCAGCGTCTCTTGGGTTGCGATCTCCTCCTTCCATGCTTGGCGGGACATGGAGAGGATCCACCTCTTGATGAAGTTCATCACTCCTCCCTGACTCCAGGTTTACGGATGTTGACCTCCAGCTTGGTGCCGTAGTTCACACCCGGTGGCACCGCCTTGTTGGTCTCGATGTAGCCACGCACAGCCAGCTTGCTGATGCGCTTCTCCAGCATGTCGTACGCCTCGTTCTCGCGGATGAAGTCCAGCACAGCATCCCAGTCGGCCACGTTCGCATAGTCCGTGGTGGTCAGGAACGCGGTGCCGTGGTCTGACTTGAAACTGGTCAGGCCCTGTGCATCCATCTGCGTCTTGAGGAACGCTTCCAGCTTTTCCATCTTGGCCTTGATCGCGGACACACGGTCCTTGATCTCGGCTTCGAGTGCAGCCTTCTGGTCACGCAGCTTCATGTAGGTGCGGATCACGTCACCTACGTTCGGTACTCCTGCTTCACTCATCTCAACTCCTTGTCAGTTGTTGAATCACTTCAAGCAACAAGCCTTGCAACTTCTGCTTGTTCTTCAACCGCTCGTACATCCGGTACTCCAGGTCTGTCGCCTCGATGTGGATGACGTTCGACACACGCTTCTTGCCAATGCGTTCGATGCGACCGTTGGCCTGCACATAGACCTCGTTGCTGTTGATCGGCCCGTACCAGATGATCGTGGAGGCAGTGGTCAGGGTGAGCCCGTGAGCCATCGTGCCGGGGTGTGCGATCAGGACGTGTGGATCCTTGGCGTTCTGGAAGTCGTGGAAGATCTTGTTGCGCTGGCTGCTGGACACTTCGCCGTTGACCACGCCGACGCTCCAGTGCTTGCTCAACTCCTTCTCCAGCATGTGCAGGGTGCCGGTGAGCGGCACGAACACGATGACCTTCTCTCCTGCTTCTTCGATCACCTCCTTCACTAGGTTGATGCGTGGTGAACAGTCCAGCTCGATGTTCTGACCATCGTCGCCATACGCCACGCCGCAGGCTATCTGGACAAGTTTCTGGATCTTCACCGCCTCGTTGACTGCGGTGATGGTCCCCTCCGCAGCGGCTTCAGTCACGAAGTGCCGCAGCATCTGGGTGTAGTGCTTCTTCTGCTCGGTGGTCAGCTCCACCTTGCGGGTCTGCACGATGGTCTCGGGCAGGTCGAAGCATTCGTCTCGGGTGTACCGCACAGCCGGTTGCAGGATGTGCTTCACGATGTCCACCGACTCGGGGCGGGGGATGAGTTTCCACTGGCCGATCTTCATCATGACCTGCTCACGGAACGCGGTGAAGGTGCGGGTGCAGTAGGGGCTGTTGACCAGCTTGGCCAGTGCCCACGCATCGGTCGGCTCATTGGGTGTGGGTGTGCCGGTCATCAACCACAAACGTGTTGCTGAGTTGCCGTCGAGCCAGCGGCGGAAGATCTTGAACCTCTGCGTCGATGGGTTGCGCAGCACTGCCGCCTCGTCCACGATGACCAGATCGAACATGCCGTAGCACTCGTCCTTGATGATCGGGAAGCCATCGTGGTTGACGATGTAGAAGTCCACGTCCTGTCGCAGCAGCTTGAGCCGCTTCTCTGCACTGCCGTGCAGCACAACGAAGTTGCGATGCACCAGCCCCGTGAAGATCCCGTCGCCCCACACACGCTCCAACGTACTCAGTGGCGACAGGATCAGAACCTTGCGCACCTTCTTGGTCTTGATCAGGTAGTCCGCAGCCCACAGCGCCGACTGCGTCTTGCCCGTACCGATCTCGTTGAGCACGAGGCACCGATGGTTCAAGGTCAAGAAGGCTGCCGTCTGCCGCTGGTGCTCGAACGGTGTGTACTGCCCCGGCCAGTCGTAGTAGTGGAGGATGGGACTCGGGGCTTTGATGCCCAGGT
>CAYWZI010000243.1:0-2384 GCA_964462815.1 uncultured Microbacteriaceae bacterium
TCCCACCCACCACCCCGATCCCACGGTGCTGAAGAACCTCGCCCAGCGCGCCGCGACCGTGCACCTCGACACGCAGCTGACGAGCGCCGTCGACGGCCGCATCGAGCTCTCGACCGGTGAGAGCTTCGAGAGCGACATCGTTATCTGGACAGCCGGCGTCATGGCCCACCCGATGATGCGCGGCACCGACCTACCGCTCGACGACCGTGGCCGCATTCGCGCTCAGCCCGACCTTCGCGTCATCGACGACAACGGCCCGGTCGAGGGCGCCTGGACAGCCGGCGACGTCGCCGCTGTGCCCGACCTCACCGGAGGCGGCGTGGGCGGCTACTGCGTGCCCAACGCGCAGCACGCCGTGCGCCAGGGCAAGCAACTCGCCAAGAACCTCACGGCTGCCCTGCGCGACGAAGCCCCCCGCGATTACGTGCACAAGAACCTCGGAGCCGTTGCGGGCCTCGGCCTGAACGTTGGCGTCTTCCAGTCGGGTCGCATTGCGCTGAAGGGCTACATCGCGTGGCTCGCGCACCGTGGCTACCACGGCCTCGCGATTCCGATGTGGGAGCGCAAGCTGCGCGTCGTCAGCGGCTGGGTCGGCCACTTCTTCCTCGGTCGCGACAACGTCAGCCTCTCGGCGCGCGAAAACCCCCAGGCCTACTTCCAGAAGTTTGCCTCGCGCCCCAAGCCGTAACCCTCGGTTCGGGATGTTCGCGGCACGCTCTGCTTGCCGCGAAAATCCGGTGCCCCTCTAGGCTGGCCGCAACGCCCCGGTAGCCCAATGGCAGAGGCAAGCGACTTAAAATCGCCACAGTCAGGGTTCGAGTCCCTGTCGGGGTACGTCGACACGGCGCGACGCTATCGCGTCGCGGGGTTCGACCCCTACCCGGGGTACGTCGACACGGCGCGACCGCATAACCTGCGGTCGCGGGGTTCGACCCCCACCCGGGGTACCACTGCACGGCGCCCACGTCTGGATGTAGGAGGAGCGATTGTGAGCGACACCACGACTGGGCTATCGCTGCTCGACCCGACCAACGAGGTTCACGTGCGAGCCCAGCGTCGGCTCGACACGGAGCAGATCGGCTGGCTCACCACTGTCGACCCCGATGGCTTCCCCCACGCCGTGCCTGTCTGGTTCATGATTCACGCTGACTCGGTTCTGATCATGAGTGAACCCCGCACGGCCAAGGTGCGAAACCTGCGGCTGAATAGCCACGCGCTCTTCCACCTTGAGGCGGGCCCCGACGGCGAAGAGCTGACGGTGCTGCAAGGGCACGCAACCGTGTCAGAGCGATCGTCGAGCGAATGGTTCGGCGAGATCGGCCAGACCTATGGGGCGAAGTATGCCGACGGCCTCGTGGGAATCGAGCTGACCGCCGAGACGATGGCCGAGAAGTACTCCCTCGTCATCCAAGTGCGCCCCACCAAGCTCATCGCCTGGTGACGATGGTTGCGGCCGCCTGAGTGGCGCCACTGGCCAATCTCTCAGCAGACCCTCTGTCGGCGCCTGCGCGCCAGCCCTATGCTGTCACCATGGAATTCCTGGTGATTATTGGAGTACTCGTACTGCTCGTCGTTGTCGCGGGCATCTACCTCTGGGCGACCTACAACGCGCTCGTCACGCTCAACGTGCGCGTCGACGAGGCGTGGAGCGATATCACAGTGCAGCTCAAGCGGCGCGCCGACCTCCTGCCGAACCTCATTGAGGCGGTCAAGGGCTACGCCGCTCACGAGAAGCAGGTCTTCGAGAACGTGACGAAGGCGCGCGCCGAGACGCTGAGCGCTCAAGGGCCGGCCGAAGCCGCCGCCGCCGAGAACCACATGCAGGCCGCGCTCAAGAGCATCTTCGCGGTGGCCGAGGCCTACCCCCAGCTGCAGGCGAGCCAGAACTTCTTGCAATTGCAGGGCGAGCTTGTCGACACCGAAGACAAGATTCAGGCCTCGCGCCGCTTCTACAACGGCGGAGTGCGTGAGCTCAACGTCAAGATCAAGCAGTTCCCGAACACCTTGTTCGTGCGCGGCCTCGGCTTCACCGAGCGCGACTTCTTCGAGGTGGCCGACGCTGCGGCGATCGCCGAGCCGCCGCGCGTGCAGTTCTAGCACGCCGACGCCCGGCAGGAGCCTTACGTGTATCGCGCGATAGCCGCGAACAAGCGCAACACGGTGTTCATCATCGTGCTGTTCGTGTTCATCATCGGCCTTTTGGGTTTGGTTGCCGACTACCTCTACGGGGGTGGCTTCAGCATCTTCATCGGCACGCTCATTGGCGCCACGATCTACACGATCGTGCAGTACTTCGCCGCGGGGTCACAGGCGATGTCGCTCGGCGGTGCGCGTCCGATTACGAAGGCTGACAACCCGCGTCTCTACCGCATCGTCGAGAACCT
>CAYWZI010000244.1:0-2374 GCA_964462815.1 uncultured Microbacteriaceae bacterium
CCATCTGGCCGAACACCAGAGCCGTCTTGTCGAAGACGCCCGCCTCTTCCATCTCGTGGATCAGGTCGTTGCCCTCACGAGTGCGCTCACCGACACCGGCGAACACCGACACACCACCGTGGTCTTGCGCCACGCGCTGGATCATTTCCTGGATGAGCACGGTCTTGCCGACGCCCGCGCCGCCGAAGAGGCCGATCTTTCCACCGAGCACGTACGGCGTGAGGAGGTCGATGACCTTGATGCCGGTCTCGAAGAGCTGGGTCTTCGACTCGAGCTGGTCGAATGCCGGGGGCTTGCGGTGGATCGGCCAGCGCTCACTGACCTCGATCTTCTCGCCGGGAGCGCCGTTGAGCACGTCACCGGTGACGTTGAAGACCTTGCCCTTGGTGACGTCTCCCACAGGAACCGTGATCGGCGAGCCCGAGTCACGCACTTCTTGTCCGCGAACGAGACCGTCGGTCGGCTTCAGCGCGATGGCACGAACGAGGTCGTCGCCGAGGTGCTGAGCAACCTCGAGCACGAGCTCGGTCGAAACGTCGTCGATCGTGATCGTCGTCGAGAGGGCGTTGTAGATGCCCGGAATTGCGTCGTGCGGGAACTCGATGTCAACGACGGGGCCGGTCACGCGGGCGATGCGGCCCACTCCGGCGGTCGACGTCGTGGCCGAGGCCTTCTTGGTAGCGGTAGCCATGGTTTCTCTTCCTATCGTCGCTGCTGTGCGTGTCGGTGACTGCGGGCGTTCTGCGGTCACTTGGCCGAGCTGAGGGCGTCTGCGCCGCCCACGATCTCGGAAATCTGCTGGGTGATCTCCGCCTGACGAGCGTTGTTCGCCAAACGGGTGTAGTCGAGGATGAGCTTGTCTGCGTTGTCGCTCGCTGACTTCATCGCCTTCTGTCGAGCGGCGTGCTCTGACGCCGCTGACTGCAACATCGCGTTGAAGATGCGGCTTTCGATGTAGACCGGCAGGAGCGAGTCAAGAACCTCGTCGACCTCCGGTTCGAACTCGTAGAGCGGAAGCACGTCGGTCTCGCCGGGCTCGTCGACACCGTCGACCACCTCAAGAGGAAGCACGCGCACGATCTCCGGCGTCTGAGTGACAAGGCTCACGAAGCGGTTGTAGACAATGTGAATCTCGTCGACTCCGCCCGCTGCTCCTCCGAGCACAAACGCGTCAACCAGAGTGTCGGCAATCTCTTTCGCGGTGGCGAACTCGGGCTGATCGGTGTTGCCCGTCCACTGCTTCTCGATCGCGCGGCGGCGGAACGCGTAGTACGAGACTGCCTTTCGGCCGATCACGTAGTTCACGACCTCGCGGCCCTCGCCCTCGAGTCTGGTGCGCAACTCGTTGGCTTCGCGAATTGCCTGCGAACTGAAGGCGCCGGCAAGACCGCGGTCAGACGTGAACACCACCACGGCCGCCCTCGTCGGGTTGGGGCGCTCGGTCGTCAATACGTGATCGACGTTTGAGTAGGTTGCGACGGCCGACACGGCGCGCGTCACTGCGCGCGCGTACGGCGCCGAGGCGGCCATGCGCGCCTGGGCCTTCTGGATTCGCGAGGCGGAGATGAGCTCCATCGCGCGCGTGATCTTCTTGGTCGTCTGGGCAGAACGAATCTTCTGCCGGTAGACCCGAAGTTGCGCTCCCATGGTTGGTTTCCGTTTCTTGGTCGGTACTGAACGGTGCTGTCAGTGCGGAAGTGCGTGGTCGCGCTGAGCGCGCCGACGCTACTTCTTGCGACGGACGATCTTCTCCTGGTTGATGTCCTCAACCTCGGTGGCCTCGAACTCTTCGTGGCCCGCGTGCACGCCGCCCTCTTCGCCACCCTGGAAGGCGACAACGAAAGCGTCAATCGCCTTCTCGAGCTCTGCCTCAGTGGCGTCGTCGAGCACGTTCGTGTCGCGCAACGTCGTGAGGATCGTGGTGTTGCGACGCAGGTGGTCGAGCAACTCACCCTCGAACCGAAGTACGTCGTCGACGTCGATCGTGTCGAGCTTTCCCTTCGTGCCCGCCCAGATCGAGACAACCTGCTCTTCGACCGGGTACGGCGAGTACTGGGGCTGCTTGAGCAGCTCGGTCAGGCGAGCGCCACGCGAGAGCTGACGACGGCTTGCCGCGTCGAGGTCACTCGCGAACATGGCGAAGGCCTGCAGCGAGCGGTACTGGGCGAGTTCGAGCTTCAAGGTTCCGGAAACCTTCTTGATGCTCTTCACCTGTGCGTCACCGCCAACACGCGAAACCGAGATACCGACGTCGACGGCCGGACGCTGGTTGGCGTTGAAGAGGTCTGACTGCAAGAAGATCTGGCCGTCGGTGATCGAAATCACGTTGGTCGGAATGTAGGCCGAGACGTCATTGGCCTTGGTCTCGATGATC
>CAYWZI010000245.1:0-2366 GCA_964462815.1 uncultured Microbacteriaceae bacterium
GGATTACGAATTCCGCGACTAACCCTCCGCGACGATACCGGGGTCCGATCCCCCGCGTTATCGTTGCCGATACTCCTCCGCATCACCCGCGCCTAACAATGCGCCTTCTTGTTTCCCATTTTCACCCTCCGCATCGGCCTCAAAACTTGATTCCGAACCCTCCGCATCACCATCGTTTTTTGGGTTGTGATGTTGATAATCAACCCGGACCGATTCAACCTCAATTTCCTCTGCTTTGCTCGGCGGGGCTATGTGTAGCGCGACCATTGCATTCAAGGAGACGGCTTGCGTGCTTGCCACATCTGCGCCTTTCAACCCATAGCTCGTTTCCGCTGCTTCCAGATACTTCTGGAACAGGTCGATCATTTCCCGCAGTTCCTTAACCGACCCTTTCACCTGATGCTCCGCAATAGCCCTCCGCAACTTTTCCAATGTGTCGAACGCGAACAAGTGGTGTTCCTCCACACCCGCCGTGCGGCGCTCCACGATTGTCTTATCGGTGGCCGCTTTCGCTTTCGCTATTACTTCGTCCCGCTTGTCGAGCAGCTTCCGCTTTGCCACTTGGTTCTTGAGGTAAGCCAGCGACATCCCTCGCCCCCCGAATTCCTCCATGTTGTGGACCTCCCGAACCGTCTTCCCGGCCATGAGCAATCGCTCGATCAAATCCCAGTCCCACTTTGGTGCGCTGCCTGTTGTGCATTTAGCCATGGGCGGGACGATAACCCTCCGCATCGGCTCTGTCTATAAAATTTTGTTGCTTTCCCCAGAACGCTAACCCTAAACTCGAAAACTGACATGCTAAACGACTACAAACGCTGCGCGGAACTCATCGGCCTTACACCAGAAGACTCCGATACTGTTCTCTCCGAAATTCTCACGCAATACAAACTCCGCGATGAAGCGGAGCGAAAAGGTTGCGATTGGATAGACATCATCTCCGAAATCCTAGATGAAAAGAACATCATCCCAAAATATCTCAAATATAATGACTAGAGAACAATACGCGCTCGACCGAGCCAAAGAAACAGGCGAGTCCCCGGTGACTCTCTACTATCTACTCGCACCTTTTGATGTCCATTGGGTCGAGCCTGCCCGCGACACCGATGGTGGCTGGTGTCTATCGGATCTCGACAATGATCGGCAATATGGGCCTTTCTACTATGAGGACCATGCTTACGATTACGCTATCCAATTAAGACAATGATACCCAAAATCCTTGAAACGCTGGACTTTGCTGATCCAGTTCGGCTCAATACCAAATACGGCTTGCGGATGGTTCGCAAGTCTCCGCTTGGCCTAGAGTTCTGGGGAGCGTGGAACATGTTAAGCGACTCCGAGAAGGCCGCATTCAAGAAGTCCGGATTCACTCTTGGCAAGTATCGCGATGTTTGGGAGATGTCGTGGTGGTCAGACAAGAACCTCCGCTTCCGCACTCCTGACATCGCCGGGGTGCCAGAGCCGGAACCCGAACCCGAACCTGTGGTGGACCTGCCCGAACTTCAGTTCCCAGAGAAGCTATTCCCTTACCAAGTGGACAGCGTTCGCCGTGGCGTTGCTACCATGTCCAAGTATGGCCGGGTGCTACTCGGGCATGGCACAGGCATGGGCAAGACGGCTATCGCTTTGGCTATTGCAAGGGAGCGGGGGCGTAGGGTTGCGGTGATCTGTCCCCTCTCAATAGTTACCGATTGGCATCGGCTTGCCAAGTATCTAGGCGTGGAAGTTTACGAAGCGGCGGGCTGGGAGAGAGTGAAAACGGGCAAGACTAGCATCGGCAACTGGACCGATAAGGAAAAGAAGAAGTTCGTTTACACCCTGCCAGAGGATTGTGACCTAGTTATAGACGAGGCCCACAAGGCTAAAGCCCCCGGCGCGACACAGAACTCTCTGCTCCTGCGCGATGCGGTTGACCAGAAACTCCCCTGCATTGCGTTATCGGCAACGATAGCCAGCGATCCAACTCAGTTGTGGGCGATGGGTATGTTTCTCGGCCTTCACTCTGGCGGGTCGGATTACTACCGTTTCCTCTCTAGGAATGGATGCTACAAGACACAATGGGGAATGCAGTTTCGGGGCGGCAAGGCGGTGCTGAAGAAGCTTCACGGTCAGATATTCCCCGAACGAGGGAATAGACTGCGCCCGATTGATGCTGGCGACGCCTTCCCAGAGACGCTAATCGCTGCCCGTGCTTTCGACATGGATAGCGCCAAGGACATTGCGAACGAGTATGACGAACTCTCTGCTAGGATCGAGGAGCTTCGCATGAGCGAAAACTTCATGGCTGACAAGCTCGCGGCGATTACCAAAGCAAGAATGCGGATCGAGTTGCTGAAAGCTCCATCCTTAGCTAGTCTAGCCAAAGACCT
>CAYWZI010000246.1:0-2332 GCA_964462815.1 uncultured Microbacteriaceae bacterium
CGTGTCTACTCGCCGCACAACACGAAGGGACAACTCTTCGAGACGAGCGGTCACCTTCAGTGGTACGAGGAGGACATGTTTCCGGCGATGCACCTCGACGAGGAGCGGGACGTCGAGGGAAACATCACCAAGCAGGGCCAGGACTATTACCTGAAGCCGATGAACTGCCCGTTCCACAACCTGATCTTCCGCGCGCGAGGTCGCAGTTATCTCGAACTGCCGCTGCGTTTGGCCGAGTTCGGCACGGTCTACCGCTATGAGAAGAGCGGCACACTCTCGGGGCTCACGCGTGTTCGGGGCCTCACGCAAGACGACGCCCACATCTACGTGACGCCTGACCAAGTAAAGGGCGAGGTCGCAAGCCAACTCGAGTTCGTACTGGAGACGTTGCGCGGCTATGGTCTCGACGACTTCTACCTCGAACTGTCAACCCGCAACCCCGATAAGTCGTTCGGTAGCGACGAACTGTGGGACGAGGCGACGGAGACCCTTCGACAGGTCGCTGTCGACTCTGGCCTCGAACTGGTGCCCGACCCAGGCGGAGCCGCGTTCTACGGCCCGAAGATCTCGGTGCAAGCGCGCGACGCAATCGGTCGCACCTGGCAACTCTCGACTGTGCAGCTCGACTTCAACCAGCCCGAACGGTTTGAGCTTGAATACACGGCGTCTGACGGTACGCGACAGCAACCGATCATGATCCACCGCGCTTTGCTCGGGTCGATCGAGCGATTCTTCGCGATTCTGCTCGAGCACTACGCGGGAGCTTTTCCGGCGTGGCTGTCTCCCGAGCAGGTTGTGGGCATTCCCGTGGCGGAGGATTACGCCGACTATCTCGAGGGCGTTATCGGCGAGCTGCGGGCTGCGGGGGTTCGTGCGCACGTCGACCACTCCGACGACCGCATGCAGAAGAAGATCCGCACGCACACGACGCAGAAGGTGCCGTACCTGCTGATCGCTGGGGCCGATGACGTGGCCAACGGCGCGGTGAGCTTCCGGTTCCGCGACGGCACGCAGGTCAACGGGGTACCCGTGGCCGAGGCGGTCGAGCGCATCACCACGGCGATCTCGACGCGGTCGGCCGAGGTGTAGGCGAGCATCCACCCATGACCGAGACGGACTCTGGAGGGATCGACGGCGTCGCCGCCGAGAACGGCGCCGACTTCGCGGCCGTGCCCGACGCGTTTCAGCGACTCTGGACTCCTCACCGTCTCGTGTACATCGAGAACGGGCAGCAGCCGGAGGACGACGCGTGCCCGTTTTGCCGTGCGCCGCAGCTCGACGACGAGCAGGCGCTCATTGTCGCGCGCGGCACGCACGCCTACGTGTTGCTCAATCTCTATCCGTACAACAGCGGCCACTTGCTCGTCTGTCCGTACCGCCATGTTGCGCTCTATGACGAGGCGACAGCCGAGGAAGTGGCCGAGATCGCGGCGCTCACGCAGACGGCGATGCGTGTGCTCACTGCTACCTCCGGCTGTCAGGGGTTCAACATCGGAATGAACCAGGGCCGCATTGCAGGGGCCGGGATCGCGGCCCACTTGCACCAGCACGTTGTGCCGCGGTGGGCACTCGACTCGAACTTCTTTCCCATCGTCGCGGGAACGAAAGCCGTGCCGCGGCTACTCGGCGATGTGCGCGAGGAGCTCGCACGCGCCTGGCCTTCAGACTCGCCGCAGTAGACTGGCGCGCGCCGCCAAATCCCACGAGACTCCCGCGCGCGTGCGCGGGTATTGCGCCAGAAAGGGCCGATAGACCATGACCGAGACCACGACGACGAGCGTGCAGGGCACGAGCCGCGTCAAGCGCGGACTCGCCGAGATGCTCAAGGGTGGCGTCATCATGGACGTCGTCAACGCCGAGCAAGCACGCATCGCCGAAGACGCGGGAGCAGTTGCCGTCATGGCCCTCGAGCGCGTGCCGGCCGATATTCGAGCTCAAGGCGGCGTCGCCCGCATGAGCGACCCCGACTTGATCGATGGCATCATCGCCGCGGTGTCGATTCCCGTGATGGCGAAGGCGCGCATCGGCCACTTCGTCGAAGCGCAGGTTCTGCAGTCGCTCGGAGTCGACTACATCGACGAGAGTGAAGTTCTCAGCCCCGCGGACTACGTCAACCACATCGACAAGTGGCCCTTCACGGTTCCGTTCGTGTGTGGCGCCACCAACCTTGGCGAAGCACTTCGTCGTATTACCGAGGGCGCCGCAATGATTCGCTCGAAGGGCGAGGCCGGCACCGGTGACGTCTCGGAGGCCACAAAGCACATCCGCACGATTCTCGGCGAGATTCGTGCGCTTTCGGCGAAGAGCCCCGACGAGTGGTACGTCGCAGCGA
>CAYWZI010000247.1:0-2320 GCA_964462815.1 uncultured Microbacteriaceae bacterium
GGAGCCAGCTGCTCAGCAGCTGTTGAAGGCGGTTTCTATCGAAACTACTTTTTTCTCCGGGCATCATTATCTGGTGCCGCCATCGCGGGCTGGTCACCAACCTCCTTGTTGCAGCACACACTAGGGTGCGCGTTTGCGATTCGTCTTATGGCGCTGCCTTGCGGTTATAATGCGCCATCACTTTTATAGGCTAGAACAATGACGCTCCAGCGCTTCTTTACCGTTACCGCAGGCCTGCTCGCCGGCTTGGCCGTTATTGTAGCGGGCTTGTTGCTGATTGCCGTGGTGATTACCTATCCGCGCCTGCCTAGTCTGGATGTGTTGACCGACTACCGGCCCAAGATGCCGTTGCGCGTTTACTCGGCCGATAACGTCCTGATTGGCGAATTTGGTGAAGAGCGCCGCTCATTTACCCGCATTCAGGATGTACCGCAGCATATGAAGCAAGCACTGCTGGCTGCCGAAGACGAACGCTTTTATCAACACGGCGGTATCGATTACTTGGGCGTATTACGTGCGGCGGTAGGCAATATAGTATCCGGTCGCGCGCACTCTGGTGCAAGCACCATCACTATGCAAGTGGCAAAAAATTTCTTCTTATCGAGTGAGCGCACTTTCACGCGTAAATTCAATGAAGCTTTGTTGGCATTCAAAATTGAGCATACTTTATCGAAAGACCAAATCTTAGAACTGTATATCAATCAAATCTATCTCGGTCAGCGTGCTTATGGTTTTGCTGCGGCCGCGCAAGCCTATTATGGCAAGCCTTTGGCCAATTTGAGTGTGGCGGAAATGGCCATGTTGGCCGGCTTGCCCAAGGCGCCTTCCAGCTACAATCCTGTTGTTAATCCGGAACGCGCACGCCTGCGCCAGCTGTATGTACTGCGCCGTATGCACGAGCTGCGTTTCATTGGCACAGACGAATACGAACAGGCCAAGGTCGAACCCATGGTGCTGGCCAAGCCCACGCTAGAGGCCAGCCTGCCGGCACAGTACATGGCAGAGATGGTGCGCCAGGCGATGTATGGCCGTTATAAAGAGGCGGCGTATACCGAGGGCTACCGTGTGTACACCACGCTGGATAGCAAACATCAGCAGTGGGCATTCGATTCGCTGCGTGCCGGCCTGATCGACTACGACCGTCGCCAGGCCTATCGTGGCCCCGAGTCGTTTACCGATCTGTCGGCCCTTGCGCCAGAAGAGCTGGAAGAAGCGCTGGACGAATCGCTGGCCGCCATCCGCGACAGTGGCAATATGCAGCCTGCCATCGTGTTGGCCGCCAGCCAGTCACGTGTGCGTGTCTATCTGCGCGGCGGCAAAAAAGCCGATATCACCGGCAACGGCCTGAGCTTTGCCCGCTCTGCGCTATCCGAGCGCGTAACCCCGGCGCAGCGCCTGCGCCCCGGCGCCCATGTCCGCGTGGTGAAGGATACCAAGGGTAACTGGCAGATTACCCAGATGCCGGAGGTGGAAGGCGGTTTTGTGTCGATGGACCCGCGTACCGGTGCCATCCGCTCGCTGGTGGGGGGCTTCGACTTTAACCGCAGCCCGTTCAACCATGTGACGCAATCCATCCGTCAGCCCGGCTCTACTTTTAAACCGTTTGTGTATTCTGCCGCGCTGGACCGGGGCTTTACCCCGTCTACCATGATCAACGATGCACCGATCACGGTAGACCCGCAGACCATTGGCGGCCAGAGCTGGGACCCGAAAAACGACGACGGCCGCTACGCCGGCATGATTACCATGCGCCGTGCGCTGGCGCTGTCCAAAAACCTGGTATCCATCCGCATACTGATGTCTATCGGTACTGATTTTGGCCAGCAGTACGTGCAGCGCTTCGGTTTTGATGGCAAGAATATTCCGGCCTACCTGACCATGGCGCTGGGCGCGGGTACCGCGACACCGATGCAGATTGCCGAAGGCTACTCGGTGTTTGCCAACGGTGGCTATCGCACCCGAGCCTACTTTATCGACCGTATCGAAGACGCCGGCGGCCGCGTGCTGGCCCGTACCCTGCCGGCCATTGCCGGGCAGAACGCCCCGCAGGCCATCGACCCGCGCAATGCTTTCATCATCAGCAATATGCTGCGCGATGTGGTGCGCTACGGCACGGCCAACCGTGCCATGGCGCTGGGCCGTAACGATGTCGCCGGTAAAACCGGTACCACCAACGATTTCCGCGATGCCTGGTTTGCCGGCTTCAACCCTAATCTGGTGGCGGTCACCTGGGTAGGCTTCGACCAGCCGCGTAGCCTGGGCCGTTACGGCTACGGTGGTACGGCGGCGCTGCCTATCTGGGTCAATTACATGGGTAACG
>CAYWZI010000248.1:0-2281 GCA_964462815.1 uncultured Microbacteriaceae bacterium
TGTAGATGATGCCCGTCTCGGCGCGCTTGACATCAAAGTCGGCGGCCTGAAGCAACTTGAGGAGGATGTTCTCGACGTCCTCGCCGACATAGCCTGCCTCGGTCAGCGCGGTTGCGTCAGCCACGGCGAAGGGCACATTGAGGCGCTTCGCGAGAGTCTGGGCGAGGTAGGTCTTGCCGCAACCCGTAGGGCCAATCAAGAGAATGTTGCTCTTGGCAATCTCTACCTCGTCGGCGAGCTGGTCGGCTGCAGTGATCGTCTGGCGAGCACGAATGCGCTTGTAGTGGTTGTACACCGCCACCGACAGCGACTTCTTCGCCGCTTCTTGCCCGATCACGTACTCCTCGAGGAACGCGTAGATCTCTTTGGGCTTCGGAAGGTCGAAATCGACGGCTTCGCCATCGTTGGACTCGGCGAGTCGTTCTTCGATGATCTCGTTGCAGAGCTCGACGCATTCGTCGCAGATGTACACGCCGGGACCCGCGATGAGCTGCTGAACCTGCTTTTGGCTCTTGCCGCAAAAGGAGCACTTGAGCAGGTCGGCGCTTTCTCCGATGCGAGCCATAGCGACACCCCTCCATCACGAGCCAGAACCCACACCGGACCAGCCCTGCTACGAGCCTAACGTGGGCGCACGACGTTCGTCGTGCACTGCTCACCGCCCGGGTGTCGCGTCGCCCGCGTGCGAACCACAAAGAGGAGACGATTGTCGGCAATTGCTCATTCGAAGCGCCTATCCTGACAGCATCATGACTGTTCTCAGAACATCACGGCTCGTCGGCGCTGGGCTCGTCGGCGCGGTTGCGATCATCGCCACTGTCGGACTCCAGCTACCTGCTGCGGCGCACAATTTCATCGTCTCGTCGACCCCTACCGAGAACGAGACCCTCACCGCCCTACCCGAGAAGTGGCAGATCACCACGAACGACGACCTCCTTGTTCTGAACGGTGTCGAGGCGGGATTCGCCTTGATCGTCTCGGACGCCGACGGTGCCTTCTACGGTGACGGTTGCATCGACATCGAGGGGGCGACCCTCTCGATGCCTGCTGCTCTGGGAGCCGATGGCGCCTACACCTTGACCTATCAGTTCATCTCAGCCGACGGTCACACGCTGTCGGGAGTATTGCCGTTCGTGTGGCAGGCCCCGGCAGAGTTCGACGCTCACGTCGGCCTCGTCGAACAGCCCGTGTGTGGCCAGACAGAGAGTGCGCCCGCGCCTGAACAAGCGCCGATCGCCGAGCCAGACACCGAGACCAACGCCGACCCCGCGATCAATGCCGAGCCGATCGAACCGATCTCGGACTCAAGCCCCGCACTGCCGCTCTTCATCGCGGGAGTGTTCGCCGTGGTGGTGTCCATCGCAGGCCTACTGACCGCGGTGATTCTGCGCGCTCGCGCACGCAATCGTAGCGACGAGACCCGCGGCCCTGACGACGCCGACTAATTGCGCGAACGACGAGAGCCCCGCATCCGGGTATCAGGATGCGGGGCTCTCGTCGTTTCGCCGGTGACAGCTACGAGGCGATCGCAGCCGTAATCGTCTTGCGGGTCGTCAATACCTGGTCGATGAGGCCGTATTCGAGTGCCTCGTCGGCGATGAGGATCTTGTCGCGGTCGATGTCTTTATTGACCTGCTCAACCGTGCGGTTTGAGTGCTTCGACAGCGTGACCTCGAGCCACTCGCGCAAGCGCGCAATCTCTTTGGCCTGAATCTCGATGTCGCTCGCCTGACCGCGGCCGGCGTCACCGGTCGAAGGCTGGTGAATGAGCACACGCGCGTTGGGCAGAGCCAGTCGCTTGCCGGGCGAACCCGCGGCAAGCAACACCGCCGCAGCTGAGGCTGCCTGGCCGAGTACGACGGTCTGAATCTGCGGCCGCACGTACTGCATGGTGTCGTAGATCGCGGTCATGGCCGTGAACGAGCCGCCGGGGCTGTTGATGTACATGACGATGTCGCGGTCGGGGTCTTGGCTCTCCAGCACGAGCAACTGCGCCATGACGTCGTCAGCCGAGGCGTCGTCGACCTGGACACCGAGAAAGATGATGCGGTCTTCGAACAGCTTGGCGTAGGGGTCTTGGCGCTTATAGCCGTAGGCCGTGCGCTCTTCGAAGCTCGGCAGAATGTAGCGGCTGTTGGGGCTCAGCGGGTTCGCGGCACCGTAGGTGGGGATTTCCATCGTGGTCTCTCTCGTCTCTCTCGCCGCTACTACTTGTCGCTCGTGCCGCCGCCGCCGACGATGTCGGATGCAGACGAACGAATGTGGTCGACGAAGCCGTACG
>CAYWZI010000249.1:0-2266 GCA_964462815.1 uncultured Microbacteriaceae bacterium
GCAGCCGTTCTTGCAGTCGAGCTCGAAGCCGAAGAAAGAGCGCATCCAGTCGATTGAAGAGCGCGCGCGATTCGACGACACCACCAAGTGCATTCTCTGTGCGGCGTGTACCTCGTCGTGCCCCGTGTTCTGGACCGACGGCCAATACTTCGGCCCGGCCGCGATCGTCAACGCCCATCGCTTCATCTTCGACAGCCGCGATGACCAGGCACAGGTGCGCCTCGACATCCTCAACGACAAGGAAGGCGTGTGGCGCTGCCGCACGACCTTCAACTGCTCAGAGGCGTGCCCCCGCGGCATCGAAGTGACCAAGGCCATCGCCGAGGTGAAGCAGGCGATTCTGCGCGGCAAGCCGTAGTCTCAAGCCTCATGGGATGGGTGACGCGCACCATTGAACGCGTCACGGCTTGGGTGACCCCCATCGTCGAGTGGGTCATGGCGCTGAAGCCCACGCGGGTCTTCATCGTGTTCGGCGAGAAGCGCGGTTACCTCCTCTCGGCCGGGCTCGCCTACCAGGCGGTGTTCTCGGTCTTTGCCGGACTGTGGGTGGGATTCTCGATCGTCGGGCTCATCGTTGCCGGCGATGTCGGCCTGCGAGATGCCCTCATCGACGTCCTCGCGGTCAGTGTTCCGGGGCTCATCGCCACCGAAGACACGGCAGGAGTCATCAACCCCGACGACCTGCTGTCAGCAACCGTCTTTGGTTGGACAGGCGCGATCGCCCTCATCGGCCTCGTATTCTCGGCGCTCGGGTGGATGGCCGGGGCACGCGATGCGGTGCGGATCATGTTCGACCTTCCCGGCTCGCGGATGAACTACTTCTTGCTGCGGCTCAAAGACGCCGGGCTCGCGGTGGGCTTCGGTGTTCTTCTGCTGATCTCGTCGGGTCTCTCGGTAGCCGGCACGGTTGCTGTGTCGAGCGTGCTCGAATGGCTGGGCATCCGCGATTCGGCCAGCAACGTCGTTATTGGTCGCGTCGTCACCCTCACCGTCATGTTTCTCCTCGATGCATTCGTGCTCGCCATGCTCTACCGGGTGCTCGCCGGTATGCCCATTGGCGTCAAGCGACTGGTGCCCGGCGCCCTCATCGGCGCCGTTGGCCTCGGGGGCCTCAAGGTACTCGGCGGGGCGTTGCTCGGCGGGGCGAGCACGAACCCGCTCCTCGCGTCGTTCGCGGTCTTCGTCGGCATCATGATCTGGTTCAACTTCGTGAGCCAGGTCATTCTGCTCGCCGCGATGTGGATCGCAACGGGCGTCAGCGATGACGGAGTTGTTCTTGACCCGGTCGTGGAAGAGAAGCGCCTGGAACAAGCACGGGCGCTCGTCGCCGCTCACGAGCCCGAGCCCGAGCCTAAGCAGCCGTGGTACCGACGGCTTCTCCGTCGAGAGTGAGCATCAGCCGCCACCTTTAGACTGGCCGCATGTCGAGCCTCGTGCGCATCGCTTCCGTCAACGTCAACGGCATTCGCGCCTCGTTTCGCAAGGGCATGGCCGAGTGGCTCGCCGCACGTGACGTCGATGTGCTTGCGATGCAAGAGGTGCGGGCATCGACCGAGGACGTCACGGGGCTGCTCGGTCCCGACTGGACCGTCGTACACGACGCCGCGACCGCGAAAGGCCGTGCCGGAGTTGCCATTGCGGCACGACGAGAATTCGCCGCGCACCGGGTCGAACTCGGGCCCGACGACTTTGACTCAGCCGGCCGCTGGATCGAGGCCGACCTCGAGGTGGGTGGCACGACCCTCACGGTCGTGAGTTGCTACGTTCACTCGGGCGAGGTCGACACCCCCAAGCAGGTCGAGAAATACAGGTTTCTCGAGGCGATGACCGAGCGGCTGCCGCTGCTCGCCGCGCACACGCCCTACGCCCTCGTCGTCGGCGACCTCAACGTGGGCCACCGCGAGCTCGACATCAAGAACTGGAAGGGCAACCGCAAGAACGCGGGCTTCCTGCTCGAGGAGCGCGCCTACTTCGACCGCTTCTTCGGCGAGCTGGATGCGCCCATTGAGTGCGTCGACGGCATCACGCGCCCCGGACTCGGGTGGGTCGACGTCGGCCGCGTGCACGCGGGCGAGGTGCCCGGCCCCTACACCTGGTGGTCGCAGCGAGGCCAAGCCTTCGACACCGACACCGGGTGGCGCATCGACTACCACATGGCAACGCCGGCCCTTGCCGCGTCGGTGCAGAGCTACACGGTCGACCGCGCTCCCTCGTGGGACACCCGGTGGAGCGACCACGCGCCCGTGGTGGTCGACTACCTGCTGCC
>CAYWZI010000250.1:0-2251 GCA_964462815.1 uncultured Microbacteriaceae bacterium
CATAATTCATAGCAGGCTATCTTGTAGAAACAGTACATAACCACCATAATTTTGCCTGGCAAGAAACCCATTTTGGAAAAACCCTTTAAGGGATTAAACAAAAACCACTAATGTACAATAACTTAAGTTATTAAATATTTTTTATAAAATTATATAAAAAAATAATTTATATTGTATAATTATATTATCCGTAAACATTAATAAAAAGATAATAGGGGTGGTATGGCGTCAGGAATACAAAGATCAATTGGAGCTGCTATAGCAGGCATTAGCGTAGCAGGGCTAGCTTATGGCCAAAAAATGGATGGGCGTAAGGAAATAGAAAAAGCTTGTGAAAGCATCGGTTTAAAAGCCATTAATATGGCATTACAATGGATGATCGAACAAACAAATAAAGGGCCGATCCCTGTAGTTAAAGAGACAAAAGAATCACATAATCCAATCAGCGGAGATGTTGCAAAAAAAACGCTTGAAACCATCGGAGAGGGAAGCGCTCTTATCGGTGCAGTCAAGGCATTAAAAAAAGTCTCAGACGAACGTTCTTAAGGTTTTTAAGAGTTAATTCTTTATTTGAAAAAGGGGTCTTCTAGAAATCCCTAGAAGACCCCTTTTTATTTGTCGTTTATGCCTTTATTTGGTTATCGAGGTTTCTATAAACAACAGGAAATCTTAAATGAACGGTGGACGTGACGCAATCCCCTGACTTTAGTCATGGGGTCAAGGAACGCCTTGTATTATATGTTGGTGTTGTTGTATATCTAATCCATGACAATAGCAAAATACAAATCTAATCTAAAAGTCGTGCACGCTTGCAAATACCACGTTGTTTGGTGCCCAAAATATAGACGAAAAGTCTTAACCGAGGAAATTCAAGCTCATTTAAAAGTTTTGATAGAAGAGGTTTGCAAAAGTCGTGATGCGGAAATATTGGCCCTAGAAACAATGCCAGATCAGGTCCATTTGTTAGTTCAAGTAGATCCTCAATTTGGAATCGCAAAGCTTGTTCGAGAGATTAAAGGGAAAAGTTCAAGAGTTCTTAGAGGCACCTATAAGAGCTTAAAAACAAGACTTCCTACTTTGTGGACAAATTCCTATTTTGTGACAACAGTTGCAGGAGCTCCCCTAAGCGTCATCCAGCAATATGTAGAGAACCAAAAAAAAGTATGATACAGACATAACTTAAAATCAGATTAAAGCCAAAGCAAGAAGCTAAATTCGAAGAGTGGCTTTTGGTTTTAACTCGTGTTTGGAATTGGGCGATACGAAAAATCGCATTAGACGGCAAAGATGGAATTTACTATTCAAAGAAAGAGTTCCAAAATCTACTGGCAAATCACAGCAATAAATTAGGAATTCCATCGCATACATTACAAGGTATGCTGGTTGTTGCATGGGAGGCTTGGAATAGATGTTTTAAAAAACTTGCAAAAAAACCGAGATTCAAGGGCTTAAGAAATCGCCTTAACTCGATTCCATTTCCTGATCCTATTCGTCGTCCTGATGGTGTTCATATTAAAATTCCTGGATTAGGCATACTGAGATTTCACAAACAAAATGTTCCGGAAGGAAAAATCAAATGCGGCAGGATCGTTCGAAGAGCATCAGGTTGGTATTTGTGTTTATTTATAGAATCTGACATTAGAGCGATACCTAGTAAATCGAATGGTGTAGTAGGCATTGACCCTGGCTACAAATCAACCCTTACATTGTCTTCAGGGGAGAAAATTGATCAGCCAAAGCATTTCCAAAAAGTAGAAAAACGCCTTGCACGAGCCCAGCGTGGAAAGAGAAAACAATTAACTAAAAGACTACAAGAACGAATAAAGAACCGTCGCAAAGACGATAACCATAAATTATCCAGAAAATTGGTGGCAGAAAACGCAATAATCGTTTTTAGCAAAGACAATATAAAAGGTATTGCAAAAAGTTACGGAAAGTCAGTGGCAGAAGCAAGCCACTACCAACTTCGGCAAATGCTATCCTACAAATGCACTGCAAGCGGTAGGAAGTACATCGAAGTTGATTCCAAAGGTTCCACCATGACCTGCTCGAAATGTTTGGCTAAAACAGGCCCTACAGGGAAAGCAGGCTTGTCGGTAAGACAATGGGAGTGTGCAGAATGTGGTATTCTACATGATCGCGATCAAAACGCCGCGATTAACACTCTCCTTGTTGGGCTCGGAACGAGCCTCGAGAGGTGTGCTTAAAGCACCATCTGGAATCCCCTGACTTTAGTCATGGGGAGGTTCAA
>CAYWZI010000251.1:0-2240 GCA_964462815.1 uncultured Microbacteriaceae bacterium
AATAGAGCATCTGCACCGGACCGGCAGTGGAAACCAGCCAGCCGAAGCGGTTGGGCGGATAGCCGGGACCAGCACCGCTGACACAAGCCACGGACCACTCGACGCGCCATTCGGGACCGGCCGCTTCCTCCACGGCACTGCGCACAGCAGAGGGCAGGTCGTCGGGCAGTTCGGTGACCTCTTCTTCCTCGGGGGCAAGCCGCAGCTTGCGTCCGCAAAGCCACAGCTTGATTGCGGTGGAACGCAGCATGCGCGGGACGAAATACCAGATGGCGGCCAAGGCAAGGATGGCAATGACCAGCGCGACGATCGGGTAGGTGAAAATAAGTCCGAGCCCGAGCACAACCGTGGTGTCCTCGGCCACGCTGAGCAGGACATTGGACACCGGCTCGGGCGAGGCATTGGCCTGCAGGCGGACGGTCGATTTGAGCGCATGAGTGGTGAAGCCGAGCCAAGCGGCGAGCAGGCCGACGATGACGTTGAAGACCGGATTGCTCTCGCCCAGCACCATGATGGCCAAGAGCGCCGCGCCGACGGGGCGGATGGCCGTATGGACCGCATCCCAAGCCGAATCAACCCACGGGACCTTGTCCGCCGTGAACTCCATGGCGAAAAGGATGCCGGAGACAGCCAAGACCCACGGATCGGCCAGAACTTGGAGCCGTTCGTATTCCGGCGCCAGATTGATCCAATCAAAGCGGACGGCCAGACCGGTAAGGAAGACGGTCAGATACAGGTTGAGACCGGCCAGTGAAGCCAAGCCCACGGCAACACCGAGAAGTTGGAGGATTTCCATGCGCAGACGCCACCATACGCAACCCGTCCCCGGAATCCAGAATGCAAAAACCCCTCCGGCCGGAGCCGGAGGGGTTTTGTGAGTTAAGTTAAGGCAGGGTCAGAACGAGAGGTTGGCGCTGATGCCAGCCCACCAAGTATTGATTGCGGTTGCGGCTTGGCCCGCGCCAAAGCTAGGCAACTGCTGCCACTGATAAGAGTAGGCAATGTAAGGCGAAATGCCGAACCAGCTTGTGAATTGTATTGGCAATGCCACGCCGGTTTGCCAGTTATTGCCACCATTGAAACGCGTATTGCCGAAGTTGTTAAAGTTATATCCAAAATTGAGACCGAACTGGGTATAAGGCTCAAGGGCAACAGCTCCGTCGAAAGCTACGGGAGCACTCGCGCTGAGGCCAAAGTTCCAGTAGGAGGAGCCACCAGGAGCGTAGCCACCAGCCATACCGAATTCAGGCCCGAGGTTGTAGTAGTAAGTGGTATTGGGCGTAAGAACGATGGAACCAATTTCGATATCGTAGGCAGCACCGAAATAGATTTCGTTTTGGTTGGTCGGAATATTTCCAAACGCGTCCACCGTGTTAGGATAATTGTAGAAAATCCAACCAGTGGAGAGAGTCAGAGGACCAAAGGAGTGTGCGTAACCAGCCGAGACGTTGATTTCACCATATCGGGTTTGGGTATTGGCTCCGTTCCACCAAGAGCCGACTCCATACCAGAAGTTGGCCGTGAACTCGCCATTCTCCCATGGAATCACACCCAACCCGGCGCTCATCCAGTAGATACCATTACCGTTACCGAGTTGGTTGACGCCACGGAACATGTAGAGGCTGTCCCAGCCGGTGGAGGCGTTGACGGACCACCATTTGTCTTCTTCTTCGACCACAGTCACTTCCTTGCCGGAAGCGGTTTTGTAGTCGGTGACGGTGACAGTCTCCGCGGTGGTGCGTCCAGCGCTGATCGCCCCGGAACGGGCTTGATCGAGCGCCTCGGCGCCGGCGGAGGTGCCGGTTTCAACTTGCGCCATGGCCAGCGGAGCCGCCAGCAAAGCGCTTGCAATTAACGCGATGATTTTTTTCATGTGTGTTTTTTTGTTTTTTGTTTGGTGTGGTGGGCCACCCGCGGACGGGGGTCCGTATCGAACACTTTAGGGGAAGCAGCTACCGTGCCAGCGGTCAATAATTTATTTTGTCTCTCTGATGGAGGCTCTTTTCGGGGCTTCCAGCACCGCGGCGGGTGATCAAAAGGAGTCAGCGGTTGGTTTTTTGCCAAGTCGGGGAGACTGTGCAAGGTAGGGCGCGACGTCCCCGGCGCGCCGGATGTGAAGACGGTTACCCAAGGGCTCGCGGCGGGTCCGGAGGCCCGGCCTACCCGCACAGAGTGTCAGGCGGTGGCTTCTTCTTTGACCAGAAGGCTGATGTCGTTGGGGTGAATCAGGCACCAGACAT
>CAYWZI010000252.1:0-2210 GCA_964462815.1 uncultured Microbacteriaceae bacterium
CGTTGACGAAGATCAAGTCGCCGGGGCTCTCGTCGGTGCCAGCCAGCAGCGAGCCGAGCATGACCGTGTCGGCGCCCGCAACGAGGGCCTTGGCGATGTCTCCCGAGTACTGCAAGCCACCGTCCGCGATCACGGGCACGCCCGCGGGCCGGGCCGCGAGCGACGCCTCGTACACGGCAGTGATCTGCGGCACGCCGACGCCGGCGACGACGCGCGTGGTGCAGATTGACCCCGGGCCCACCCCGACCTTAACGGCGTCAGCACCGGCGTCGATCAGTGCCTGAGCGCCCGATCGCGTTGCGACGTTGCCGCCGATCACGTCGATGTGCGCAAACGCGGGGTCTGCCTTGACGCGCGCGATGATCTCGAGCACACCGCGACTGTCGCCGTTGGCCGTGTCGACGACGAGCACGTCGAGGCCCGCGTCACGCAACTGCCCGGCGCGCTCCCACGCGTCGCCAAAGAACCCGACCGCGGCACCGACCCGGAGTCGGCCTTCCTCGTCTTTCGTGGCGTTGGGGTACTGCTCGCTCTTGTCGAAGTCTTTGACCGTGATGAGGCCGTGCAACCGACCCGACTCGTCGACGAGGGGAAGCTTCTCGATCTTGTGCTGGGCGAAGATCGCGAGCACATCGTCTTGCGAGATACCGACAGGTCCGGTGATGAGCGGGGTCTTCGTCATGACGTCGCGAACCAGAGTGGTGTCCGCCTCGAACCTCGAGACGAAGCGCATGTCGCGGTTGGTGATGATGCCGACGAGCAGGCCGTCGCCTTCAACCACGGGCAAACCGGAGACACGGAACTGCCCGCAAAGAGCATCCACTTCGGCCACCGTCGCATCGGGCGTCGTCGTGACCGGGTTCGTGATCATTCCCGATTCAGAGCGCTTGACCTTGTCGACCTGTTGCGCCTGCTCGTCGATCGAGAGGTTGCGGTGCAGGATGCCCAGGCCACCTTGCCGCGCCATGGCGATCGCCATGCGGGCCTCGGTGACGGTGCATGAACCCGCATGCGGCGCGACAGTCGTGAGGTCGTGTCTGCTTCACTGGGAATCACGTCGGTGTGACCGGGCAACAGCATGACGTCGTCGTACGTGAGTCCGATGAAGCCGAAAGGGTCGGGCTGGTCCATGAGTTCCCTTGGTGTCCGGCGTGCTGCGGAGGCACACGCGAGATTTCGTGTGGGGGTGCCGGAATGCAGCGCTGAAGACCGGTACTAGATTCTACGCGAGTTAGGTCGAAACGTGTTCCATAGCAATAATGGCTGTACGGCATCGCTCGGAACCGGAAACACCTCGGCAACAATCGAGCCGTATCGTCACCGTCGACGAACTGGGCCTGCTGGCCCGCGGGGCTGACCACAGCCCCTACCCGAACCGACCTGGAGGTTTCGTGGCACACGCTGCTAGCAGACCACTCACCACACAAGCGCCGCGCACCTTCGCGGCGCTCCTCTTCGCCACTGTCGTGGCCGCCCTCACGTTCTCCGCCGCGTCGCCGGCTGCCGCTGAGGAGATCGGCCTCGACGAGTTCGACAACAAGATCAGCGGTCTTGTCGAGCTTGCCGACGAACCACTCGCCGACGTTCAACTCGTGATCGCAGGCGGCGGGTTCAGCGTCGAGGTCGTTTCCGGCGAAGACGGCCGCTGGGCTGTCGGGGTTCCGGAGCGCGGCGAGTACACCGTGACGCTCAACGAAGAGACGCTGCCCGAGGGCATCGCTGTGATCGACCCTGATCTCGAGCAGCCCAACGTGCGCACGATCACGGTGGGGCAGTCGGGCAGCGCCGTGGCCAACTTCTTCATCGGGCAGGGCGAGCGCAACACGACGAGCTTGTTTGACCAAGTGATCGAGCGCATCTTCAACGGCCTCAACTTCGGTCTGCTGCTCGCGCTGGCGGCTATCGGCCTATCGCTCGTGTTCGGCACGACCGGCCTCAGCAACTTCGCGCATGCTGAACTCGTAACGTTTGGCGGGCTCATGGCCCTGTTCTTCTCGATCGGCGTCGGGCTGCCGATCTGGCTTGCGATTCCGATCGCCATCATCTTGAGTGCCGCGTTCGGCTGGGCGAACGATGCCGGGCTATGGAAACCCTTGAGGCGGCGCGGTATGGGGTTGATCCCGATGATGATCGTCTCCATCGGTCTCTCGCTCGCCGTGCGCTACGTCTTCCAACTGTTTGTCGGTGGCGACACGCAGCAGCTCCCGGGG
>CAYWZI010000253.1:0-2209 GCA_964462815.1 uncultured Microbacteriaceae bacterium
TCATCCGCGGAAGGTCGATGCGTGGCCGGTGACCCCGTCGACTCGACCGTGCTGACAATCCGCCGCAGGAGGAACGTGCGCGGAGCATCCACTCGGTCATCGAACGCGTGCAGGTGCCATCTGCCCTCATGAAAGACGAGCGCGAGAGGGGACACTGTGCGACGTTCGGCCGCCGCTTGCCCTGGCTTGAGATAGTCGAACGACACTTGCTGGCCGCGGTCGATCGCCGCGCTCAACGGTTCGTGGGCAGCGTCTCGAGTGCGAATCGTCGGGGCGAAGCCGATCAGGTGGTCGTCGATCTCCAGGCCGAGTGATTGCAGTTTCGTCAGGGCGCGGCGCGAGTCAGTCGAGAGCGAACCTTCGCGCCAAACCTGCGCGGCGAGAGTGAGAAGCGCGTACTCCTCGGCCGAGAACTCGAGATCGTCGGGCAGCTGATACCGATCGCGCGGTATCCGGTACCGCTGCAACTTCGTATCGCCTTCAGCCCCGCGCTCATCGACCGTTTCGAGGGGCACCCCCAGGTCGCGCAAGTCTTCTTTGTCTCGTTCGAACTGACGCTCGAGACTCGCGCGGTCGGCCGTGTTGTCGTAGCGCGAAGCGTAGCCGGTAACGGTCGAGAGGATCTCGGCCTTTGTCAAACCTTGCTCCGTCGCGAGAAGAGCAAGAACAAGGCTGAACAGGCGCTCTTCGACCGGAACGCGTCGCGCCGAGCCGGGCACGACGAGCTCTAGCCCTCGACCCCGAGAATGTCGACGACGAATACCATCGTCGAACCCGCGGGAATGCTTGCCGGCGACTGTCCCTCGGGGTAACCGAGCTCGGGAGGAATGACCACGATCACCTGCGAGCCGATGGTCTTGCCGATCAGGCCTTGCGCGAGGCCGGGCACGACGCCGTTCGGATCGTCGTCGAAGCTCGCCATCGTGAAGGTCACGGGCGCATCGCGCTCCCAGCTCGAATCGAAGATCGTGCTCGTGCTCCACAGCAATCCGGTGTAGTGGAGTACAGCGCGGTCGCCTTCTTCGATTGCCTCGCCGCCGCCGAGGACCAGTGTGTGGGCGCGGAGCTCAGTGGGCGGCTCTTCGTTCGGAATCGTCACGCCCGGGATACCGGTGGGAGTCGTCACGACAGCCGGAATGCCGGAAGCACCGAGCTGAGGCGTACCCGTCGCCCTGCCCAAGTAGGCGGCCTGCAGGTCGAAGACGAGCACCACCGGAGTGTCAATGGGGAGCCCCAGTGACTCTTCGATGCTCTCCACTTGCTCAGGCGGGAAGACGTCTCCGAGCGTGCCCGTCACCGCGAACCGCGAGCCGACCAGTCCGCACTCCAAGGCTTCAGAGAGCAGACCACCGTCGGCACCCGCTGCGCGGCGCAGGGGCTCTTCCTCGGGGTCGTAGGCGCTCCGCGTGATGAGTTCGCCATCGATTGCATTGAAGAGACTCACTTGGAAGTCGACGAACTGACCCGAGCGAACCAGGTCGCCGTCGCCCGCATCGATGACCGCCAACTCCGGGTTCTCGGAACGCAACGGAGTCGGAAAGTCGACCGTCGGCGCTGAGCCGAAGCGACCCGAAGCGGTGACCAGGGCCGCCGATTCGCCGTCGGGCACGGTGGGTGTGCAAGTGTCGCTGCCGAACGGACCTGTGCACGCTACGAGCGAGCCGACGAGGGCTCCGGTCAGAACGAGGGCGGAGGCTGTGCGCGCAGAGCGCCGAGTGGTCGCAGTCACACCGGTCACTCTATCGGTCGACGGGCCGACTTTTCGGCGAGCGCATGGGCCTCGCGAGCAGCCTTGCGCAGCCGTTTGTCGCTCGACTGACGATCACCCACTGCTCCAGGAGTCCAGAGCTCGACATCCTCGTCGCCGAACTCGGTCTTCGATCCACGCTTTGCCTTGACGAAACGCTCGGCGCCCGGCGCTAAGCGGCGTGCGGTCAGCAAGAAGCCCGTGTGCGCGACCATGCGGTGGTCAGGGCGCACCGACAGGCCGTCGACGTTCCACCCGCGCACCATCGTTTCGGTCGAGACCGGTTCGGTAAAGGTCTCGGTGTGACGAATCGCTTCCGCGACCCGCGACAGTTGCGTCGCCGTCGCGACGTACACGAGCAGCACTCCCCCGGGCGTGAGCGCCTCGGCGACCGCCTCGAGGCACTCCCAGGGCGCGAGCATGTCGAGCACGGCGCGGTCGGCGGTGCCGGCGGGCACGACC
>CAYWZI010000254.1:0-2200 GCA_964462815.1 uncultured Microbacteriaceae bacterium
ATCACCCCGAGTCGCCGAGTTCGGAGCCGCCGCCCAGCCCGTCATCGACGCCGCGAAGCAGGCCTTTCTCGACGGCGTGACGAGCGCGCTGCTCGTGGCGGCCGTGGTGCTCGCCGTGACGGCGACGATCACGGCAACGTTCGGGCCACGGCGCGCCGCACGCGAGGTGGCAGACTCGCAACTTTCATAAAGTGGTTGCTAACATTCATTTTATGAAAGTCAAACCGTCCGCGATGTTTCCCCTTCTGCGCTCTGACACACAAGGACAGATCCTTGCTGCGCTCGTGCTCAGCGAGCGTGGTGAAACGGCAGCTGATCTCGCGCGATTGGTAGGCACGAGCCTGCCGACGGTGACGCGCGAACTCGCGCGGTTGGCCGACGCCGAGCTCCTCGTTGCCGAGTCGGTGGGCCGACGGGCTGTCTATCGACCGAACCCAGAGCATCCGTTGAGCGATGCCCTTCGCGAGATTGCGCTCTTCACCTACGGGCCGCACCCGGTTATCGCTGGCGAGTTGGCGACTGTGCCCGGTATCGCTCACGCCGCAATCTTCGGCTCATGGGCTTCGCGACGACGCGGCGAGCCCGGGCCACCTCCGCGAGACATCGACGTGCTCGTTGTGGGTGACCCCGATCTGGATGAGTTGTACGACGCTCTGCGCCGAGTCGAGCAGGTGCTTCGTCGCGAGGTGAACGTCACCACGATCACCCCGGAGCGCTGGTCCGCTGTGGATGACCCCTTCATCGAGACCGTACGTGCGCGACCATTGGTCGATCTGGCCGTCGACACGAGGGGCGCACATGACGTGGCAGCAGGGCACCGCAGTCATCGACCAGCTTCTGTCCAAGGGTGAACTCGAGAGGGTGGCCCCGAATCCCGAGTTTGCGGTAGCCACACTCGCACTGTGCGACAAACACATCGCCACGGCGCAGTCGTCGCTGGAAAGCGACCCCGTGGCAGCGGTGGCGGTGGCCTACGACGCGGCTCGCAAAGCCCTCGTCGCGCTCTTGCTCGCGCAAGGGTTGCGGCCAACGCACCGAGGTGGTCATATCGCTGTCACGGACGCGGCGAGTGCCCAGCTCGACCCACCCAGTCGCATCGGCCGCCAAGTCGACCGCATTCGCCGGCTCCGCAATAACAACGAATACCCCGACGTTGCATCGCGCGAAGCGTCTGTCGACGATGCCGCTGACGCGATCGACATTGCCCGTCAGGCCGTAGAAGCGGCGCGACTGGTACTTCCACACCTCACCCCGTTCTGAAACAGACCTACTGGCAGACTGTCGCCATGACTCGGACCGCTTCGATCAGCGCTTCGGGCCCGGTGCGTGCGGTGCACGCCCTCACCCTCGGCGAGGTGCAAGTGCGGCCCAAGAACATCGAGGGCACGGGCACGCCCATGCTGTGGTGGACTCTCACTGCTCGCACCTGGAGCCCGTGGCTACCCGTGCTCGCCTTCGTCATCGAGCACGACCAGGGCATGGTCTTGTTCGACACCGGCCAGAGCCCCGACTCGCTCACTGACCCCGACTACTATCCGGGCGGACTGCTCGGCTGGGTCTATCGCCGCCAAGCCCGTTTTCGCGTGCCCGCCGAGCAGACGCTGCCCGCGCAGCTCGCCGCGCTCGGCTTTGCTCCGAGTGACATCACGCACGTGGTGCTCTCGCACCTGCACCAAGATCACGCCGGCAACCTCGCGCCCTTCACCGACGTGCCCGTCTATGCCTCGGCCGATGAGCTCGCGCTACTTGAGCAAAAGACGCCCGAAATGCACGGGGTGCTGTCGACGAGCATCCCGCCCCCCGGTGTCACGCTCACGCCCGTGACGTTCGCCGACGCTGACGACGAGGTCGATCTCTTCGGTGATGGCTCGCTCGTGCTGTTGTCGACCCCCGGTCACACCCCGGGCTCAATGAGCCTGCTGATTCGCCGACCGGATGCTGCGCCCCTGCTGCTCGTCGGCGACGTCACCTACGACCCCGACCTGCTGTGGCGCGGCATCGTGCCCGACGTGGGGGACAGGCGTGCGCAGCTCGAGACGGCAACTCGAATCGCTGGTCTGCGAGCCGCCTCCCCAGCCCTCCGGGTGCTGGCCGCCCACGACCCCCGAGCCCTAGCCTCCCTGACCGCCCCCTAGCCAAGCCAGCCTCACGGCGCGCCCATGCGCGAACGCACAGCGTTCGCGCACCCGCTAGACTTTCC
>CAYWZI010000255.1:0-2160 GCA_964462815.1 uncultured Microbacteriaceae bacterium
CACAGACCGTGTATGGGGCTTTACACTAGGTACTGCGTGGAACCTTGCGACTACTAATGCTTACTTTAGAAGTGTGGCGGCAGAAGAAGCAAACCCAAACTCTGTTACTTTTAAACCAGACGGCACAGAAATGTACGTTCTCGGATCAACTGGCGATGATGTTAACCAGTATTCCGCCTCTACTGCGTGGCAAGTACAGACAGCATCTTATGTTCGTGTGTTTGGTGTCTCTACTCAGACTGGTACTCAGCCAGTAAAAGTACAGTTTAAAGATGATGGTACGAAGATGTATGTGTTATCACTTACGAACGATGCGATCTACCAATACAGCCTTTCAACTGCTTGGGATATATCTACTGCTGTGTATGACACGGTAAGTTTTAGTGTTACCTCGCAAGAAGCAACGCCTCTTGGGATGTTTTTTGGTGATTCTGGAAGTAAATTGTATATTTGTGGTAACACTAACGACACAGTTTTTCAATACACCCTTTCTTCTGCATGGGATTTATCTACTGCTTCTTATGCTAGTAAATCTTTTAGTGTCGCAACGCAAGAAAATAATCCATATGCAGTTTTTATAGGTAACAACGGTTTAACAATGTATATAGTTGGTCAAAATAACGATACAGTTTATCAGTACACATTAGCAACACCGTGGGATGTTTCTACTGCTTCCTATGCAAATAAAAGTTTTGCAGTAGGTGTTTATGAAGGGTCTCCAACAGGGTTGTGGTTCAAAGATGATGGTTTAAGTTTTTATGTTACTGGAACAGCAAACGACGTTGTATGGCAGTTCACAATTTCCTAGAAAGGAAAGATCATGCTTTATGTAAAAGTATCTAATGGCTCTGTGCAGTTTCCTTACACAATAGGGCAACTCCGCAAAGACAATCCCAACACAAGTTTCCCTGCCTACATCACCGAGGCTACGCTTGCGAACTACAGCGTATTCCCTGTCACCGAGGTTGCGGCCCCTGTAGTTGATCCGCTAACACAAAGGCATGAGCAGACCACACCAGCACAGGTAGATGGCAAGTGGACTCAGGCCTGGCAAGTGATAGACCTGCCAGAAGAGAAGGCTGCGGCGAATGTAAGGGCTAAGAGGAACCAACTTCTTACCGATAGTGACTGGACTCAACTATCTGACTCTCCTGTGGACAAGACGGCATGGGCTACATATAGAGATGCTTTGCGTAACATTCCACAACAAGCAGGATTTCCTTTCAATGTAACTTGGCCTTCGGTCTAGGAGGAAAACATGGGTATCAATGCCTTTACCTCCCTCGGTAAGACAGTCAAGCTCGTAGCAGCCAATGTCGCTCCTACGCCGGTTCAGGTGCCTTCTACGACCCTAGGTGGGAACCAGTACCGAGTTATTAACCTGTCAAGCAATACAGCTTGCTTTTTGGCTTATGCTCAGACTGAGGCTCTTGCTACGTCTAACTGTGTGATTCCTACGGGAGATGGTGCGAATAGCCAACCTGTGCTGACATTGCTCCCACAGACTGATGAAATTCTGTCTTTTGTTCCCAATGCCTACTTCACGGCGATTACAAGCTCTGGCACTGCTGACTTGTACATCACGCCTGGTGATGGCTTATAGGAGTAGATAATGCTCAAGGCGCTAGGTGGGTTTGCTCAGACAGGTGGCGGTGGAGTAGGTGCCGTTACCTACAAAGGCACTTGGGATGCCGATACCAACACGCCTACGCTTGTCTCCAGCACAGGCACACAGGGTGACTACTATGTAGTCAATGTGGCTGGTACTACCAATCTCAACGGCATCACAGACTGGCAGATAGGTGATTGGGCTATCTTCAATGGTTCAGTCTGGGAAAAAGTAGACAACACAGATTCTGTCTCTAGCGTCAATGGACAGGTAGGCACGGTAGTTCTTAATGCCGCCAATGTGGGGGCTGCGGCTAATACGGTAGAAATCATTGCCGGTAGCAACCTTACAGGTGGTGGCAACCTCCAAGCTAATGTATCTCTAGCCTTGGCTAACACGGTGAGCATAGACACCTTTACTGCTGCCAATGTCACTGTGACATCTAACTTGTATGCCAATCTTGCTACAAGCAACACAGCAGCAATGCCTGACCCGTCTTTACCTCTTAACCCTGAAGGCTACATTAGCGTAGTCATCAATGGCTCAACCAA
>CAYWZI010000256.1:0-2135 GCA_964462815.1 uncultured Microbacteriaceae bacterium
GGCAAGACGCGTGGGGTTGGTGACGAAGAGGTCATCGCCCACGAGCTGCACCTTCGAGCCGAGCTGGGCGGTGAGGGCTGCCCAACCCTCCCAGTCGTCTTCTGACAGCGGGTCTTCGATCGTCACGAGTGGGTACGAGGCAACGATGTCGGCGTAGAACGCGGCCATCGACTCGGCCGTGTGGTCGGCGCCTTCGAAGCGGTACACCCCGTTCGAGAAGAACTCGGTCGCGGCAACGTCGAGGCCGAGCGCGATGTCTTTGCCCGGCGTGAAGCCGACCTTCTCGATCGCGGCCATGAGGAAGTCGAGAGCAGCCTTCGAGCTCGCGAGGTCGGGGGCGAAGCCACCCTCGTCGCCGAGGCCCGTGGCGAATCCGCCGGCCTTGAGCTCGCCCTTGAGCGCGTGGTAGGTCTCCACGCCCCAGCGCAGGCCCTCACTGTAGGTCTCGGCGCCGATCGGCAGAATCATGAACTCTTGAATGTCGACACCCGTGTCGGCGTGCGCGCCACCGTTGATGACGTTCATCATCGGCACCGGCAGGACGTGCGCGTTGGGGCCACCGAGATAGCGGAACAGGGGCAGGTCAGCCGAGTCGGCCGCGGCCTTCGCGACGGCAAGCGAGACACCGAGAATCGCATTAGCGCCGAGCTTCGACTTGTTGTCCGAGCCATCGGCGGCGATGAGGGCGGCGTCGATGAGGCGCTGGTCGCTCGCGTCCATGTCTTCGACGGCCGGGCCGAGCACGTCGAGCACGGCGTCAACCGCCTTCAGAACGCCCTTACCGAGGTAGCGCTTCTTGTCCTCGTCGCGCAGTTCGTAGGCCTCGAACGCACCGGTCGACGCACCCGAGGGCACGGCCGCGCGCGAGACGGTTCCGTCGTCGAGCAACACCTCGACCTCGACGGTGGGGTTGCCGCGCGAGTCAAGAATTTCGCGGGCTCCGACGGCTTCGATGGCAGCCATGTGGGTGTCTCCTTCAGTGGTGGTCTGTCGGTGCGGTGGAAGGGGTTCAGCGGTGAGTCAGCCTACGCCAGTCAAGCGTCGCGGCATCGTCGGGGGTGTCGCGGCCGATCACGGCAAAGCGTGTGAAACCTTCGCTCTCGAGTTGCTCGAGCGCGGCCTTCATGTTCTTCGGGCGGGCGAGCACGCGCACGCGCGAGCCACCCTCGACGAGGGCGTTCTTGAGCGCGATGACCTGCCCTAACTCGACATCAGCGTCGTAGAGCAGCGCCGAGGCGTCGTCCGCCTCGTCACCGAGCTCAACGAGGTCGATCAGTCGTTCGAAACCGAGCGAGAAGCCGCACGCGGGAACGTCAGTGCCGAGAAAGCGCCCGATCATGCCGTCATAGCGTCCGCCCCCGCCGAGCGAGTAGGGCAGATCGGGGTGCGCGATCTCGAAGATCGGGCCGGTGTAGTAGCCCATGCCGCGCACCAAGAACGGGTCGAGCTCGATCGGCGCCCCCGGCAGCGCGGCGACGATGTCGCGCAACGGCTGCGCAACGGCAGGGTCAATCTGCTCGGGCAGGCGAGCCAGCAGGGCATCGACCGTCGCGAATCGCGCGTTCGCGATGCTCTCGACCCCGTCATGATCGACGAGCATCCCACGCAGCATGGCTTCGATCGCGGCGACCGCGGCACCGTGGCCGTTGTCGCGCAACTCATCGACCACTTCGGCGATCGTGAGCTTGTCGAGCTTGTCGAGCGTGATCAGAACGCTCGCCTGCGATTCCGGTGCGACGCCGACGGCATCGAGAATCGCCGCCAACAACCGACGATCATTGAGACGGATGCTGCACCCCGGCACCCCGAGGGCGCCCAGTGCATCGAGGCTCGCGCTCAGCAGCTCGGCTTCAGCGAGCACTCCCGGCTCGCCGATGATGTCGATGTCGCACTGCACGAACTGCCGAAAACGACCCTTCTGGGGGCGTTCTGCTCGCCACACGGGCGCGATCTGGATCGCGCGGAAGACGCTGGGCAACTGGCCGCGGTTGCTCGCGTAGAAGCGTGCGAGCGGCACCGTGAGGTCGAACCGCAACCCGAGGTCGGCGAGGTCGAGGGGGGATTCGGCTGCGGCGAGAGCATCCGTTGTCAGTCCGCGCTTCATGACCGCGAAGGCGAGTTTCTCGTTGTCTCCG
>CAYWZI010000257.1:0-2128 GCA_964462815.1 uncultured Microbacteriaceae bacterium
TGCACCTGCAGAATCTTTTCGCGCCCCTTCATGTCGGGAGCATCCACCTGAATCTGACGGTCGAAGCGGCCCGGGCGCAGCAGCGCGGGGTCGAGAATGTCAGGTCGGTTAGTGGCCGCGATCATGATGACGTTGGTGTTGGGGTCGAACCCATCCATTTCGACGAGCATCTGGTTGAGCGTCTGCTCACGCTCGTCGTGGCCACCGCCCATGCCGGCACCGCGGTGCCGACCGACGGCATCGATCTCATCGACGAAGATGATCGCGGGCGAGTTCTCTTTCGCCTGCGTGAAGAGGTCGCGCACGCGGCTCGCGCCAACACCGACGAACATCTCAACGAAGTCAGAGCCCGAGATCGAGTAGAACGGCACACCCGCTTCGCCCGCGACGGAGCGCGCGAGCAGGGTCTTGCCCGTGCCGGGAGGGCCGTAGAGCAACACACCCTTCGGAATCCGCGCTCCGACGGCCAAGAACCGCGCGGGGTCTTTCAAGAAGTCTTTGATCTCTTCGAGCTCTTCGATCGCTTCCTCAGCGCCGGCCACGTCGGCGAAGGTCACCTGCGGAGTCTCTTTGTTGACGAGCTTGGCGCGTGACTTACCGAACTGCATGACCCGACCGCCACCACCTTGCAGGCGCGTAAGGAGGAAGTAGAAGATGACACCGATGATGAGGAACGGGATGATCAGGCCGAGCAGGCTGACGAAGAAGTTCGACTGCGGAACCTCGTCGGTGAACTCGTCCTCGATGGTCGCCGCATCGATCGCGGCAACGACGGCCGCGCCGCGCGGTGCGACGTAGTAGAACTGCAAGTTCTGACCGAGCTCCTCGTCGGGCTCAGCGAGCACGAGGTCGACCCGCTGCTCACCGTCGACGATCTTGACCGAGGTGAACGTTTCCTCGGCGAGCAGCTCGAGGCCCTGCTGCGTGCTGATGGCGCGAAAGCCGCCGATGCCGCCGAGCAGGGCGAAGCCGGCCCAAATGACCAGGGCTCCGACGATGACGTAGGGCAGCGGTCCGCGAACAAGACGCTTCGCGGTCATGGGTTGGCGGGCCATCGGGCGCGCCCCTTTCTTTCAGTGAAACGAGGCTGTCAGGCTATCGCGCGCCGCCAATGCGGGCCCTGGATGTTCGCCGCGGGCGCAGGGGCTCAGTGCTGGTAGACGTGCGGCGCCAGCACGCCGACGGCCCGCAAGTTGCGGTATTTCTCCGCATAGTCGAGGCCGTAACCGACGACGAACGCGGGCGGAATGTCGAACCCGACGTACTCGACCTCAACCTCGACCTTCGCCGCTTCAGGCTTGCGCAGCAGCGCGAGAATCTTGACGCTCTTGGCGCCGCGCGACTCGAGGTTCGCGCGCAGCCAGGACAGGGTCAGCCCCGAGTCAATGATGTCTTCGACGATGAGCACGTCGCGGCCCGCGATCTCGGTGTCGAGGTCTTTGAGAATGCGCACGACGCCGCTCGACTGTGTGCTGGCGCCGTAGCTTGAGACGGCCATCCAATCCATCTCGACGTGCACGGCCAACTCGCGCGCAAAGTCGGCCATGACCATGACGGCGCCCTTGAGCACGCCCACCAACAACGGCGGGGTGTCACCGTAGTCGGCCTCGACCCGCCGCGCGAGCTCGGCGAGCTTCGCGTGAATCTCTTGCTCAGTAACGAGCACTTCGGTCAGGTCAGAGCGGATGTCGTCGACGTCCACGGGGTTCTCCTTCGGCAGGTGCGGGCGGTTACTCAGCGGCGGTGAACACGAGGCGCGGCCCCGCTCGCTCCACCCTAACGCCGGGCAGGTGCACCGGCCCTTGCCCGTGCCAGTCAGTCACGAGCCGGGCGATGTTCAGCGTCTGCGCACGCGAGATCGCCACACCGAACTGCCCGCGCACGACGAGCCTGATCAGGCGGTGCCGGATCGCCGCGGGGTTCGCGGCGAGACCGGCGACCGAGAGCGAGCATCCCCCCTCGGCCAGTTCGGTGAGGTCGTCGGCCACTTCGTCGACGAGGTGATCGAGCGCTTCAGCGTCTTCGCGCGCGATCGCGGCGGTGCGGGAGAGCGCGTCGACGATTCCGGCATCGAGGTGCTCTTCGAGCAGTGCCGGAATGCTGCGCCGCACCCGCACGCGTGCGAAGC
>CAYWZI010000258.1:0-2112 GCA_964462815.1 uncultured Microbacteriaceae bacterium
GGTGGTTTGATCGATGTTGTAGAAGATGATGGTTCCGAATACTACTACAAAGAGCAGGATAAAGAACCCGTCGATAATAGAGTTGATCATATTCTGACTCCTTCCTCATCCATCAGCATTCCCTCGCCGTGGAAGTGGGCAAGGAGATCCCTCATGGTTCCATCTGGGATGGTGTCTTCGATGTCGATACCGAGACGCTTTTCAAGAGCTTTGATCTCCTGAACAGTCATCGTCAGTTCGATGGTGTTGCTGTCATTCCAGACTGCCGCGCATCCCCCTCTTGCTCTACGCAAGCGGTTGTCGGCGGCTACTGTGTAGTGGCGATACGTTTTACTCATGGTCTTTTGTGGTTTTGTGTTTGTTGGATAGCCAGTTGTCTAACTGGCCGAATGCTACCAGACGCTCCATCCAGCTTGCTCTTGTCGAGAAGCTAATAGACCGAGCCAGTAGCGAAGGTTGCTCTTTGGGTTTGCGGACCAGCAGCATGAGGTCATGCGCCAAATCCCGAATGAATCTTATTTGTTCTTTAGACATAGAGGTGTTCGGTGCGCAGGCATTCCTGCCTGATTGCGGTGAGATCCTCGACATACGGGTAGCATCCGAGGTCGATACAGGCTTGCTTGACTTGGGCATCCCCGAATTCCAAGCAAACCTTGAACAGCGGAACCGACTTGAAGGTGCGGCCATCAAGTTTAATTCCATTCCAGAATTCAAAGTGGACTTCTCCACAGGCATCAGTCCACATAGTTGTACTCCAGTTTGCTTTTCTTGATGGTACGAAGGGCCTTGGTAGCCTCCCGAATGTCCAAGCGATAGAGTCCGCGAGACCAAGAGGGATAGGTGTTGCGGCGTTTGAACTCCCTTGTGACATGGCGCATTAGCACCAGTTCAAGGTTGATGACATCCGCCATCCCGATACGAAGGGAAGTGCGGGGTTTGTAGGTTCCGATTGCTGTTTTCATGTGTGGTTTGTTGTGGTATAGACATTGAAAGTCTACTTGACGTTCAATGAAATCTTCATGGTCGATCAATGATTTTCCCGCCGAGGAGGGAGAGCCGCCCTATGTCACCGAGGAGCGATACAAGAGTCCTCCGAGGGACAAACCCCGAAGACTGACCTTTGAGGAGATCAGGCGTAGACCTGACCGCAAGGGACGGGGAGCCAGAAAGAGGGCGGGAGAAAAGAAGTGGGCAACCTATGGTCATTGAGTCCTCCAGATGCGGCGGATCGGCCCCTTGTCACCTGACCACGGCTTGGGCCAGATGGTCCGCATAACAAACTTCTTTCCAGTTGTTTTTTGATGGCGTTGCATGATGGCGCGGAGCTTGTTGGGATCTTGTTCATTCAGGTCACGGGGCCAATCCAAAGCCTGACCAATTTCCAATTGCTTTAACATCTCATGGAGGGGATGCTTCATCACGGGAAAGGATCGGACTTTCGCGGGGATGGGGAGATCATCCCAAATCGTGATGGTGATACGCCTTCTCACAGGTCTCGTTCGTCGTAAGCATCGCGGAGATCCCGCATGATGTCCCGATAGTTGTCCTCCGTATGTCGCTGGATTTCATCCCACAGGAGGTTGTCAATAGCCTCTGTTAGCGTGGGATTGCCCTCCACAACGACTTTTTCGATGGCGCGGCCCGAATACCCTATCGGGAGAGGAAAGGTCTCCTCATCGCGAATTTCGGCTATTTCGGCCTTGGTGATTTCGACCTCCTTGGGTTCGGGGTCCTCCTCATTGTGGTATTCCAGATCCGCTTCAAGAAAAACGGAATAGGTTTTATTACCGACTGATATTTCCCTTTCGATTTCGATGGTATACATAGTTTTATTGTGGGTTGGGTTCCAGATCCCCGAAGATGGCGCGGAGATCTTCTTCAATTGCTTCAAGCTTCCACTTGAATTCTTCCATCATTTCCTTGGTGGATTCGTAACCGATATCTTCTGGCGACTCCCCATTGAGGGTGTCACAGACATCGAAATAAACCTCCTGAAGATGGGTGATGGTGGATTGATGGATTTTCATCAGAGTGTCTTTCCTTTCGATGGGGCCGCCGTCACGATAGCCTTGGCAGCAGCCCGTGCCGCCGCTTCTACCCTATCGATAGCCT
>CAYWZI010000259.1:0-2111 GCA_964462815.1 uncultured Microbacteriaceae bacterium
CGAGAGCACCCTTGACCGAGGCGATCGTGGAACCCTTCTGGCCGATCGCGACGTAAATGCAGCGCACCTGCTTGTTGGGATCGCCGGTCTCCCAGTTGGCACGCTGGTTGATGATCGTGTCGAGGCAGACGGCCGTCTTGCCGGTCTGGCGGTCGCCGATGATGAGCTGGCGCTGGCCGCGGCCAACCGGGATCATCGCGTCGATAGCCTTGATGCCGGTCTGAAGCGGCTCGTGCACGCTCTTGCGCTGCATGACGCCGGGCGCCTGCAGTTCAAGCGCGCGGCGCCCTTCGGTCTTGATGTCGCCGAGACCATCGATCGGAGCACCCAGGGGGTCAACGACGCGCCCGAGGTAGCCGTCACCGATCGGCACCGAGAGCACCTCGCCCGTGCGGGTGACCTCCATGCCCTCGACGATTCCGGTGAACTCACCGAGCACGACGACACCGATCTCGTTCTCGTCGAGGTTCTGGGCAAGACCCAGGGTTCCATCGGCGAAGCGGATGAGTTCGTTGGCCATGACGCCGGGAAGCCCCTCGACGTGCGCGATGCCATCGGCTGCATCGATGACGTGACCCACCTCGGTTGCGGCGGCCTTGCCGGGAGCGTACGACTTCGCGAAGTTCTTCAGCGCGTCGCGAATCTCGTCCGGGCTGATCGTCAGTTCTGCCATGTTCTTCCCTTTTCGTTCGAGAACCCGTGCGGGCTCTCGGCTGGTATCTGGTGCGCTGGACCTAGCCGGCCAGCTGAAGCTTGAGGTCGTTCAATCGCGAGGCGACGCTTCCGTCGGTAACCTCGTCGCCCACCTGGACGCGCACTCCGCCGATGATCGACGGGTCAACGACCTGGTTGATGACGTGGTCACGGCCATATCGCTTCGCGATGGTCGCGGCCACGGCGTCACGCTGTGCCGCGGTGAGCGGCCGCGCAACGGTCACGGTCGCGATGCCCTTGCCCGTGGTGTCGGCGGCGGTCGACGCCGCGCTCCGCACCAACTCGCCGATGCGACGACCTCGGGGCTGCTGCACGAGGTGGCCGACGATCGCGCGGCTCTGTGCCGATGCACGCGATCCGAGCAGGTCGGTCACGAGAGCAAGCTTCGAGGCTGCGGTGCCGCGCTTGCTACCAATGGCGAGCTCAAGCTCAGCATCCGACGTGACGGCGCGGCCGAATGCGAACAATTCGGCCTCGATGACGCCGGCGGAGGGTGCGCTCGCAGCGATCGCGCGGATGCCGATCTCTTCAATGCCCGCCAACAGGTCGTCTCCGCTCGACCAGCGGCTCGAGACCATCGTGTGCAGCAGCTGCCGAGCAGAGGTGCCGAGCTCGGAGAACACGGTGTCAACGAGCGCCGTCGTTCCCGCGGCGCTGGCCGAGGGGTTCGAGAGCGCGTTCAGCAACTGCGGGGACGAGCCGATGGTGCGTGCCGCGGCGAGCAACTGCTCTCCGGCCGCAAGGTCGATGCCCGACGCGGCCGCAAGTGCGGTGCGTGCCGAGTCGAGAGCGCTGCGCGTCGCTGAGCCCATCGTTACTTGGCCGCCTTCGATGACGAAGCGGAGTCGTTCGCGAGGTCAGCCAAGAAGCGGTCGACGAGCGAGGTCGCGCGCTTGTCGTCGGCAAGGCTCTCACCGATGACGCCGCTCGCGAGGTCGAGCGCGAGTGTTCCGACCTCGGCGCGCAGAGACACCAGCGCCGCTTGACGCTCAGCCTCAATTTGCTGCTGCGCGATCATCGTGACCCGCGCGGCCTCTGCCTGTGCCTGCTCTTTGAGCTCGGCGAGGATCACGCCACCTTCGGCGCGTGCCTTCTCGCGAATCGTGGCCGCTTCAGCGCGTGCTTCGGCGAGGAGCTTGTTGTACTCCTCGAGCGCGGCCTTCGCTTCGGCCTGAGCCGACTCGGCCTTTGCGATGCCGCCCTCGATGAGCGCTGCTCGCTCGTCAAGCGTCTTCTGCATGCGAGGGAGAACGACGCGCCAGAACAGCAGGAGCACGAGGATGAAGGGAACCAGCGAGTAGACGATGTCGTACCAGGCTGGAACCAGCGGATTCGGAGCTTCCTCCGCCGCGATGATGAGCTCTGCGAGCATGAGGGCTTTCCTAGACGAAGATGAA
>CAYWZI010000260.1:0-2106 GCA_964462815.1 uncultured Microbacteriaceae bacterium
GCGACACCTCGCTCAAGGTTCCCCACGGTGAGCAGGGCACGATCATCGGCGTCAAGGTGTTCGACGCCGCCGATGGCGACGACGAGCTCGGCTCGGGCGTCAACCAGCGGGTCGTCGTCTACATCGCTCAGAAGCGCAAGATCTCCGAGGGCGACAAGCTCGCTGGTCGCCACGGCACCAAGGGCGTCATCTCGAAGATCCTCCCCGTCGAAGACATGCCGTTCCTCGAAGACGGCACGCCGGTCGACATCGTGCTCAACCCGCTCGGCGTTCCCGGCCGCATGAACTTCGGCCAGGTGCTCGAGATCCACATGGGGTGGGCGGCATCGCGCGGCTGGAAGATCGAGGGCAACCCCGACTGGGCCGAAGGCATCCCCGCGAACGCTCGCGAAGCGGTGCCCGGTACGAAGATCGCTACGCCGGTCTTCGACGGTGCTCGCGAGGACGAAATCGCTGGCCTTCTCGATTCGACTCTGCCGAACCGCGACGGTGTGCGCATGATCGACTCGACCGGAAAGGCTCGTCTGTTCGACGGCCGCTCGGGCGAGCCGTTCCCCGACCCGATCTCGGTCGGCTACATGTACATCTTGAAGCTGCACCACTTGGTCGACGACAAGATTCACGCTCGCTCGACGGGCCCCTACTCGATGATCACGCAGCAGCCCCTGGGCGGTAAGGCCCAGTTCGGCGGCCAGCGGTTCGGCGAGATGGAGGTGTGGGCTCTCGAGGCCTATGGAGCCGCGTATGCGCTGCAGGAGCTTCTGACGATCAAGTCCGATGACATCCTCGGCCGCGTCAAGGTGTACGAAGCGATCGTCAAGGGCGAGAACATCCAAGAGCCCGGAATTCCCGAGAGCTTCAAGGTGCTCATCAAAGAGATGCAGTCGCTGTGTCTGAACGTCGAAGTGCTGTCTGCCGACGGCACCCCGGTCAGCCTGAAGGACAACGATGACGAGGTCTTCCGCGCAGCGGAAGAGCTCGGCATCAACATCTCCACCCGCTTTGAGTCCTCGTCGATCGACGAGATCTGAGCCGGCCGGTATTCCCGAGACACTGACGACAGTTAGAGAAGAGAAACTCGTGCTCGACGCAACAACCTTCGACTACCTCCAGATCGGCCTGGCGACGGCCGACGACATTCGCAAGTGGTCGCACGGCGAGGTCAAGAAGCCGGAAACCATCAACTACCGCACGCTGAAGCCCGAGAAAGACGGTCTCTTCGGCGAGCAGATCTTCGGGCCGTCCCGCGACTGGGAATGCTCGTGTGGCAAGTACAAGCGCGTGCGCTTCAAGGGCATCGTCTGCGAGCGCTGCGGTGTCGAGGTCACGAAGTCGTCGGTGCGCCGTGAGCGCATGGGCCACATCGAGCTCGCGGCTCCCGTGACGCACATCTGGTACTTCAAGGGTGTGCCGAGCCGACTCGGCTACTTGCTCGACATGGCTCCGAAAGACCTCGAGAAGGTCATCTACTTCGCGGCCTACATGGTCATCTCGGTCGACGAAGACGGCCGTCACGCCGACCTTCCGGGGCTCGAGAACGAACTGCGTCTCGAGATCAAGACCCTCGAGGGCCAGCGCGACAGCGGCATCGCCACGCGCATGCAGAAGCTCGAGACCGAGCTCGCCGAGCTCGAGGCCGAGGGTGCCAAGGCTGACCAGAAGCGCAAGGTCAAAGACGCGGGCGAGAAGGAAATGGCCCAGCTGCGCAAGTCGTTCGACGAGCAGATCGGCCAGCTCGAGCGCGTCTGGGAAGACTTCCGCACGCTCAAGGTCGGCGACCTCAAGCCCGAAGACTCGGTCTTCCAAGAGCTGCAAGACCGTTACGGGCTCTACTTCGAGGCGCACATGGGCGCCGAGGCGATCAAGAAGCGTCTCGAGGCCTTCGACCTCGCCGCCGAGAGCGAGCTGCTGCACGAGCAGATCGCCGGTGGCAAGGGCCAGAAGAAGATCCGCGCGATCAAGCGGCTGAAGGTCGTCAACTCGTTCCTCCAGACTGGCAACTCGCCGGCTGCGATGGTTCTCGATGTCGTGCCGGTGATTCCGCCGGAGCTTCGCCCGATGGTGCAGTTGGACGGTGGCCGCTTCGCTACCTCGGATCTCAATGAT
>CAYWZI010000261.1:0-268 GCA_964462815.1 uncultured Microbacteriaceae bacterium
TCCCAACCTTCTGATCCGTAGTCAGATGCTCTATCCATTGAGCTACGGGCGCATTGCTGACCGAGATCAGCGGTGGTTGCCAGGGCAACCTCGCCAGCCTACCAGCGATGAACTGGGGCGTGGAGCGGAGACGGAGGGATTTGAACCCTCGGACCCCTTAACGGGGTCTCCACCTTAGCAGGGTGGTGCACTCGACCGGACTATGCGACGTCTCCAGATGCGGGCTCCACTATACCGGCCGACGGCATCGCCGCGGCACGGGATGCTC
>CAYWZI010000261.1:278-2100 GCA_964462815.1 uncultured Microbacteriaceae bacterium
GTCAGCGCACTCAATTGGAGACGGAGCAGGTGTAGTCAGCCGCGGTCTGACCTTGAACACCCTCGAGCACGTCAACGGGCGCAGCCTCAATCGGGGGCAGCGTCGGTTCGGGCTCGGGTTCTGGCTCGACCTTTCCGGACTTCGGCGGCACCTCGGGCTCCGGCTCCGGAGTCGGCACCGCAACCGGTGCGTTCGGGTCGAGCGTCGATCCGACTCCGGTGTTGCCCTCTTCGAGTGCGAATCGCTCGTCTGCTCGAATACGGTCGAAGAGCTCTGTTGCCTGGCGCGTGAGTGGCTGAACCTTGCCCAAGAACGGCTCCGCCGTGCCATATCGGTTCGGGTACTGCACGAAAGTGATGTTCTCGGTAGGAACCTTGCGCAGGGCTTGCGCCATCGAAACCATCGTGTCGAGGCTCGCGAGGCTCGACGACAACTGCATCGACGACGTCGCCACTTGCGCAATGCCGTACAGCTTGGTGAAGTCGGTCAGTACGCCTTCGTTCTGCACCTTGCGCATCAGTGACGACAAATAGACCTGCTGGTTGCTGATGCGGCCCAGGTCGCTGCCATCGCCGACTCCGTATCGCGTGCGCAAGAAGGCGAGCGCCGAGCCACCTTCGAGTGACCAGGTTCCGGCCGACGGCAAGTCGAGGCCGGTGTAGCGGTCTTTGATCGGACCGTCAATGCAGACCTCAACTCCGCCCACAGCTGTCGAGAGCTGCGCAACCCCGTTGAACGAGATCGCTCCGGCATAGGGGATAGAAAGGCCCGTGAGCTTCTCGACCGCGAGCACGACGCAGTTGAGCCCTCCGTATGACCACGCGACGTTGATCGGCTGCGCCGACAGTGCGCTGGAGGGACGACCTCCATCGGGGTCAGGGCACGAAGGAATGGCGATCACCATGTCACGCGGAATGCTGACTGCCACCGCGGATTGCTGGTCTTCGGCGACGTGCACCAAAATGTTGACGTCGTTCAAGGTTGCGCTTCCGCGATCGCGGGAATCTGCTTGCCCAGGCTCATTATCAATACCGACGAGCAGAACGTTGAAGCCGCCCTCCCACTCACCCACGGTGGGGATAACGCGGGGCTCTTCACCCTCGGCGGCCACCAGCTCGACGACGTCAATGTTGGCGTTGAACTGGGCAACCGTGATGGCCGCGAGTGAGACACCGCTCACCATGACGACCGCCATGGTGCCGCCGAGGATGGCGAGAATCGTGGTCCACGCGCGCGATCGCTTCAAGCGACCGTGTCGCACCGGAGCGGTCGGCAATGAACGGGTGGTCCGATCTCTAATCGGCTCGCTCATACGTTCCCCCTAGAGCACATGCTGAGGCTGCCGCGAGCGGAGGGCGTGGGATTCGAACCCACGAGACATTTCTGCCCACCAGTTTTCAAGACTGGCTCCATCGGCCGCTCGGACAGCCCTCCTTGGATATCAGTCTTTCATCCTAGCCGACGGGCTTGTGAAACCTCGGGTGTGGGCGGCTATGCATCTGCCGACAACTGCGGCGAGCATCCGCGTCAGATGGTGGCCAGTGCCTTCGCGAGACCGTTCTCGGTGTCACGAGCGGTCACCTCTGACGAGACGGCGATCACCTCGGCGGGGGCCTGCCCCATCGCGATTCCGCGGCCGCCGTGCTGCACCGCCCACGCGAGCATCTCGATGTCGTTGCGCCCGTCTCCGACGCACACGACGTCCTCCCCCGCAATGTCGAGCGCAGTACGAACGCGCTCGAGTGCCGTCGACTTGTTGACGCCATCGGGGGCGATGTCGAGCCAGGCCGTCCAGCCGACGTTGTAGCTCACCTGGTGCAAA
>CAYWZI010000262.1:0-2094 GCA_964462815.1 uncultured Microbacteriaceae bacterium
GAAAGCACGCTGTGGCTACAGGCCGACATCACCCGCACAAGCGATATCCAGCAGCTGGTGCAGCAGGCGGTAGCGCGTTTCGGTCGTATCGACATCCTTTACAACAATGCCGCCATCTTCGACATGGCCCCGCTGCTGGAAGCCGGTCTGGACAGCTACCAGCGCCTGTTCGACGTGAACGTGAAAGGCATGTTTTTCCTGATGCAGGCCGTGGCGCAGCAAATGGTGGCCCAGGGCCACGGCGGCAAGATCATCAACCTGTCATCGCAGGCTGGCCGTCGTGGCGAAGCGCTGGTTGCACACTACTGCGCCACCAAAGCAGCGGTGATCAGCTATACCCAGTCTGCTGCCCTGGCTCTGGCACCGCATCACATCTGCGTGAACGCTATCGCTCCGGGTGTCGTAGACACCCCGATGTGGCAGGCGGTTGCTGCCCTGTTTGCCCGCTACGACTGCCGGGCGCCTGGCGAGAAAAAACGCCTGGTAGGCGAAGCCGTCCCGCTCGGCCGCATGGGCCGCCCAGACGACCTGGCCGGTGCGGCCGTGTTTCTGGCCAGCGCCGACGCCGATTACATCACCGCCCAGACCCTGAACGTGGATGGCGGCAACTGGATGAGCTAAGCCCGCTTTTTACCGCTGGCTGGCCGGTTGCCCAGCCACGCTGCCCGTGCAGCACCACAACATAACGAGGAGATAAAGCATGACCCGACTCACCGCACGCCACGCCGGCCGTCTGGCCGCCGCCTGCACCCTGGCCCTGGCAGCCCTGTCTGCCCAGGCAGCCAGCACGCTGACCATTGCCGCCCTGAACAACCCGGATATGGTGGAGCTCAAGAAGCTGTCCCCTGCCTTTGAAAAGCAGAATCCGGACATCAAGCTGAACTGGGTAGTGCTGGAAGAAAACGTGTTGCGCCAGCGTGTGACCACCGACATCGCCACCAATAGCGGCAAGTTCGACGTGATGATGATCGGCACCTACGAAGCCCCGCTGTGGGCCAAGAAGGGCTGGCTGAACCCGATGGACAACCTGGCGCCCGAGTACGACCTGAACGACGTGGTAAAAACCGCACGTGACGGCCTGTCCTACGGCGGCAAGCTGTACGCATTGCCGTTTTATGTAGAAAGCTCGATGACCTTCTACCGCAAGGACCTGTTCGCCAAGCTGGGTCTCACCATGCCGGAGAAGCCGACCTACACCCAGATTGCCGACTACGCCAAAGTGCTGAAGGAAAAAGGCGGTGTCTACGGTATCTGCCTGCGCGGCAAGGCGGGCTGGGGCGAAAACATGGCCTACCTCACCACCCTGGTGAACGCGAACGGTGGCCGCTGGTTCGACGAAAACTGGAAAGCCACCATCGATAGCCCGGAATGGAAAAAGTCGGTGACGTTCTACGTCGATCTGCTGAAGAAATACGGCCCACCCGGCGCCAGCACCAACGGCTTTAACGAAAACCTGACCCTGTTTGCCAGCGGCAAGTGCGGTATGTGGATCGATGCCACCGTGGCTGCGGGCATGCTGTTCAACCCGAAAGAGTCGCAAGTGGCCGACAAGGTGGGCTTTGCCCAGGCCCCGACCGGCGTGACGGCCAAAGGCAGCAGCTGGCTGTGGTCCTGGTCGCTGGCCGTGCCCAAGTCGTCCAAACAGAATGACGCCGCCAAGAAGTTCGTACAGTGGGCTACTTCCAAGGAGTACATCAAGCTGGTGGCCAACGATCTGGGCTGGACTTCCGTCCCGCCGGGCACCCGTATTTCCACCTACAACCAGCCGGAATACGTGAAGGCCGCCCCGTTTGCCAAGTTTGTGCTGAACGCGATCCAGTCGGCCAACCCGAACGATGCCACGCTGAAAAAAGCGCCGTATAGCGGCATCCAGTTTGTTGGCATTCCGGAGTTCCAGTCCTTCGGCACCGTGGTGGGCCAGGCTATTTCCGGCGCGCTGGCCGGCAATATGACCGTGGACGCCGCGCTGAAAGCCGGCCAGGCCACCGCTAACCGTGCCGTGATCCAGGGCGGCTACCAGAAATAAGCCTTACCTCCGCCGCCGGGTTGCCACCGTTTGCCGGCAACCCGGCTTCAGGACCATAACAAAACGAG
>CAYWZI010000263.1:0-224 GCA_964462815.1 uncultured Microbacteriaceae bacterium
GGGGTAGTGCACCTGGATGATCTGCTGCAGGGTGTCGCGGTCCGGAAAGCGGATGTAATGAAAGAAGCAGCGGCGCAGGAAGGCGTCCGGCAGCTCTTTTTCATTGTTGGAGGTAATGATGATGATGGGGCGATGGCGGGCTTTGATGAATTCTTGTGTTTCGTGCACAAAGAACTCCATCTGGTCCAGTTCGCGCAGCAGGTCGTTGGGGAATTCGATGTCGG
>CAYWZI010000263.1:234-2086 GCA_964462815.1 uncultured Microbacteriaceae bacterium
GGCCTGCTCGTCGCTGGCAAAGGCTTGCCACAGCTTGCCCTGGCGGATGTAGTGGCGGATGTCGTGTACCTTGTCATTGCCCAGCTGCGAGTCGCGCAGGCGCGACACGGCATCGTACTCGTACAGGCCGTGCTGCGCTTTGGTGGTGGATTTGATCGGCCACACGATCAGCTGTTTGCCCAGGGCGCGGGCGATTTCCTCGGCCAGCATGGTCTTGCCGGTGCCGGGTTCGCCTTTTACCAGTAGCGGGCGCTGCAGGGTGATGGCGGCGTTGACGGCCATCATCAGGTCATCGGTGGCAATGTAGTTGTCGGTGCCATTAAAGCGGGTTGTCATGGTTTAGCCTGTGTGTTGTTACGCATAAATGCAAACAGCCGCCTGGCGGCGGCTGCTGTCGGTGGCTGGCTTAGTTTTTTGCCAGCTCGGCCTGGAGGTCATCCAGGGTAATGTGCCAGTAGTGCATCATGTGGCGCAGCAGCAGCATTTCCGGATCACTGATTGTATTGTCCGATTTGCAAATGTCCAGCGCCAGTGCGCAGCAGATCACGCGCTTGTTGCGCTCGGTTACGCCGTCCAAAATGGTATTGGTGCGCTCTGAGGCTAGCAGGTGGATGGTGCCGTCTTCTTCGGCTTCATCGGAGATATCATCACAGTAATCTACCAGTACCTTGATGAAATCTTTGCGGCCCAGGCCTAGCAGCTCGTAGACGTGCAGGTTTTCCAGGGTTTCGATTTCGCGCGGGTCCATATTGCCATCGGTAATCATGAACATGGCAAGAATGCGTGCCAGGGCTTCCGGGCTGTTTGGCGCGTATTTTTTCATGGCGCGTTTCCTTTTTCGTGTGCCGCCAGCCGGGCAGTGAATGCCATGGGGGCCGGAGCAACTTTTCGTTGTTGATAGTCAAAAAACACCACACCTGTCTTGATGCGTAGTGCTTCTTGTTGGGTCCGGGTGTTGCTGGCGGTGTAGACGATATCAAAGCCGTACCGGTTGTGGTCTGTCAGCCCCAGTTCGAAGCACAGTGTATCGCCATGAAACACTTCAGCCTTGTACATTACTGCGGCGTCACTAACGATAATACCGAAGCCTTCGATATTTAGCTCGGTGTAATCGAGTGATTTGAGCCAGCGCAAGCGCACTTCGTGTGCCAGGCGCAACGCAGCGTCATTGCCCATGTGGCCGCCGTAGTTGATGTCGGCAATGGCGACTTGCAGTTCGGTGCGGAACACCATGCTTTGCGGAAGGTCTAGTACGATGCGAGCCATGCGATTGTCCTTATTCCAATGATGTAATACTGCGCTTGCTGTTAATCTTTATCAATGCCTGTGTGATGGCTTGCGCTAGACTTGAATAACACGTGAGACAGGAGGTCATATGTATCAGCGTATTTATATTCCGGTAGACGACAGCACCACATCCGCGCTGGCGCTGGCTGAGGCATGCAAGCTGGCCAAAGAAGTCGGCGCGGCGGTGCGCCTGGTGCATGTGGTCGATCTGGCCCAGTTTGGCTGGGGCGGTGCCGAGTTTCTGGATGCGGCCGAGCTTCAGGGGGCCATCAAGCAGGCGGGAGAGCAGGTGTTGGCCGCATGCCATGCCAAAGTGCTGGCGCAGGGGCTCACGGCAGAGTCGCATATTCTGGAAAGCTGGGGCGACCGAATCGCCAGCGTGATTGTGGAAGATGCCAATAGCTGGGGGGCTGACTTGATGGTGATGGGGACGCACGGCCTGGGTGGCTTACTGCATTTGCTGATGGGCAGTGTGGCGGAGGGAGTGCTGAAGCAAGCTGATGTGCCTGTGTTGCTGGTGCGCAACCCGGGCGAAGACTGATAGATTTGCTTGTTTGCCATAAAG
>CAYWZI010000264.1:0-2085 GCA_964462815.1 uncultured Microbacteriaceae bacterium
TGCCAACGCCGCTGCCGTCAGCAGTGGCTACGCCTACATCGGCAGCGGCTATAATGGTATCAATAATTCTGCCGAGATCAGGGGCCTTAACTCAGTCTGGTCCACTGCGGGCATCCTCCTGCAGGGCGGCTCTACCAATAGCGGATATTGGTGGGAGCCTGAAGTCGCTGGCAACAGCCTCACCGTGCGCGACGGCGCACGAGTCACCGGATGGGTGGGACTCGGCGGCGGCGGCAATCACTCGGTTGTTCTGTCCAATGCTATAATCGAGGGTGGCGTCGACTTCGGCTCCGATGGCAATACCGTGCTGGTCAGTGGGCATGGTTCTGGATGGAGCAACGGTCTTTACATCGGAGGATCGGCCAACCGTCTCACCATCAGCAACGGGGCATCTATCCAAGGGCCGGGCGCTTCTATCGGCGGCGGCAGCAACAACACTTTGGTCGTTGTCGGCGGACCCTCTGCATCTTATCTGTCATCTTTTGGCAACCTTAACCTTGCAGGCACCGGCGGGCACAGCTTGGTGATTTCTAATGGCGGACAAGTCTACAACCAGAATGCCTACATTGGTTCCGATGAGTTTTCCTCCAACAACTCGGTTGTGGTTACAGGAAGCAACTCTGTTTGGCAAAGTTCCGGGGAGCTTTTCATCGGCCAAAACAGCTCCGGCAACAGCCTGCTTATCGCCAACGGCGCCACCGTCAGCAGCGGGCACGCAACCGTTGGTGGTTACGGCACCAACGGTGGCAATAATTCAGTTTTCGTAAGAGGGGCAAATACCGTTTGGGACACTACCGGGGTGACCCTGCAAGGCGGCGACAGTAACAGCTATTTCTGGGGCGAAAACACGGTCGGCAATACTCTCACCGTGCGCGACGGAGCACGATTCACCGGATGGGTAGGGCTGAGTGGCGGCGGCAGACACACGGTTAACGTGCAATATGCTCAAATCGAAGGCGGCATCGGCGCTGACTCCCCGGGCAATACAATCTCGGTTTCCAGCGCCGTTCTCGGATCGGGGCTCTACGTAGGCTCGTGGGGTAACATGGCCACTTTGGACGATACATTTCTCACCAGCTTCTTTGCGGTCGAAGGAACCGGGAACAGCGTGACCTTCAGAAACGGGGCCAGAGCCTCTTTCGAATCTTATTCTTACAGCCCTCATCAGATTATCGGCGGTTCAAACAACAGTGTGATTTTCTCCAGTGGGGCTTCTCTCTCTGCACCGGGTGGCATTGGAGTGGGTGGTTACGGAAACAATTTGAGCTTTGCTGGAGGAGCCCAAGCTAGCCTTGGAGATATCTGGATCGGCGAAAACGGTTCGGGCAACAGCCTTCTCATTGATAGCGGATCCACAGTCACAAGCGGCTCCGCTTACATCGGCGGCTACGGCACCAACGCTGCCAACAACTCCGTCACCCTCACCGGAGCAAATTCCCTGTGGAGCACCACCTACGGCGTCTCCCTCGGAGGCGCCGGATCCAACAGCCTCACCATAAGCGATGGCGCCACTCTCGAAGGCAGTGTTTGGCTGGAAAGCGCCCACAACAACCTGCTCATTTCCAATGCCACGGTCACAGGCGCCGTGGGCCTCGGGGGCTCTGGCTACAACACAGCGATTATCACCGGTCCCAGTGCCGGCTGGACCAACCCTTATGGTTCAATGGGTTTCTACGGCTCGAACAATCGCCTGGTAGTCAGCAACGGCGCCACCATCGCCAGTTACAGCGCCAACTTTGGCGGAACCAACGAGTGGGACGCCAACACCTTTGCCAACTCCGCCCTCATCACCGGCAACAACTCCAACAACACCACCGCTTGGTATGTCCAAGGCGGCAACTTGGTCATGGGCGGCATGGGCTCACACAGCCTCACCATCACCAACGGCGCCCGCATGGAGGTCAACGCCTCCGACTACTCCCCCGCCGCCATCATCGGCGCCACCTCCACCTCCTCCAACAACTCGGTGGTAGTCAGCGGCCCTGGATCTTCCTGGATCCTCAACCACAGCAACTACTACTCCTCCGGCCCCGGCGAGCTTTTCATCGGCCAAAACAGCTCGGGCAACAGCCTGCTCATCGCCAA
>CAYWZI010000265.1:0-2037 GCA_964462815.1 uncultured Microbacteriaceae bacterium
TTATCGCCCGCGCGGTCGAGGTGGGCTGGCTGCCGTTCTTGACGAACGTGCAAGCGGGCCAGCTGCGCTTCATCTTGGTCGGCGTTGCCATCATGTTGATCGTCATATATCGACCACAAGGAATCTTCGGGAACAAGAAGGAGCTGGCCTTTGTCAAGTAGCGCTGGCGCCAAGGGCGCCCCGATCAAGTCTGTCGGCCTGCACATCGGAGAGCCTGCTCCCGGAGTCAAGAAAGTCGACCCCATCATCGTCGCCGACCACATCAAGCGCAGCTTCGGCGGCTTGACGGCGGTCGACGTCGAGCACCTCGAGATTCCGCGCGGCGCGATCACGGCCCTCATCGGCCCGAACGGCGCCGGAAAGACGACGCTGTTCAACCTGCTCACGGGCTTCGACAAGCCCGACACGGGCGAGTGGACCTTCGACGGCACCGGAATCTCGGGGATCCCCGCGTTCAAGGTTGCTCGCAAGGGTCAGGTGCGTACCTTCCAGCTCACCAAAGCCCTGGGTCTCCTCACCGTGCTCGACAACATGAAGCTCGGCGCAAAAGGCCAGAGCGGCGAGAGCCTCGCGCGTGCACTCTTTCCGTGGTTCTGGCGCAAAGAAGAGGCCGAGATCGAAGCGCGAGCGATCGACCTGCTCACGCGGTTCAAGCTCGACGAGAAGAAAGACGACTACGCCGCCGGGCTCTCGGGCGGTCAGCGCAAGTTGCTCGAGATGGCCAGGGCCCTCATGAGCCAGCCGACGCTCGTCATGCTCGACGAGCCGATGGCCGGGGTCAACCCCGCGCTCACGCAGTCGCTGCTCGACCACATCTTGAACCTCAAGACCGAGGGCATGACCGTGCTCTTCGTCGAGCACGACATGCACATGGTGCGGCACATCGCGGACTGGGTGGTCGTCATGGCCGAAGGCAAAGTGGTCGCCGAAGGCGACCCGCACGAGGTCATGGCCAACCCTGCGGTGATCGACGCCTATCTCGGCTCGCACCACGACAGCGACCTCGGTGACCTCGACACCGGTGTCATGACCGCGATCAAGGAGCTGGCCGATGACGACGCCGACGAAATCAAGCACTGAGCCTGCCGTGACCGCCGAGACTCGCAACCTTGTGGTGCACGTCGACAAGGTGACGGCGGGCTATTTGCCCGGCATCAACATCTTGAACGAGTGCTCGCTCACCGCCTACGACGGTGAACTGATCGGAATCATCGGCCCGAACGGCGCCGGAAAGTCGACGCTGCTCAAGTCGATCTTCGGCCTCGTGAAGGTGCGGGAGGGCACGATCTCGCTCTACGGCGACGACATCACGAATCTGAAGGCGAACAAACTCGTTGCCAAGGGCGTCGGGTTCGTGCCGCAGACCAACAACGTGTTTCCGACACTGACGATTCGCGAAAACCTCGAGATGGGCCTCTTCCAGAAGCCCAAAGACCTCGATCACCGACTCGAGTTCGTCATCAGCATCTTCCCCGAGCTCGGCAAACGGCTGGGTCAACGTGCGGGCTCGCTCTCTGGTGGTGAGCGCCAGATGGTGGCGATGAGCCGCGCGCTCATGATGAGCCCCGAAGTGATTCTGCTCGATGAGCCGAGCGCCGGACTCTCGCCGGTGCGCCAAGACGAGGCCTTCTTGCGGGTCAAGGAGATCAACAAGGCGGGCGTGACGACGATCATGGTCGAGCAGAACGCGCGCCGTTGCCTGCAGATCTGCGACCGCGGTTACGTTCTCGACCAAGGCACCGACGCCTACACCGGCACGGGCCGTGAGCTTCTCAACGACCCCAAGGTCATCGGACTCTACCTGGGCACCCTCGGGCAAGAATAAGCCCGTAGAACGCCTCACAGGGCCCCGCAGAGCGCACTCGCGCTCGCGGGGCCCTTGTGCGTCCATCCCGTCATCGACCGGGCTACAGCGCTGTGCGGTGCGCTCCGGTTCGTGGCTGCACCGCGGATGCTCGCGGAGCAGTCCTGGTGCGCGAAAAGGGGCCCCGACCTAAGTCGGGGCCCCTCTCAGGCGCGCTAGTCAGTGACTAGTAG
>CAYWZI010000266.1:0-1998 GCA_964462815.1 uncultured Microbacteriaceae bacterium
GGGACGTATTGGAGAGAAAGATCAGATTTTCGTCCAACAACGGTTCGAGTTCGTTCCAGTGGCTAAGTATGGACTTGTTGTCGTTTGCATCAAGATCAGCTGGACCGGGAGCGAATTCATTCCCTTGTTCCGCGCTCATCTGAGCCTCGCAGTACCGTCGAAGGGAAACGAGACGCTTTTGGAGCAGCCTGAAGGCCGCGAGTCGCTCCGAGTAGAAAATGTCGGTACGTTTCCACTCTGACTTGACGCCCTCAAGCTTTCGGTCGTATTCGTGCTTGATTGAGCCTTCAATGCGCGACTTGGCCCAGTAGCCGAGAACAGCATTTACAGCGGCAACAACTGCGCCAATAGATAGGAGGTCGGAGATGTCCATAAGACCTAACGTGAAATATACACCTCTGCAGGTGTATATTTGGGTTATCTGTGTGTATAACCAGGCATGATATAAGCACATGTCATTGCTTTACAAGCTATTGAGGTTGCCAATGCCTGAAAGTACACAGCCAGATGGGACTGCCGCGCCACGCTTGCTCGATGTGCTGCGGCAGACGCTGCAAGTTAGGCATTACAGCCTGCGCACCGAACAGCAATACGTCAATTGGGTACGGCGCTTTTTGCGCTTTCACCATCATCGGCACCCTCGCGTGATGGGAGGCTGCAGAGACAAGTAGCAAGTAGATTCTATGTTGGCGCACAAGCTTTTCCGACAAGATTGGGATCATAAGGTACGCCTGAATTCCAGACAGCAAATGCGATGCGCAGGATCTTGCGGGCGATGATGCAATAAACGGCGGTGGACGGTAGTCCCTTCTTCAACAGCGCGGTCTGGATGGCTTTCCAGGTGGGGTGCCGACACGCACTGACTGCCGCCAGATAAAGCAACCGCCGCTCTTCAGGATTCCCCCGCTTGGAGAGGTGGCGTGTGCCGGAGTATTGACCAGACTCGCGCGGTCTGGGATCAAGCCCCACAGCGGCCACCAGCGCATCGCTATTGGCATAGCGCACCCGACTCATCCGCATCGCCAAGGCAGCACTGATCAGTGGGCCAATGCCTTGTATGGAACGCAGGTTCTTACAACGGGTATTCAGGCCCTCATCGGCCGCAAGCAGCACCTTCAATTGGCTATCGATATCGGCAATCAGGGTATCAAAGGCGCGCATCAGTTTACAAAGCGCCTGGGCGCACTGCGAGGTATCGGCAAAGCTCATGCGTAAGCTGGTACGGCTCTTCACGACTTGATGACGGCGCTGGATCAGCGTGGTGATCGTTTGCTGCTGCATTGTGAGCGGTACGTAGGCGTGGCACTTGTCCGTCTCATTGTGCGTGTAGCGGGCAATCCCGCGGGCATCGAGCACATCTGTCTTGCCGCGACTGCGCAGGCTTTTCAGATAGAGTGCCACATCGCGTGGATTCAGCACAAAGACGGTATGGCCTGCCGCAAAAGCCAGATCAGCCAGCAGCCGATGATGGATGCCCGTGGCTTCCATACCGATGGTGCAGGCAGGCGGCAAACGCTTGAGCCAACGCTTGATTTCTACAGCATTGTTGGCGAGCTTGATCAGCGACGTGGTATCGCCGAAGTGGGCGATGACTAACTCGGCGAGACTGACATCCACACCAATAGAGAAGGCTTGGGTATTCATGGGGCAGCTCCAGGCAAGCGCAGCGGCTAGAATGAACCTGCCGAGGGGGCGTTTGCGTTGGCGTGGGCTTGCATCTATTGGCCGTCGTGGCGATCACTGACAAGGCTGCCACGCGTGCTGCATTCCTAATCGACGCTGGTGCAAACGAAATGGGGACATTTCTACTGGAGTCTGTCCGCTGACACGGCAGATAGCCCGGATCGTCCCTCCACCTCGGCGCCCTTATCCGCTGCTTCATAAGAGCGCAGTCAGAACATACAAGCCCGGATAAGGCATAGCCGCATCCGGGGTATCTCCAGCCCCCACCTGGCTCGGTCGTTATGCGCTGCCCTCCCCCGGATGCGCCTGCGGCTT
>CAYWZI010000267.1:0-1996 GCA_964462815.1 uncultured Microbacteriaceae bacterium
CTACTGGGTGAGCCAGGGGCGGGACAAGGCGCGGCTGAACCGCAACGCCGAGGAACGTGATGCCAAGACCTGGGCCACACCCGTCATCGTATCGACCAACAAATCGCTGCAATCCAAACTGATCGCCAGCGGCTTGGACACCGAGGCGCAGATGATGCGGATCCTGGAGGTCACCACGCCACCACATCCTATGTTCACCCGGGACAGCGAAGCTGGTCGGCGGATCTACGAGTTCATCACCTCGAACTACGGGTTCGCTGGGCCGACGTTCGTCGCACGGCTACTGGAGATAGGAGCTGATGGTGTTCGGGCCATGATCGCCGAGGCCACGGCCACATTCCCGCAGCGGTATCAGTGCAAGTTCCACGGGGAGGAGCGGTTCTGGGAGCAGGCCATCGTACTAGCCGACCTCGCGCTCAACCTCGCCAAGGAGTGGGGTCTGATCCAGTTCGACCATCGCCCAGGAGTCGAGTGGGTGCTGGCCCAGGTAGGTGCCATCCGCCGCAGCGTGACCGAAAACAAGCTCGACGCGTTCGACATGCTGAGCGACTACCTCAACGACTCGGCTGACGCGGCGGTGACCGTGATGCACACTGGTGCGATGAAGCCTCTCGTGGACTTCAGCCGACTACCTCGTGGTGAGATACGGGTGCGCTTCGACGTCTACCGCAAAACTGCCAGCGAGACATTCACCCATGGCACAGTACTCTTGGACCGCACGCACTTGCGGCGCTGGCTATCCGCGAAGGGCCTGGACTACCGGACGTTTGTTCAAGAGCTGACAGATGACAACGCTATTGCTACACCCGCTTCCCGCAAAGCATCACTGGGCAAAGACACACCGGTCAAGCTAGGCCAGACCTATGTGGTTGGGGTGAACCTCAGCCACCCCCGGATGCAGGGCATCCTTGACGAGACTGATCGCAACTACGAGAACCTCGCCTTCGGTAAGCTCACCGTTGTCAGCGGACATCCTCCTCCAAGCCCATGATGCGCAGCATCTCCATCGTCTCAGGTCGCACGTCCCTGGGCGCGGCCTTTATGTAGCGCATGACAGCGGGGCGCGACGCCTCCAGCGCGGCGCGATTGGCCGAGCGTACGAAGTCTCGGATCACAAGTCCCGTACCTTCGGCGTCGATGTTCCACTGACGCACATCGTCCGTAAGCTGCGCCATAGTCCCCGCGTCTTCGGCGAGCTTGGCCTTGACGTACGCTGATACATACTCAGCCTTGATCGCCTTTGTGTAGTCAGCCATATGCTTGGATAGACGGACGATGTCGTTTTGCTCCGATGCGATGGCAGGGTAGAACCCCAGCAGCCGGGTCAGGGATGTGAGGTATGAGGCATCGCTGGCTACGAGCTGGCCCCGCGCATTGGTGATCGCCCCACTGGTAAGGTAGGCATAGCTGTCCCCGACTGAGCGCAGGAACGCGATTGGCGACTCCCGCAGAATGCTGTTGAACGATGTGGTGTCGTCGCGGAGTCCGGTGATTTCGGCCCCGTACTTGGCGATGGAACCTGCCATTCCGATCAGCCCGCTGATCCCACTGAACACCGGGCCAGCGAAGTCGGCTGCTTCTCGTGCGGGATCGGCCCCAGCGCGGAATGCGCCGGTCAGCGGCAGCATGTCGCCCATGCCGAGACGTGTGGACATCGTGGCCCCGGTGACCCGATCAAGAACACCACGCATGACATAAGGTGTCATCCCAGGAGCCACAGCGTCGATCCATTCCGCAATCGCCTTCTCCACACTGGCCATCTTCAGCCCCAGCTTCTGGGCGATGGTGTCCACGATATCGAAGATGTCATCAGCGAACGGCAGCCCCTTCAGACCGGACGCGATCAGCAGGATCCCGAGCACCATCAACTGGCCTTGGACCGGTAGGCTGCGCATCAACTGCACCGTGATGATGACGAACTGCTTGTACATGAAGATGTATTGCAAGACGTTGCCACGCGCCATCTCCGGGCGGTTGAACATCGCGTACTCACCTT
>CAYWZI010000268.1:0-1943 GCA_964462815.1 uncultured Microbacteriaceae bacterium
AAACCAGCGAGGTCCGCTTTGTTGTGTCCGTGCCGGCCGCAATGTTGATACGGGCGAAGCCGGTCGGCTCGGTCGGGGCATCGGACGTTTGGGCCGAGGCAGAGGAAAGGATCAGCGCGGCACCCGCGACCAATGCGGCCAAACGCACGGCCCCGGTTTTGCATGCTCTATGTTTCATCGTCGCATTCATCGTCATTGCTGCGGGGCCACCACCGGCTTGGCGCGGAAGCTCATCGAGTGCTGACCGGCCGGCACGAAGAGTTCGACCACACCGGAAGCTCCCGTGGAAATTTGATCAGGAGGACGCTGCACTTGCTGCTCGCCGTTAGTCGTCATGAGCGCGTTTTGCGTGTCGGCCGACACCAGCGTCTCCTTGTCGCGCACGGGCACGAACTGGCCGTTAGCCGAGTTGAAGAACTCGAGTTCGACGGTGCGGTTCGGACGGGTCAGGAAGATGGCTTTTTCCTTGCTGGGATCGCCATCGACCGGCACCACCTTGCGGATGACCAGGTCGAAAGTCGGCGCGGCCGTCGAAGTCACCGTAACCGGGAAGATCACGGGTGTGACGCCATCGCTCACCGTCACGGTGAATGAATCGCTGACCGAAGCACCGCTGCCCGGAGGCGTGAGGGTCACGAACGAGCTGCTGTGGGTCACGGTGTTGACCGTGGTCGCCGGGTCATAGCCGACCGGCATCTGGCTGGTGCCAGCGGTGGTGGCGGTCCAAGTCAGGCCGGTTGCGCCGGTCGCGAGTGTGCCGTCGGCAGTGACACGCTGCAGGGTCCCCAGCAATGTGGTGCGGTTGAAGCGCACAGTAGTAACTCCGGCGGTCTTGGTAATTTCGATCGCCGCTTGTCCAGGCAAGGCGAGCGGACCGGCCACCTCGAGTTCACCGGAGGCCGTGCCGGCGTAACTACCAGCGGCGGTGACAGCCACGGTGTAGAAGCCGGGCGCGGTCGGCTCCGTGCTACTCGAATAGTTGAGGAAGGAATAGGAGCGGGTGAGGCCTCCCACGCTGCGACCGGTGTAATTGTAGGTGTAGGTCACGCCGGCCAGCGGGTTATTCTGGCTGTCCACGATGACATACTCGCCGTCGACAAAGGCCACAGTGGATTCCTCAGGCAGCGGATCCCCGCTCGAGGTCACCATGACCGAGACGGTCGTCGTGGCGGTGTTGTAATTGGTTGTGTCTGTCGGCGTGAAGGTCACTCCTTGGCTGGCCGCTCCGACCGCAGGGACCGTGTTGGGCGAAGTGAAGGCGAAGGTGCCGGCCACGCTGGCCGCGCCGCCGGAGAGATTCGAGGCGCTCAAGGCTTGGCCTTGCGTGATCGCACTGGCCGTCGGCGCTGTTGTGATCGTCGGCGTGGCCTTGTTGATCACACCGGTGGCCGAACCGGCCGCGAGCGAGTAGTTCGTGGCCAGGCCGCCATTCGCTCCGTTGCTCAAGGTGTAGGTCACCACCACGTTCTCGTAGGTGCCCGCGTTGGCGCTGCTGTAGCCAGCCGCCACCGCGGTGGCCGTCACCGTCTCGGTGCCGACAAAGCCGCTCAAGGTTCCCACTGTGACCGCACCGGCCGTGGCCGTGCCGTCGTAAGTCTTGGCCGCGATGGTCGGGGCCGTGATGGAGAGCGCCTTGGCCGTGATCGCACCGTTGGTCGCTTCTGCGTTGGCCGGGGCCGAGTAGTTGCCGGAATCCGCACCATCGATCGAGTAGCTCACCGTGATCGTCTTGCCGGTGCCGACGTCCTTGTTGTCATAGCTGGCCGTGGCACTGACCGTCACAACTTCGGAGCCGACCACTCCCTCAAGCGTTCCGGCGGTGACCGCAGCGGTGGTGTTGCCATCGTAAACTTTGGTGCTGGTCAGGGTCGGCGAGCTGACTGTCAGGGCTTTCGCCGTGATCTCGCCATTGGTCGCTTCATCGTTGCCCGGGGCCGAGTAGT
>CAYWZI010000269.1:0-1914 GCA_964462815.1 uncultured Microbacteriaceae bacterium
CCTGCTTGAGCTTATGCTCATCGGCCCGACTCAGCTTTTCCAGTTCCGAAGGATCACGGTCATGATCGCCGAGCAGACTGGGGCGTCCGGCAAGAAATACCTCGGAGATTTTCCCGCCCATGGAATTGGCGATGCTTAACACATCGTCGGCGATCGCCTGTCCTGTGTAGAGGGACGCGTGCAATTGCAGGAGAGGATCGCACGGGCGGTTGTGCCACTTTGCCGAGTAGACGGCGCTGTTCTCTTCCTGGTTTGTGGGACGCAGCAGCCGCAGCAGACCTTCCGCCTCGCGGTAGTAAGCGGCCATCATCGAGGAATATTCCTCACCGAGTTTGCGATGGATCACGGCGTTGATTACGGCATCGAGAGCCACATTCAGCGCCGGCGTCATCTTTTTGAATTTGAGCGTGTGCCCGAGCAGGATGTGCAGAAACTCGTGGACGAGGACGGCTTTGACGTGCTTCTCGGTCTCGCAGTGACGGTGGAGAAAGCCGAGGTTCACGTGCAATACGCTGGGCTTGCCCAAGGAAACGGCCAGCGTCTGCACCGAATCGGTGAAGTCGACGCGACAGAGCGAAAGAACCGCACGGCAAGCCAGCGGGTTCTCGTCGATCGTCTCCTGCAGGAGCGAGCGAAAGTATTCTTGGTCAATCTGCATAGAAGTTTCCCAAACGGTGCAGGGTGATGCCGCGTTTCAGACGCTCATGCGTCCATACGACCGGACGATCCGATGAGTAGAACGACGTGCTGCTGAGCCCCAAGATGGCAGCACAGAGCAGCGGGTCGGTGTCCTCCGCGAAGTCCGCATCGGGCACCAAGTTCGTTCGCACGATCCAGCGACCCTTGGGCAAGTCGGGCAAGTCACGCACATCGGTCGGCGAGTGCAGTCCAGCTTCTTTCAAGAGGGTGCCCGCGTATTCCACGATCGGCGTGTCCGGGGGCGGCCGCAGCACGGCGGACACGCCTTGGATGAACGCGCCACGCCGGCCGCGGTTCTTGAGCAACGACGCTTGGATGACTTGTTGGCAGTTAGGCGTCGAGGGTTGCATGGAATCGTTTCACGCGTTGCACGCAGCGGTTGAATACCGACTCGAGTTGGGCCGGTTCAGCTGGGACGGCATTTTCCGCCAGTAGATAGAAGAGGAGCTGGGCTGCCCGCTCCCGGCGCTTGCCTTTGAGTTTCTCCAAGACTTCGGCCACCGCCGGATAGTCCTTGTGCTTGGCGTCGTATTTCACGTTCTGAGCCTTGAAGTAGGGCGTGCGACCCGGGTCACGCCATGTGATCGTCTTGTCGACTTCGAGGACTTCAGTGGCGACGCGTCCAAGATCCTGCAATCCCTCGTCGCCCACCACGTTGCCGGGTTTCTCGACCAGCGCGGGGAAGAGACTCAGGGCAAAGACAGCACGATCGGGCTTGGATGCCGTGGCCAGAAACTGGCTGACCGCCAAGGTCCCGCTATCGGGATTGCGGCATTTGCCAAGCAGGAAGGAAACCTTCTTGCCCACATCGGCTTGCAGATGGAACTCGTGCAACCACTTCTCGTCACCTTCGGCGCTGACCGCTTCCCACGCCGTGCGGTGTGCGGCCAAGACGACCGCGTCATCGGGTTGGGTCACCGCCGTGCGCTGCGGCAGACTCCACTCCAAGCCCAAGCGGAAGAGTTTTTCCCGTGGCCAATCACTGACTGATTCGAGGGCGAGGAGATTGCGCGCCAACTGCCTGACGCGTCGCGGTGAAATGCGCAGGCCCGCCTGACCGAGTGCGCTGGCTGCCCTACGGACATATTCGAGCACAACCGGCGGGGGAGTTTTGACCTTCGCAGCCAAACGCTCACGCGCTTCCACTACGAACTCGGAGAGCCCGCACTTGTCGCGCGAAAGAGCACCTTCACCGCGTGGATCGGCGATGGCGAT
>CAYWZI010000270.1:0-1913 GCA_964462815.1 uncultured Microbacteriaceae bacterium
AGTTCAGCGAATCGCACATAATTCGCGATCAGGTAGGCACTACTGAACAAAATAGCATCTCGGAGTGCCCTGTGCGCTGCTGTAAGGCTATGTCCTTGTCCAGTTGAGTGCATTTCAGAAGAAGTTGGAGAGCAATGAGCCTGGTGACAGAGGGGGATGCATTACGAATGCGGAGAGTTCGTTTGGCGCCTGGGCTAGTTGCCGCTCGTGTACATTGCTTGATTTCCCATTTTTGTCTAAACAGGATTCATGCGTGTCTTTTTTAGCACATGCAGTCCCAACAGACCAAATGAAAAAACGACGGAAACAGCGAGCATATGAACCCAGAGTAGCAGATCATGCGCCAAGTTGAGTCCACTAAAATTGGACAACGACCATTTTAACGTGACAAAACCGACCATAGCACCCATCAGCACCAGCAATGATACCAGCAGGAAGAAGAGCACGCCCTCGTCGAGGTGGATTAAGGTGCGGGTCACCATTAGGGGCTGGTCCTTTGTCTGTTGGTAAAGAGTTCAGCCGATGTTTTAGATCTTCGCTCCATGCTGGCCTGCGAGAAGCAACATCGACTGACTGTGAACATCGAAAATCTCAAATCGATTCAGGATACTCACAGGTCCGCTGATAAAAGCTGCGATCTGCAGGAGTGTTGCCGGAATCAGGCATAAAAGTCCGATCAGTTCGAAGAAGCGGGGTTTCTCGGAGAAGATGAACAACAGGTGCCGCATGCCGTCGCGCCAAGTCCGGAGGTGGGCCACTCGCCCGGGGGGGCCACAGCGCAAGCCTGAGGAAATTTCTACCAGGGTGGCCTTTGCCTTCAGTGCTTTGATGAGTAGTTCGGATGCAAACTCCATGCCATTGGAGCGGATGTTCCATGTCTGAAAGGATGCTTTCCGAATGCAGCGGAAGCCGGAATTGCAGTCGGAGAGTTTGCCCTGGAAGAGCATGTTGATCAGAAAGGTCAGCACCGGCGTGCCCAGTCGGCGATGCAGTGTGGGCATGGCGCCAGGTTCAATGCTGCCGGTCATCCGGGAGGCGATGGACATGTCCGCATCATGCTCTTTGGCGGCGAGGTAGAGTCTCGCAGCATCCGCGTATAGATAGGTGCTGTCCGAGTCGGCAAACATCACATACTCTCCACGACCGGCCTCAATGCCGCCGCGTAATGCGGCTCCGTAGCCCCGTTCCTTGACCGGGACGACTCGACACCCCAGTCGTTCGGCGATTTCTCGGGAGCTGTCGGTGCTGCCGTTGTCGGCAACGATGATTTCATACCGAATGTCTCCCGTGGAGAGGCTGTCTTGGACCTGTCGAATGCAAGTCTCCAATGTTCTCTCCTCGTTGAGGCAGGGGAAAACAAAAGACAGATCGGTAATCAACGCTGTTTCGGGCGCAGTCGTTGGGGTGGCCATGTGATCATCCATAATTGGCTTGTTTCATCTGCGCAGCAGGAGGGAAATGCAAGTTGCCTTTGGGATAGAGGTGTTAAAAAGGCAGAAGATGCGTTGCCTGAACCTTGCACTGAGGGGGAGATGGGTTGCCTGCTTCATCTGCGGTTGGGCGTTTGCTTGGCCCTGCCTAAAAACGAAAAACGCCTGCTCGTCTCGCGGGCAGGCGTTATTTTCGTGAACTGAACGTTGCTAATCAGTTCGCGCGACCGAGGTAGGTGCCGTCTTCGGTCTTGATGCTGATCTTGTCTCCGGGGCCGATGAAGAGGGGGACCTGCACGCGCATGCCGGATTCCGTGGTAGCTTCTTTGTAAACGTTGTTGGCGGAGTCTCCCTTCACACCGGCAGGGCTTTCGGTGATGGTCATGATGATGCTGGCGGGCAGTTCGATACCGGCGACGACGTCATCGGCGAACACGACGAGGTACTTCTGTCCTTCGATGAGGTAGCCGATGGTCTTGGCGT
>CAYWZI010000271.1:0-1889 GCA_964462815.1 uncultured Microbacteriaceae bacterium
AATGGGCGGTGGCGGCACTCCAGGGTCCGAACGCCCGCAAGGTGCTCGAGCCGCCCGAGATCTGGGGCATCGAGTCGATTTCGGCCGAAGCGCTCGTCATTCGCCTCGTCATGAAGGTTCGCACTGCTGACCAGTTCGACATCGCACGAGCACTTCGACTTCGCCTCAAGCTCGCGCTCGATGAGCTCGGTGTTGCCGTGCCCTCGCTCAACCGCATCGTTATGGACGGCATCGATGCGCGCGAGGCAGCGCGCGGCAGCCGCCGTCCCGTCACGCCCCCAGAAGACAGCGACCTATGACCGAGGCGCCGTCGTTCTTTGAGCAAGTGGGTGGCCACGACACTTTCGAGCGGCTCGTTCGCCGGTTCTATGAGGGAGTCGCCGCCGACCCCGTGCTCAAGCCCATGTACCCCGACGACGACATGGAAGGCGCCATCTGGCGGCTCACCGCATTTCTCGAGCAGTACTGGGGCGGCCCCGGCACCTATAGCGAGCAACGCGGGCACCCTCGGCTACGCATGCGGCACAACCCCTTTCACGTGAATCCGGATGCTCGCGATCGGTGGCTCGGACACATGAGGGCAGCGGTCGAAAGCCTCGCACTGTCTCCCCTGCACGAGGCCGCGCTGTGGGATTATCTGGAGCGAGCCGCCTTCGCAATGGTCAACACGTTTGAGGAGACACCATGACCGTGCCGTACCCCACTCCGCCTCAGCCTGACCCCTATCGGCGCGATGCGCCTGCCGCGGCGCTTCGGGCGCCCGAGGGCACCGACCCCTACACGATGTGGATCTGGCTCATTCTGGCCATTCCGGTCGTTCAGACCTTGCCGATCTTCTTCATCGACTGGTCTGCATTCATCGAGGCAAGCGTCTCTGACCCCACTGGTCTCGGTGTCTATGCCGCGCTGTTCTCGCCCGCCTACCTGGCACTCATCGCCCTCGGCTGGATCGGCACGGGCTTGATGATCTGGTTCGCCTACCTCGACTGGCGCGAGCTGAATCAGCGCGGGGTTCCGCAGCCCTTCCACTGGGCGTGGATCTTCATGACCTTTGTGATCAGCTACGCGATCTACACGATTGGCCGCTCCGTCGTCGTGAAGCGGCGCACCGGTCACGGGTCTGCCCCCATGTGGATCACGATCGCCACGATCGTCGCGAGCTTCGTCGTCGGCATCTGGATCTCGGCGGTGATCTTCCAGCTGATCTTCGACACCGTCAACACGATGACCTTCGCCCCGTAACGAGCCGCACAAGGAGCTAGCCCATGTCGCAACGACGCGACGCATCGAGTGACGCCATCATCGTCGGCGCGGGCCTGGCGGGCCTCGTCGCGGCCGCCGAGTTGGTCGACGCAGGGAAGACCGTCACGATCGTTGACCAAGAACCTGAAGCGACGTTTGGCGGTCAGGCGTGGTGGTCGTTCGGTGGGCTGTTCTTGGTGGATAGCCCTGAGCAGCGGCGGATGGGCATCCGCGACTCGATCGATCTTGCTCGCCAAGACTGGGCGGGCACGGCCGGATTCGATCGGCCGGACGATGACCAGGCTCGCGCGTGGGCCGACGCCTACCTCGAGTGGGCCGCGGGCGAGAAGCGCGCGTGGCTCAAGCAGAAGGGCATCGGGCTGTTTCCGGTCGTGGGCTGGGCCGAGCGCGGCGGCGACACGGCCACGCGGCACGGCAACTCGGTGCCGCGCTTCCACATCGTCTGGGGAACGGGCCCGGCAATTCTCGAGCCCTTCGTCGCCACGGTGCGTCGAGGGGTGGATGCCGGCCTCGTCACCCTGCTCTTCCGTCACCGGGTCGACGCGCTGACCGTGACCGATAGTCGAGTGGTCGGCGTGAGTGGCAGCGTGCTCGCCCCCGACGACGCGGAGCGAGGTGCACCGTCA
>CAYWZI010000272.1:0-1887 GCA_964462815.1 uncultured Microbacteriaceae bacterium
GACGCCGTAGACGCTCGCGATGCGGCTACGCAATACGCACTGCAACTTGCGGCGACATCGCCGCATCCCGACTTCGTGCGACTCCGTAAGGATGCAAAGCATCGCCCGCTGTCGTGCTTCGTGGTCGACTTCCCTTATGAGTATCGCGCCTATGCCACCGTAGGTTTCATTCGCGACGACGGGGGCGAGACCTGCATCCCGTTTGACTTCTATATCAGCCCCGCTAACTAACCGGAGACACCGCGCCATGATCACCACCACCAAGATTCGCGCCGCTATCAACGTGGGCGTCATGTTTTGCTTCTTATCCATCATTGGATTCTGCGCCATGCTCATGTTCGACCTAGCACTGGCAGCGCTCATCGTGGGCGCAGTGCTTGCGGCTATCGATTACACTCTGTAAGATTATTTCGTTCAATAAACTACACTTGGAGACACTGACATGACTGACACCAAACACAACGGATGGACGAACTACGCCACATGGCGCGTTAACCTTGAGCTGTTCGACGGGTTCGACGTGGCCGACTACGCACCCGAGTGCATCCGCAAGGATGACGCCTACACGCTGTCCAAGCTGCTTGAGGAGTATGCGGACAACGCCATTGACCAGGATGGCACGCTCGAGGGGCTCGCGGTCGACTACGCCCGCGCGTTCCTGTCCGATGTCAATTGGTATGAAATCGCCGAGCATATGCTCGATGACATCAGGGCGGAGGCAACATGACCTTCTACGAAGTGACGCTAGTCGCGACAGTGCGCGAGACCGTGACGGTGCTCGCGCGCGACGTCGACGAGGCCGCCGAGCTCGCGCTCGACTTGGTGCCTGAGCGCTCGCGCGCGTGGGACATCGAGGACATCTGCATTGGCGAGGCGCTCGAATGGCCGAGCGAGCGCGCATGATTCGCTGGTTGCTATCGTTGCGGGCTCGGTGGCGCGCGTGTCGCGACTATGAATGGCGGCACGTCCCCGAGCCCAACTGGCGCTGTCGGCGCGGCGGTAAGGACTACATCTAACCCATCACACAAGCGAGGGCGCGACCTATGGCACGACTGACACCGGCTGAGTTGTTGGAGTTTGCACGGGACATAGGCCGCCCTCCGGAGGATTCCGAGACTATGCACAGACCACCCCAGGCACCCAGTACGCCCGCACCCATGCCCGCACCGGAGCCCGTAGGCGACGCTATCAACCCGAGCCACTACCAAGTTGGCGGGATCGAGACCATTGACTACATGCGCGCCAAGAGTACGCCCGAGGAGTTCGAGGGCTACCTGCGCCTGTCGGCGCTCAAGTACTTGAGCCGAGTCGGGCATAAGAACGGCGACCATGACGCGGCGCGGGCTGAGGAGTACCGCAAGGCGGCGTGGTTCCTAGATCGGCTAATACGGGAGTGCGAGCGATGACAGACGCTATCTTATCGCGCGAACAGTTTGGGCGGATCGTGGACAACTACGCCCGCGCGGTTGAGACAATGCTGCATTACCAGCTCGCGCTCGACACCATCGCCCGCAACCCGACAGGCGCTCAAGACATCGCACGCAAGGCGCTCGCACGCTCGCAACATGCCGCAGATACCGACGCATGAGTGGTGGCGCCGCCGTATGGGGCGCTGGATCGACGTGGCACGGCGTGAGGTGCGGCGCGGCGAGGGGCGGCGGTATCGCACGCCCACGACGCGCGAGGTCATCGCCGCCCGCATGGTAGAACTGCAGAGCAAAAAACGTGATTTACTTACTCTTGACTCTCGCCGCCGCCGTTCTGGTTGACTGGCTATTCTCCGACGACTGAGAGCGCAGCGCCCGTGCCTTCTGCCATGCGGCGCAGCTCCGACTTGGTAAGCTCGGCAAACTGCGGGTGACAAAAGACGTGCTTGCGGGTGGGGTA
>CAYWZI010000273.1:0-1860 GCA_964462815.1 uncultured Microbacteriaceae bacterium
GTGCATTCTCGACTTGCGGCCGCTCAAAGAGGCAACGGGCATTTCCAACGACGATGTCGCGAAACGACTCATCGACTACGGATTCCACGCGCCCACGATGTCGTTCCCGGTGGCCGGCACCCTCATGGTCGAGCCGACCGAGTCAGAAGACCTTGCTGAGCTCGAGCGGTTCATCCAGGCCATGATCGCGATCCGCCACTAGGCCGACCGCGTCGCGGCAGGTGAGTGGCCTGCTGACGACAACCCACTCGTCAACGCGCCGCACACTGCCGTGAGCGTCATCGTGGGGGAGTGGGAGCACGCGTACTCGCGCGAGCTCGCCGCGTACCCCGCATATTTGGTGCCCGACGACGCTTTCGCGGCGGGTGCCGACAGCTCGGGCGGCTTTGGCGCGACGCGAGCCGACAAGTACTGGCCGCCCGTGCGTCGGGTCGATCAGGCCTTCGGTGACCGCAACCTCGTGTGCGCCTGTCCGCCGATTGAGGCCTTTGCCTAGGGGGTCGGAGTCGGGCTAGGGGTCGGTGTCGGGGCGAACACGCCCGGGAACGTTGTTGCCGCCCACGCGTAGCCGACGAAGACCGCCGCGTCGATGAGAGTGTGGGCGATTACGAGCGGTAGAAGTCGCCCGTATCGCGTGTACAGCCATCCGAAGACAAGACCCATCACAAAGTTGCCGACGAACGCCCCAAAGCCTTGGTAGAGGTGATACGTCGCTCGCAAGAGCGCGCTCGTGAGAATGATCGCCCATAGGCCCCAGCGCAGGTCGCGGAGCCGCGCAAATAGGTAGCCGACGACGATGACCTCTTCGACGATCCCCGCGCGCGCCGCGGAGAGTAGCAGCACCGGTACCGTCCACCAGTACTCGTCGAGTGCTGCGGGGACGACCGTCACGGTGAGGCCAAGGGCGCGGCCAGCGAGGTAGAGGGCTAGCCCTGGAACGCCGATGAGGAGTGCTAAGCCGATGCCGTTCCGCGGGTCGCGTGCCGTCGATGCCGAGTCGACCGAGATGTGGGCGGGCTGAGTTCCACAGCAAGAACACCACGAGAGCCACCGGCATGAGCTCGCCGATGATCGCGAGCAACTGATAGATGAGATCGAAGACCGGTCGTTCACTGCGCGACGGGTTCAGGGTCGCGGTCTGGTCTCCAAGCGGCACGTCGCGAGTGAGCCGATTGACGATCGCGACAAGCGAATAGATCGCGCTGAGGCCCAGCGATAGGCCGAGAACGATGAGAATCTCGATGCGAATGCGCCGATAGCCAGGCATGCCACCTGGTGACGGGGAAGGCATCGGACTGGTGCTCACTTGCCCATTCTCCGCGATCGTGCTCGGTAGACAGTGACAATCGCTGATGCCGGTTGTTGACGGCGGGCAACGAACGCATGGACGCAACCACACTGTTTGTGGCTCTCCCACAGTGCATGCGCGGCGATTTCTCGCTCTGGAGGCCGAGAGTTCATGGCACACGTAAACGTCGTGCGCGCATCCGCACGATTATTGCGTGATGACACTCCCACGGTGCAGAAAAACTGCGTTGACGCTCCGGAGTGCGTGATGGCGTTACCGATGGGTAACGAAACGGCCTACAGTTTGGCCTGGGTCGGCCATGCTCTCTAGGGTCGACTCAACAGGCGTGATGGCGCGCTCGGAAAACGTGCCGTCTCGCATCCATCTTGCACAGGAGGAAAATTGCGTATCAGCAGACTCGCGGCCACTACGGCCACGATCGCGGCGAGCGCTCTCGTTCTCTCGGCTTGCGCAGCGCCGCAGTCCGAGGTTGTCGAGGGTAGCTCCATCACGGTCGCGTGGAACCAGCCGTTCTACTCGTACAACAGCAACACGTCGTTCGGTAACGCGAC
>CAYWZI010000274.1:0-1833 GCA_964462815.1 uncultured Microbacteriaceae bacterium
GATGATGTCTTCCAAGAAGAGCACGCCGGTCGTGGTGCCCTCGGCGTCGACCGCGCGCGCGAGGTGCGCGCCCGAGCGGCGCATGACCGCGAGCGCGTCTTCGAGGTCGGCCGAAGCGAGAATCGACACGAGGCGACGAATGCGCTTCGGCGGCACGGGGTCGTCGAGCTCGTCGTCGGGCAGGTCGATGACGTCTTTCAGGTGCAGATAGCCGGTGGGCTCACCGTGCTCGTCGACGAGCACGTAGCGACTGAACCCGCGCTGGGCGACCGCGCGCTCGAGGTCGAGAGCGCTCGCGTCGTCGGGCAGGGCCGTGAGGGCATCCATCGGCAAAGCGATATCGCTCACGATCTTGTTCGTGAACTCGAACGCGGCGGTGAGGGCTCCCGTGGCGTCGAGCAGCACGCCCTCGCGCTTCGATTGGCGCACGATTGTCTCAACCTCTTCGAGCGTGAAGGCACTCGCGGCCTCGTCTTTCGGCTCGACGCGGAACAGGCGTAGCACTCCGTTCGCGATCGCATTCAGGCTTCGGATCACCGGCGACAGAATGCGCGACACCAACACGAGCGGCGGAGCGAGCAAGAGCACGGCGCGCGTCGGAAGGGTGAACGAGAGGTTCTTCGGCACCATCTCGCCGAAGACGACGTGGAGGTAGGTCACGAGGATGAGGGCGATCGTGAACGAGAGCCCGGCGATCCACTCAGGGCTCAAGCCCGTGAGACCGAACGGAATCTCGAGCAAGTGCTTGATGGCAGGCTCCGACACGTTCAGGATCAGCAGCGAGCAGATCGTGATGCCGAGTTGGCACGTGGCGAGCATGAGCGTCGCGTGCTCCATCGCCCAAAGAGCGGTCTTCGCCGGGCGCGAGCCGGCTTCGGCACGCGGCTCGATCTGCGAGCGCTTGGCGGCAATGACCGCAAACTCGGCACCGACGAAGAACGCGTTCGCGGCAAGGAGCACGAAGAGCCACGCGATGCCCCACCAGTCTGCTTCGGTCATCGTCGGTCACCCGCCTCAGCGGACTGAATGGCGATCTCTTCGGTCGTGAGCGGAGTGAAACGCACGCGATCGATCCGGCGGCCATCAAGCCGCTCGATGCGGAACGTGCCTGTGGTGATCTCGACCGTGTCACCGACTTGCGGCAGACGACCGAGCTCTGACATGAGAAAACCGCCGACGGTCTCCCACGGGCCGTCTTCCGGCACGGTGACGCCCGCGCGGTCTTTGAGTTCGTCGGGCCGCAGAATGCCGGGGAAGGTCAGCCAGTTGCGCGAGCGGACGACATCGACGCGCGCGCGGTCGTGCTCGTCGCTCACTTCGCCGACGAGTTCTTCGACAAGGTCTTCAAGGGTCGTGACCCCGGCGGTTCCGCCGTATTCGTCCACGACGATCGCCATCTGATAGCCGCGGCCGCGCAGTTCCGCCAGCAGGGTGTCGAGCTTCATGGTCTCGGGCACGCGCAAGGGCTCGCTCTGCAGGGCTGAGGCCGGAACATCCGCTCGCCGGTCGCGCGGTACCGCAACCGCCTGCTTCACGTGCACGATGCCGACAATGTCATCAATCGACTCGTCGATGACGGGGAATCGAGAGTGGCCCGTCGTTCGAGCGAGGTCGATGACGGCCTGTGCCGAGTCGCCGCGCTCCACCGCCGCAACGCGGGGGCGAGGGGTCATGACGTCTTGAGCGGTGTGCTGCGAGAAGGCGAGCGTGCGCGAGAGCAGGGTGGCCGTGTCGTTGTCGAGAATGCCGTGACTCGCCGAGCGACGCACCAGTGAGGCGAGCTCTTCGGCGGTGCGGGCACCGCTGGGGGCGGGCCTGGCGGAGGTGAGGTCC
>CAYWZI010000275.1:0-1781 GCA_964462815.1 uncultured Microbacteriaceae bacterium
TTGATCACCTGAGCGGCAAACCTCGTCCTTCAGGACGGGGTCAAGAGCGTGTTAGCGATGTAGTCGCCTTTCTCACTTATTAAGGAGTTTGTTGTTGTTCAATATACTGACGAATAATAGCTATTGGAGCTCCACCACAGCTGGCAGAAAAGTAGCTAGGTGACCATAAAGCCCCGCCCCAAAGTTTTTTTTGGATGCTTGGATAGTTTTTCTTCCTAATTAAACGACTAGATACACCTTTTAGACTGTTTGCAAGTTTTGAGACCGATACTTTTGGAGGATAATTGATTAGTAAATGAACATGGTCATCTTCGCCATCGAATTCTATTAATTCGGATTCAAAATCTTTGCAGACGCTAGCAAAAATAGGTCTAAGGTCATCTAATATTTGTTTTGTAAACACTTCCCTACGGTATTTTGTTATAAACACCAAGTGTACATGCATCAAAAATACGCAATGCCTGCCGTGTCGAATATCATTGTTTTTTTTCATAGACCAAATTATAGTCCAAGCATGAAACGACTACAAGCTTTTAAATTTGAACTAGAACCTAATGGAAAGCAAGATCGCGACGCGCGTCGCTTTGATGGTTCATGCCGCTTTGTTTTTAACAAAGCTCTTTCCTTGCAGAAGGAAAATTATGAAGCTGGAAACAAGTTTATTAACTATGTAGCCATGGCTAAACTTCTCACTACTTGGCGAAATAGCAAAGAAACACCTTGGCTTAAAGAAGCTCCCTGCCATCCTTTGCAGCAGAGTTTAAAAGATCTAGAAAAAGCATTCAAAAACTTCTTTTCTAAAAAATCGAACTTTCCCCGTTTTAAGAAAAAATGTAAAGGTGGAAGTTTTCGATATCCGGATCCTGCTCAAATTAAACTAGATCAAGATAACAGTCGTATTTTTTTACCTAAGCTTGGATGGATACGTTATCGTAATAGTAGGAAAGTACTTGGAAAAGTGCGTAATGTTACGCTTTCTTATAACAATCAAAAATGGTTTGTATCGATTCAAACAGAGCGCGAAGTTGAAGAAAATACACCTCAATCTACAACTTCAATTGGTATCGATGTTGGCATCACTCATTTTGCAACGATGAGTGATGGCACTCATATCGCTCCGTTAAATAGCTTCAAAAAACATCAAAAGCGTTTAGCTTGGTATCAAAAACAGCTAAGCCATAAGAAAAAATTTAGTAAAAATAGAAAAAAAGCAAAACTTAAAGTCCAGAAAGTACATACAAAAATAGCGAATGCTAGAAAAGATTTCCTACATAAGATCACTACAACAATTAGCAAAAACCACGCTATTGTTTGTATTGAAGATTTGCAGGTGAAAAATATGTCAAAGTCAGCCTCAAAAACAATCGCTGATCCTGGTAAAAATGTGCGTCAAAAATCAGGTCTTAATCGCTGTATTTTAGATCAGGGATGGGCCATGTTTCGTACATTACTAGAGTATAAAATGAAATGGGCAGGAGGAAGATTAATTGCAGTACCTGCTCAGAACTCCAGTAGGACTTGCCCTAATCAGAACTGTGGACATATTTCAGCTGATAACCGTAAAACCCAATCCAAGTTTAAATGTGTAAACTGTGGTTATGAAAATAATGCCGATATAGTCGGTGCAATAAATACGCTAGAGCGAGGGCATCGCTTGTTAGCCTGTGGAGAGTAGGTTTACTAATACCTCTCAATGAAGCAGGAACCCACCGAAGTGAGTCAGTTAACTTTTAACTGAATGCAGTAGGAATCCACTTTCTTTAGGAAGTGGAGGATGTCAA
>CAYWZI010000276.1:0-1751 GCA_964462815.1 uncultured Microbacteriaceae bacterium
CAGCAAAGGCCGCCGGATCAAGGCTGCACGTCAGGATGCCGTCGGCACCGTCGGCGATGGCCTGTTCCATCGAAGCGACCATCGCTGGAATGTCGATGGTCGCCGGCCCTACCAACGTTGGAACGAAGCCGAGTTCTTCTGCGGCGTCCTCGAAGTAGGTGTTCGACGCGCCCCAAGCCTGAAAGCTTGGAAGGGGGTTTACGTACCAGAAGCTGAAGAGCTCAGCCTCAGGATTCTCCTCGCTACTGCCGTTGGTCGTGCAACCGACCGATAGGAGCGCAACTGCCGAAAGACAGGCGACGCTCGCTGTGAATCTGGAATGGACCTTCATGGCGCTCTCCTCCCTGATCTCGCCAGTGAGATCAGACATCTGATGTCTAGTGCCTAGTGGCTAACTCTGTCAAGCACTGTTGGCCGCGGAGACGCCAAATCGCTTCTCGCGCGCCCATGATCTTCTTGTTTTGGCAGGGTGTATGGTTACTGGGTCTGGGCCCGACCCGCACAGTAAGACATCTCACTAGAGGACCACCAATGACGACAGAGCTCCCGCTGGACGCGCGCGCTTACGGCGGCCGCGCACTCTGGGTCGACCTCTTGCAGGTCCTCGTGGAACGGGTCGTCAACGGTCAGTACCCATGCGGATCAGTTCTGCCGAATGAAGCACAACTCGGTCAAGAGTTCGGCGTCAGCCGCTCTGTGGTGCGCGAAGCAATAAAGGTTCTCACCGAAAAGGGTCTCGTGAAGATTGAGCGAGGTAACGGGACCCGCGTTCTAGCTTCGTCCGCGTGGAAGTCTCTCGACTCCGATATCTTGGCAGCTCGACTCCGGAGCCCCGAGAGTGATTCCATACTCCACGAACTGCTTTTTCTGAGGCGCTCGGTAGAACCTGAGCTCGCTGCACTTGCGGCGACCAGAACAACGGATGCACAACTGGTTGCACTCGCACACCTCGTTCGTGAAATGAGTGCTCTTGTTGACGAACCAGAGCGTTACAGAATTGCGGATCAGCGATTCCACGAACTTATTGTTGAGATCTCAGGGGTGAAGCTTGCTCAAGAGTTTTTCTCGTCCATAAGCGAGCCGCTCCTAGTCAGCAGGGACATCACGAACCGAATACGAGACGGAGTGGCGCACGCGCACGCCGATCACCTTGCAATCTTCGGATTCCTGCGCAATCGCGACCCCGACGGCGCCCGCGAGTCGATGCTCGCGCACCTAGATTGGGCGGATAGCCGACTCGGCGACGCAGGTGAGAGTTAGGCCAAGAACGATACGTTGCTCGAGAGTCGAGCCGTAGGTACCACGTATTCGGTTGACCGCAACGAATACGTTGCTGCTCCTGGCCTACGCGATTCCAGACCCAATCGCCAAGGTGCGTCCCGCGAATCGACTGCATGGGCAAACAGAGCATGAAGCCGATCGTGGTCCCTTCCGCGGGCCAGCAAGGATGGATGCCTTTGGTGGCTCATCACGCACTTTCGTGCCACCGACGAGCGTCGGCCTGCCAACGAGCACCGTGACAGTTGTTCTCGCTTTCGCAGACTTCAAATCCAGCCTCATTCACACCATGCTCCTGCTTCGTTCGCGGTCGCTTAGCCGGCCGAACGAAGCGGAGGTGCGGCCTGATACCCGCGGCGGAGCCGCCTAAATGGCCGCCGGACGCGTCAAGAGCGACGCCGACGACTACCGCTACTTCCCCGAGCCCGACCTGCTGCCGGTGGTTCCGTCGCCGGCCCTGATCGATGAGCTTC
>CAYWZI010000277.1:0-1733 GCA_964462815.1 uncultured Microbacteriaceae bacterium
CACCGGTGAGTTCGTAGAGGCGCGCCATGCCGATGAACTTGGGGATTTGGGTGTTCGCGTGCAGGCCGGTGAGGTTGTCCACGCCATTGATGGCCGGCTCGAGGACCGCGTGGTGATTGAAACGCTTGGCCAGCTCCACGTATTTGGCCTTGCCGGTAACGGCGTAGAGATTGGCCAGGATCTCGTTCATGCCGCCGTGTTCCTCGTTCAGCATGACCTGCATTTGCTCGTCCGTGAGTTGGCTCACACGCGAATCCACCCAATCGATGGCTCTCTCCAGCACCTCAAGCGCCTGCTTGTTGCCGCAAAGCTGATACTGGTCGAGCAACCCGGCGTAAATCTTGTGCAAGACATACCAGGGAGCCCAGGCGCGCTTGCCGGCCATCAAGCGGAGGATCACCTCCTCGGGAAAAGCGCTGAGATAACCGCTCGCTAATTTGGCCTGGCACTCGGCCATGCCGGCAACCACTTGAGCCGAACGTTCCTTGAGTTCTGCATTACCGCTGCTCTGGTAAGCCAGCGCGCAACCGGACAGGTAGTGGCCGACCGCATGGCCTCGCACTTCGAATTTCGGATCTTCCCAACCGCCATAGGGCGTGGCTGATGTTGGAAGGCCCGCAGTCAGCCGAAACGTGTGGAGCAGGCGGTCGGGTTCGAGACTCAAGAGGTATTGCTCGTTGAGTGCCTCCGCATGTTTGAAGGGGCCCTCCAGCATTTTGACATGGGTCAGGCTGAATGGACTGACCTTGATGGGTGCCTTGTCCGGGACTTCAGCCGCATACAGCGTGTGAGCCAGCGGAACAGCGAGAACTGCCAGATTGAAAAGTAGGATGGCGTGTTTTGTTTTCATGATGAATGCTTTAACTTGAGGGGAATATCAGTTTAACGGGATCGTTGTCTTTCAAGGGGTGGTCGATATGGCAGGCTCCGGCATGGGCGGCCGGTAACTTGCAGGGCCGCCGTGGCGATGCCAGCCGCGCCATGTGAAGAACCATGGGATGAGTGTGAGCGTGAAGAACAGGCCCTGCCACGCCAGCAGCCAGCGGTAGTCCCCACCGCATCGATGAACCATCCGCAAAGCGCGTTGCCCAAGACGATGCCGATGCTGGAAAGCATGGGGTTGGCCGAACTGAACTGGCCGTAGCGGTCACCACATCCGCAAACAGGCAGACAACCTTTCCCCGGCGCGAGTAAATGACAGCATCTCCCGTGTAGATGTTGATTTCCGCCTTGGTCCATGCGTCGTTCTTCGGCAGGCCCAAGATCAGGCGGCACGCGCGCAACTTGGTCGGCCAAGGATCCTTGCCCGGGGACTCAAACCGTTCTTTCAGTGCGTCCCACTTCTTTCCTCGAATCATCCGGAGCAGCGTGGCGAAGTTCCAATCCTTGTCGGCATAAGCATTCGGGAGCCTCTCGTCCCAGAGCGTGATCGGAAAGTTACCGGAAAGTTTCATAAGCTGTTGTGTCTGGCTATTGCTTCTTCATGACATGGCAGCCGAAGACACGGCCGGCCTGACTTTGGCCCACCGGCTGGAACCGGACGGTCACCTGGTCCCGGCCTTTGAGCAGGTCGTCCGGGATCGGGTATTCCCGGTCGATGAACTCGTCGGGCTTCTCTCCCGTCAGTTTCTCCGTGGCGATCTTCCGGCCATCGACGAGGATCTCAAACTCGCGGCCTGTATCCGAACCCCAGTAGCTGCAGCGCAGGAGCTGCGGCTGATCGGAGAGGACCT
>CAYWZI010000278.1:0-1715 GCA_964462815.1 uncultured Microbacteriaceae bacterium
TCTTGGAAGACATCATCGAAGAACTCGTCGGCGAGGTGCACGACGCGACGCAGCGCGGCGGGCGGTAGGGCCGGCTAGCGTACGGCTCTGCGCCCTGGTGTGTTTCACGGGTGGGTGACCGCCGTGCTGACGAGGTCCTACAGTTCAGACTCGCACCGGCGCGCCCGCACTGCGTTTCTGCGCGATCTCCGGAAAAGTCGCCCTGTTCCGCGCTGTCGCTGGCCAGTACCCTTGAGAAAACCTTGTTCGTGTGTGGTGGGGATTCGTTCAAAGGGGGAATCAGTGTCGATCGGGGAAGAAACCGAGCGAACCCGTTGGTGGGGTAATCGCACAAAGCTGACAATCGCGGTCGCGGTCGCTGGTGCGTTGGTGTTGGGTGGCGGGGCGGCGAGCGCTGCTGTCGTCTCCATGCAGGTGGCCGCCGAACAGGCGGAAGCCGAGCGGGTCGCTGCCGCGCTTGAGTACCAGGCAGCCGTCAACGCGTACAAAGAGATCGTCGCTTCGGGCAACGCGCTCGTGAAAGATGTGCGAGCCTCGCTTATTGCCGGAGAAACGCTGGTCGACCAGGCAACGATCGACGAGGCATCTCGCCTCGCCGAGTATCTCTCGCTGACGATCTCCGCGACCACGCCGGACGAGTCGACGTCTGGCGTTAACGATCAGATCGACACTCTCGAACAGGTTGTTGCCGACACGCGCGCTGAGCTCGAGAACTTGAGCTCTCTCGCGGAAGAACAAGCGGAGGCCCGGCTCGCCGCCGCAAACCTTGCGGGCGAGCAGATCCGTCAGAAGGTCGTCAACGCATTAGCGGCGCTCGTCGCTGCCCGCGAGGCCGGTGCCGGGATGGCCGACGCACTCGCTGCGCTTGTGGGCGCGTTGACGTCTGCCGAGGCGTCGCATAGCTCAGCCCTCGCCGCTCAAGAAGAAGCGGCCAAGGAGCCGGAGAGCACGGTACCGCCCAAAGCTCCGACAACGACGAAGCCTCAGCCCGACAAGAACGAACCGGTCGACAAGACGGGGTGGTACACACACGAAGAGGCGTCAGCGGCTGTCAACGCTGCTCACGTCGTGGTGCCCTGGTACGAGGGTTGCAGCACCAAGGTCGGTGACGGGTACTGGTACCGCAGTGGCGGCTCGCCGTCATCGCCCCCGGCTCCGCCGGCGGTTACCGGCACGATCGGCTTCAAGGTCGAAATCATCAACGCCGAAAAGGCGTGGGTGTACTACTACGAGTGCTCGTAACTGACTGCCCGTCAATGATTGCTCGACGACCCGGTCTGCCGGGTCGTCGAGCGTCTGCTAGCGGTAGGCGCGCAGGTATTGCGGCGGCGTGCCCACGGGCGCCCCGTCGACTTCGACGCCGAGCTCGCGCGCGAAGCGCAGGGGAGCGTGCGGGTCGCGCATGAACTCCCGGCCCATCATGACGGCGTCGGCCTGGCCGGTGGCGACGATCGCCTCTGCCTGCGCGGCTTCGGTGATGAGCCCGACGGCGTTGACGGGCACGTTGCCCTCGCGCCGCACGGTCTCGGCGAACGGCACCTGGTAGCCGGGCCCGAGCGCAATGCGAGCGCGCACCAGGCCTCCTGACGAGATGTCGAAGAGATCAGCGCCCGCGTCGAGTGCCCAGGCGGCGACCGTCGCGGTGTCGTGCTCGTTCCAGCCTGCCACCCCTGAGTCGGCGAGGCCGTGCGACTCGAGCCACTCGTCGTCGACCC
>CAYWZI010000279.1:0-1701 GCA_964462815.1 uncultured Microbacteriaceae bacterium
TCGGCCGGGCGCCGATGTATGGCGTGTGCGCCATGGGGGCGCGGGGAGGGGATCAGGTTGTCGAAATTCTGCAAAAGCAGTTGCAACAAGTCATGGAGCAACTCGGATGCGAAACCGTCGAGCAGCTGCCCCGGCACTTGGCCTGAGCCGGATCGAGGTACCCGCGGCCAAGCGGGAAAAAAGTAGCAGCGGCGTTCCCGCCGTCAGTGCCCTTCCCGGATCGGCGCCCGTTTTGCATTTTGAAGGCTTATCGTGAAGCCCCTGCGACTTGTGCCATCCGCCGCGATTTCCCGGACGCCGTCCCCCGCGCTTGATGCCGGACGGCGTTTCTTGAACTTTGTGGATCGGCGGGTGTTTCGCCACGACACTTTTTGCTCATCTTGGCCGTGACCTCCGACAACGCGCATTCTTCTTCCCACTCTGTCATACCGCGCCGGGCGGTCTGGCCCTTCGCGCTGCTGGCCAGTTGTTTCCTGTGGTGGGGGGTGGCCAACAACATCACGGATCCTTTGGTCAAGGTCTTCAAGGAGATCTTCGGCATGTCGACCTTCCAGGCCTCGCTGATCCAAATGGCTTTTTACGGTGGCTATTTCTGCATGGCTTTGCCGGGCGCGGCGATCGCGCGGCGCTTCAACTACAAGACCGGTGTGCTCGTCGGTCTGGGCATCTACGCGGCGGGGTGTTTCCTGCTCTACCCGGCGATGTTGACGGCGCAGTTCGCGTTCTTTTGCTTCGCCTTTTACGTGCTGGCCTGCGGCCTGGGCATCCTCGAGACGAACGCCAACCCTTACGTGCTGGCGCTCGGGTCGCCCGAGTCCGCCACGCGCCGGCTCAACTTCGCCCAGTCTTTCAACCCGGTCGGTTCCGTGGCCGGTATCCTCATTTGCCAGGTTTTCATCATGGCGCAACTGCCCTTCAACGAGGAGGGCGAGCTGAACATGGCGCCGGCCGAGGTGCCGGCGGCGCTTTCGACCGTCATCGCGCCCTACATGGCCATCGCGGCCATTCTGCTGGTGGTTTGGTTGCTGATCCTCGCGGCCAAAATGCCGCTGGCCTCGGAGCAAGACGACAAGGTGCCTTTTGCGGCTGCCGCGGGTCGCTTGTTGCGCAACCCGTTTTATCTTTTCGCCGTCTTCGCCCAGTTTTGCTACGTCGGCCTGCAAATCACGGTCTGGACCTACACCAACTTCTACATTCCCGGGCAAATCGGCGTGTCGCAGGAAGTCGCGTTGCAATACCACACGGCGGCGCTGGTCCTTTTCGGCTTGTCGCGCTGGGTTTTCACCGGATTGATGAGCTGCTTCCGCGCCGCGACGCTGCTTGCCGTGGCCGCTCTCGCAGGAGTGTTGCTTTCGCTGGTCGTTGTCTTTGTCGGTGGCATGGCGGGTGTCATAGCGCTGGTTTGTCTCTCGGCCTGCATGTCGCTCATGTTCCCGACCATTTTCGGGCTCGGTTGCGGGGCGGTGCGCGAGGACTCGAAGCTGGCTTCCTCCGGCATGATCATGGCCATCATCGGCGGCGCGATTATCACCCCGGCCCAAGGCGCGCTGCTTGACGCGTTCGGCGTCAGTCTGTCCTTCCTTCTCCCGCTGGCCTGCTTCGCCCTTATCCTTTGCTTTTCCCTGAGCCGGAACGATGCATTTGATGGCAAGAAGTAGAAGCAACTGTGTTTTTAGTTGGGGCAGTTTTCGAGGTTTTTGA
>CAYWZI010000280.1:0-1664 GCA_964462815.1 uncultured Microbacteriaceae bacterium
CTCGCCCGAGCGATCCTGTCGGGCACGATCACCGACGGTGATGTCGTGCGGGTCGATGTGGCGCAGAGCGGCGACGATCTTCTCGTCGAGCGTATGGCAGTCGACTAGCGACTAACCGAGCGCGGCCCGGATCGCGAGTGCGATGACGAGGGCGCCGCCGACGAGAGCCGTGACGCGCGCGCCCGTGGGGCCGGTCAACGCGCGCCCCACGAGGGATCCGGCCGTCGTGAGCAACAGCTGCCAACTCAGCGACGCGGCGAAGGCCGCGGCAACGAACACGATGCGCTCGGCGACAGATGCATCGACCGCAAGGGTTGAGCTACCGATCAAGGCTGCGAAGTAGATGACCGTAACCGGGTTGACGAGCGTGAGGGCGCCAACCGTCAGGAACAATCGGCGGAAGGTTGTCGAGGGCCGGCTCGACGACAGCGGAGCATCCGTGCCGTCGATCGGGGCCGCTGCGACCGGCGCACGACGGGGTCGCACAGCCGGAAGCGCGATGACGACCCCGAGCGCGACGAGGATCACAACGGAGATCCAGCGCAGGGGTTCTTCGACGAGCGCGATGAGCGGCGCGATGACCGCCCCTGCCGTCACGGCGATCGTCGCGTAGAGTCCGTCGACGGTTGCGGCACCGAACGCTCCGCCCGCGGCGATGCGGGCACCGTGCTGCGCGCCGAGCGTGATGAGCAGGGCGGCGATCGCCCCCACCGGAATCGCGATGGCATAGCCAGCGATGATGCCAGCGAGCAGGGCTTCCAGCACGGCCGTCCTCTCAATCGGTGGCCCGAGGGCCGGACCGACGAGACTACAACAGAGCGGGCATAACCTCGGTCTCGAACGATTCGATGCCGCTCGTGTCGTAGGCCGCCTCGGCGAAGTACGTGATCGCGTAGGTCATGCCGAGCTTCTGCATCGCCTGAAGGCGCTCGACGAGTTGCTCGGGCGTGCCCGCGAGCTCTTTCCCGTTCTTGAGGTCGGCCACGAACTTTGCTGCATGATCGGCGCCAACGAAACGAGTGAGGCGGTTCTCAATCGCTGCGATGCGCTCGGCTACCTCGGCCTCATCACGGCCGATCACCACGCTGTAGTTCGACGAGCGAGTGATCGCGTCGAAGCTCGTGCCGAGCCGCTCGCAGTGGCCGCGCAGAATCTCACTCTTGGCCGCGAACTCGTCAGGGCTGCCGCTGAAGTTTGTGTACTGGGCGTATTGCGCGGCGATGCGCAACGTCACCTTTTCGCCGCCGCCGGCGATCCAGAACGGGATGCCCAGCTTCTGCACCGGCAGGGGGCGCACGATCGCACCGTCGACCTGGTAGTGCTTGCCGTTCAGGGTCGCCCGGCCTTCCGACCAGGCCTGCTTCATGATCTGCACGCCCTCGTCGAGCATGCCTAGGCGGTCACCGATATCGGGGAAACCGTAGCCGTATGCCTTCCACTCGTGCTCGTACCAGCCGCCGCCGATGCCCATCTCGACGCGGCCTCCCGAGACGTGGTCGACCGTCGCCGCGACCTTTGCCAGGTAGGCCGGGTTGCGGTAGCCCATGCAGGTGCACAATTGCCCGAGGCGCACGCGCTCGGTGACGGCGCCGAACGCCGCCATGAGGCTCCAGGCCTCGTGGGTCGCTTCGTCACTCGGAATCGGGCGGGTGTGAAAGTGGTCG
>CAYWZI010000281.1:0-1664 GCA_964462815.1 uncultured Microbacteriaceae bacterium
AGTAAACAGCGGCTGGCTTACCACGCGCCACTGCGCAGGCGTGGCACTGCTGAGGTCGAACTTCCACACGTTGCCACGCAGGTCACCGGCATACACCATATCGACCTTGCCATCCTTGTTCAGGTCTACCGGGCGCAGCTCGGACAGGCCATTTTCGCCGACCACCGATGTCATCAGTTTGAAGTAGTTACTACCGCTGGCGTTGCTAGGCTGGTTGACCCAGGCCCCGCTTTTGTTAACCGGCAGAATGAACAGCCCGGCCTTGCGCGTGGTGGCGCTATCCGCGGTGGGGAAACTGCTTTTGTCGTAATAGCCATTAGGGGCCAGCACGTACCAGTTACCGTCATTCAGTTTGGCGATATAAGGGCGGCCAAAGGTGAGGCCCAGGTCGCTATCGTCACTGTTGGTGAACTCCCACTTCACCAGGTTGGCGGCATTGCTTTCCGACACGCTGGCGGGCTGGGTAATGTCCAGCAAGTAGAGCTCGCGCCCGCCCTCGCCCAGCGCCCCGGCTAGCAGGGTGCGCCACTGGGTGCCGACTTTGGCTTCGGCACGGGTCTGCTGGCCGTTGACAAAGTTCTGGTGGGTAGCGGCATAGCCTTGCCGTGCCACATCCACAAGCCGGGAGCGCTCGCCGGTTTTCAGGAACACTTTGGGGATAAAGCTGAAAGCCTCCTCGCCCGTGGCAGCCTTGAAGCCGTGCAACATACCGTCGTTGCCGCCTACATACACCATGGGGGTACGGGTGAGGTTGTTGCTGCGGAAGGTGTCGTAGTCGCTGCTCTGCTCTACCTGGTAGTAAGGCGCGCCGACATACAGGGGGGCCGAGCGCAACAGGTCACCCAGCTTGGTCTGGGTACGGGCACGGTACTGGCCGCTGCCGGCGCCTTCGTTACTACTGCTGCCGCGCAGGTAATCCACACGTTTCTTGGCGTTGGTGTCATTGCTTTCGCTGGTTTCGCGCAAGCTGGATAGTACCCCGGCGGTCTGCAGGTTGGCCTCGCGGAACGGTATGCCGCCACTATTGCTACCCGCAATGATCTTGCGGTCGGCACCGGCCACTTTCTCTGACGTGAGCTTGCCGGCAGCAGACCATTGCAAGGTAGACGTGGTACCGGTATCGACCACGCCACTGCTGAGGTTCACCTTGTAGGCCGACAGCTCGCCGGTCCAGTTGGCCGAATCGAAGGTGGTTTCGAAATACAGCGAATCGGCCATCACCTTGAGCGAGGTGGCACTGCCGGAGGTCAGCGAGCCGGCACGCCGGGCGATGCTGTCGAAGGCGGCGGCCAGCTGCGCCTCCAGCCGGAGCGGGTTCACCACCAGAAAGTAGTTATCCGGTGTGCCGTCGCCATCGTTATCCCAGATCTGGTTGAAAGCAAACTGGCTGTTTGCCAGCGTACTGTCTGCATAGCCGCCGTACTTGGCCGCATACCACAGCGGGTCGTTCAGTTTGGTAACCACCGACGCACTGGTATCCACCTCAAATTCCAGCGTGCACTTCAACGGCAAATCATTGCTCGTTGCCTTGCAGCTGTCATTGCCGGTATCACGATAGTCCAAGGCGTATTTGACCGCCCCGCCACCGACATCTTTCACCACCAGGTACAAACCATCGCTACGGCCATTCTTTACCGGTTTCACCCCGGTAATGATGTAGCCCA
>CAYWZI010000282.1:0-1644 GCA_964462815.1 uncultured Microbacteriaceae bacterium
CCTTACAGTACAGGAGCCCATCATGGCCGTGAACGTACAGCAACTACCTTACATCCCCCCTCGCAAGACGAGGAAGCCCGAGACCCGTAAGTTCGTGGTCAAGTGGTTGGAGGGAACCAGTGTCAACTTCCGTTGGTATTGTAGGGATGCCGATGCTGTCGCCTTCCTCAACCATCTCCGGGATCAGCGGATCCCTGCCCGTCTCATCATGCAGAAGTGATCGTCAACCGCAACCTTACAGGAGCAATCACCATGAACGATTTCAATCTCCACCAGCAGATCGACCTGCTGCGTCACCACATCCTCACGGAGTTCCTCCGGCTCTACGGCTGTGCCGTGGATGACCGTGGATTCGAGGTCGGGTCTTTGTTGGACAAGATCATGGACGTCGACGTTGACGTCGTGGCGAAGGTGCGGGCTGTCCGCAACTTTGGACGTGTCAACCACACCTTGAAGGTGGATGAGCATCTGCCTCCGATTGTCATGGAGGCCGTCACCAAGGGCCTGACGGCCTCTGGTGCCAGTTGGACCCAAGAGGGTGCCGTGTTCACCCTCGACCTGATGGGTGGAACCAAGCACACCATCGGGCTCCTCGAAGCCAAGAAAATCGTCGACCTGCTGAGGTCGATGTAACCCTTCGCAGTGGCTCCTCGGAGCCCTGCTGAGAGCCCTCGCTTGGAGGGTTGTCAGCAGCATGTGCTGCGTTCATGTGGAGCATAGAAGCATGAGAACCATCAACCTTCACCTCAGCCGCATCCCGGACAACCGGGAACGGGAGGCCATCAACTACCTGACCCTGTGGGCCATCCCCTCCTACCCCGTGGTGGACATCTACCACGACGGCGACCGTGACTTTCTGGGGGTCTACAGCGACCCGCAGGACGCCAAGCAGAAGTACGTCATCGGTGCCGTGTGGAGCGACACCACCAAGTGCTTCTCGTTCCACTCCTAACCCCTGAGGAGCCCATCATGTCCTTCCGACTCGAAGTCACCGACACGTTCGGTGGTGAGCCCAACTACTGTTGGGCCAAGCGTGGCACCACCAAGGCCACCTCCCGCCGTGGTGTCATCCGTGCTCTCAAGCGTCTCGCCGGGTGGGACGGCTGGTGCCGTGTCAGGGTGGTCTACAACGACGACGGACGCATGGAGATCCGTCCCACAGCGTCTTCTGGTGTGTGCCAAGTGGCCTTTGTCCAGTGGGAGGACGCCCAGTGAACCGCATCCCCATCCGCCGTGCAGCATCCATCAAGGCCCTGATGGCGATCAAGGACGTCACCGAGGAGGATGCGAAGACCATCCGTGCCCTGTGGCACCACAGCCGCTACCGTGGCAACGCTCGCATCGCTGTCGATGCCGTACTCCGTACCCATGGTGTGGAGTACCTGGGGCGCAACAAGCGCACCAACGACGACGTGTACTACTGCAACGCCGGAGACACCTACAGCACCACGGTGCTGTTCGTCGGCCCTCACCTGAGGGTTGGCTGCTGGGGTGACCTCATCGAACGTGGCACTGTCGCCACTGCACCGGACTACTGAGGAGAGACCATGACCGAGATGCTGAAACCCGGCCACACCTACACCTCTCGACAGGCATGGAAGGGCACCCTTCCTGCCGGCTTCTGGGTTGTGAACATCGCCCGTC
>CAYWZI010000283.1:0-1643 GCA_964462815.1 uncultured Microbacteriaceae bacterium
CTCGGTGGTGCGAATGAAGTCGTCGTTGGCGATGTCGATCGTGTCGAGCAGCGGGATCCACGCCGACTCGACGAGCTTGTCGGCCCACTCTTGCGGGCTCACGCCGTTCGCGACCGCCGTGCGCAAAATCTTCTGACCGTGCTCGTCGGTGCCTGTAAGCGACCAGGTGTCGACGCCCGACTGCCGGTGCCAGCGGGCGAGAACATCAGCGGCAACTTCGGTGTACGCGTGACCGATGTGCGGCACGTCATTCACGTAGAAGATCGGTGTCGCGATGTAGAAGCTCTCGCCGGTGGCCATAGCTATCAAGTCTACGGGGGCGTCTCGTCGCGTTACGCGCTAGCCTTGACTCCCGTGAGGATCACTAGAGTCTTCGCCGGGGGGCTTGTCGGGGCGACCATCGCGGTCGCCCTCAGCGGGTGTGTCGGCACACCTGCTGTGCAGGTCTATGGCGACCTCGCCGAGCAGTGCTTCGCGACCGCGACGACCGCCAACACCTCGCGCGAAGGCTATGTCGCGTACGTCGGGGTAACGATGGTGAATAGCTCCCCGCGCGATGTGATTCTGCGTGACGTACGCGCTCTTGAACTGGTGAATGCCGAGATCACCGACATCTCTATCGTTCTCACTCCGTCGCCCTATACGACCTTCGGTTACTCTCCCGGAGGTCAGTTGAGCGTCGAGCAGCGACCGCTGTTCCGCGAGCGCGTGCCATACGAGGGGGTCACCGTTCCCGGTGGCGGGTCGGCAGAGCTCATCGTGCAGTTGCGTGCGCTCGACTTCACTGACTACGCCGGCATCAAGGGCATGCGCGTCAAGTACGACGACGGTTGGTTCTCGGCCACCAGCGCCGTGGACTCCGTCGTCGGCTTCGTGCCGCCGTGGACCCACTGTCGGGAGAGTGGGCACTAACCCTCGCGTCGCGCGGCGGAGTGCCCCATCGCGTAGCGTGCTGTCGATGACTGTTTCGCTTCGACTCTGTGCCGCCCTCGTCGCTGTCGGCGCCCTCACGGCCCTCGCCGGCTGTAGCGGAGGCCCTGGCGACGCCGCAGCCGAACTCTCGGGTTGCCTCGAGAGTGACACCGGCACGATCATCATCGGTGTCACCAACTCGGCGGGCACCGCTCTCGTTGTCGACAACGTCGACCTCAGTGACTCGACGGGCGTTGAGATCATCGACCGCTTCGTCGCCATCGACGAGGATGCCCGCACCACTTCCGTGCGCTTTGTCGACGGCGGCCGCGAGAGCGTAGAGGGCGTCGATCTCGACCGTGGAGCGATCGAACCCGGAGCGGCTGCGTTCGTCGGCGTCGAAGTCGCCCGCACCGGAACCGCCGACGGGCGCGTCGGCGGACTCGTGCTGACCGTCGACGGCACCGATCGGCCCGCGCCGGTCACGCTCGATCTGCGCGACAGCTGCGACTGAGTCAGTCGGTGCGGCGCGCAGCGAGCGCGGCTTCGTAGAGCTCGCGGGTGCCGAGCCCAGACGCTGCGGCGACCTCGGCAGCGGCATCCTTCAAGCGCTCCCCCGCGGCGACACGGGAAGCGACCTCGGCGACCGCCGTCGGTAGGTCGCCCGATCGCGCTGGGGCCCCTTCAATGACGAGCACGATCTCGCCGCGCGCGCCCTCGGCGAAGCGATC
>CAYWZI010000284.1:0-1632 GCA_964462815.1 uncultured Microbacteriaceae bacterium
TTCACGGGGGGTCCCGCCCCCCCCGATTTTTCGGGGGTTATGGGACCGCCGCCACTATTACTCAGACAGCCTGCGCAGCGCGCTCTTCTTTGATCCGCTCGCTGAGCCAGACCTTGATGATGGACTGCCGGGTGACACCGATGAGGTCCGCTTGACGATCCAATTGCTGAATCATCCAAATCGGCAAATCAACGTTGACACGCTTTTGGTCCAAATTGGGGCGCCGCAGCGTCGTCATATCGAGGTAAGGAAGAATATCCTCCTTACCTTCATCGAATATCTTATCCAGTTCTTCTGCCTTCATAATATATTTCCTCCTCCGCGGGTCTCGCCCGTCGCACGGAAATCAAGCGGACCCTCGAAGACCGCTCGGTGAAGAAAGCGATCCAGATCTTTTCCCTGCAGCAACCAATCAGCGCCTGCCGGGACTCCGAGTCGCTCCGCGCATCCACCATCGCAGCATATTCGTCCTTCCATAGCTCTTGAGCCTCTTCGAAATCGATTTTGTGCTTCTTCAGATTGGCCTCGCTCTTTGCGGGGTCAAACTCGAATTCCATAAATGGAGATTATCTATACCATTATGGATGTCAAGCTGCGACTCGTGCGGCACCGCGTCCCGGCAACTTGTAGTGGAGTTCGGCAAAGCCTGTCCCGATGCGCCTGACGGACAGCAGTTGCCATGGCGGACTGGTAACCGAGCGCGGAAAGAGTGGTTTTCCTTTGCCCAAGGTAACGGGCGCCACCTGAATAATGACCTCGTCGAGGAGACCGGCATCGTGGAACTGACCGGCAAGATCACCACCGCCCACAATCCAGACGTTTTTTCCGCCCGCAGCTTCAGCCATCTCCGCGTGGAATCTCTCGACGCTACCTTGGACGAAGCGGATGTCCGCGCCCGCCACGCCCGGCAAGACCCTGTGCGATGAAGCTCGCGTAGCCGTTGTCGTTTGCGCCGCCCAGAGAGAACAACCAATCGAGCGAGTGGTCCTCTGTGGCAATGAATCAATCGAGACTCGCCGCGGTGTAGTAGACGGTCTTCAAAACACTCTATCTCACTTCTTCCTTGAAAGCAGAAGCTGCTCGGCGAGATCCGAAATGACCCACTCCTCTGCGATCAAGCCATCACGAAATCGGCTAGTCACAACGTCTCGCCAAACGATCTCACGACCAGAGGAAGGAAACCCTTTGAAAGCTCCCTCGTGTTTGGCTCGAATCGTTCGCTGCCAAGACACGCGATCCGGTCCCTCCAATAGGATCTCCACTTCTACCTTGGGACTTGGAAATGCACGCTGGTACAAGTCCATCATTCCACGGATCAACTTGTGACCACCCGCCACGTCTTGATCGGTCAGATGCGCGACGTAATCCGGCGCAAAATAGATAGAGATCGCATCGCAGTCGCCGTCCTCAATCAGCGCATGATTGGCGGCGCGGATTTTGGATGAGAGGGCCCTCATGATTGTTGCTTGATGAACGTATAGCACGCGACAGTCACCAAATATGGGGTTTTACGACTGGTCGCATATCACTCGTCATGCGAGGAGCACCTGTAAGATTGCCACTTTCGAAGCGCCTAACCCGTCCCGCCGAAAACAAACTCCGCCGCCTGCTGGACGTCTTTGTCCCCGCGGC
>CAYWZI010000285.1:0-1630 GCA_964462815.1 uncultured Microbacteriaceae bacterium
CGTGCCCATATATCGTTTGCTGGACGGCGGCATGGCACAGCAGATGGCCGAGTACGTGCGGCTGGGGGTGTTGTCCTACCAGCGGCATATGGATATCTATCGCCGCCAGCAGGCTGCAGGGGTGTGGAAAATGCTGCCACCGCGTTTGCCTGCCGAGGTACGTGTCGGCGTGCTGGGTATGGGGGAAATCGGTAGTGCGGTGGCGCAGGCCTTAGTGGCAGATGGCTACCAGGTAAGCGGGTGGAGCCGTACGCCGCGCCAGCTACCCGGTGTGACCAGCTACCATGGCGAAGCGGGCCTGGGCGAGATGCTGGCCAAGAGCGATGTGCTGGCCTGTGTATTGCCTTCTACGCCGCAAACGCAGGGGCTACTGGATGTAGAGCGTCTGGCCAGCCTGCCGGCAGGGGCGATGGTGATCAATGCGGGGCGCGGAGACTTGCTGGATGAAGATGCCTTGCTGGCGCTGCTGGATAGTGGCCACTTGCGCGCTGCCCAGCTGGATGTATTTGCCACGGAGCCGCTCCCCGCGCACAGCCGGCTATGGCAGCACCCGGCGGTTACCCTGACACCGCATATTGCGGCCATCACTCTGCGTCAGCAGGCGGTAAGCCAGATTGCGGCCAACCTGCAGCGCCTGCAGGCTGGGCAGCCGGGTGAGGGGCTGGTGCTGCGCGAACGCGGCTACTAGCTTTTCAGGCTATCGCTGTGTTCATGGCAGATGCGGTTACGCCCGTTTTGTTTGGCGTTGTACATGGCCCGGTCAGCCGCATCCAGTAGCGGCACCAGCTTATGCTCTGCGCTGTTGCTACTGGCAATGCCGAAGCTGGCGGTAATCGTGAGTATCTGGCCTTGCCGTATCAGCGGTTTGCTTTCTATCGCCTGGCGCAGCTCCTCGGCTAGCCGCAGGGCGTCGGCCTGGCTACCACCTGGCAGGACCACAGCAAACTCCTCCCCGCCCAGACGGAACGCCTGGCTCAGCTCGGTATGGTGTTGCTTGAGCAGGCGCCCTATGCGCGATAGCACCACATCACCCATGCTGTGCCCGTAGTGGTCATTGATATGCTTGAAATGGTCGATATCCAGCACGATGACACTCAAGCAGGAAAACTGTTGCAGATAAGCCTCGGTGAGCTTGCTGTGCATAGCGCGGCGGTTTTGCAAGGCGGTGAGCTGGTCGTGTAGCGATAGCTTGTGCAGCTGCCTAGCCATGCGCGCCCCGATGCGTACACTGGCCGTCAGGTTGAAAATGGCGGCCATCACCATGAAGGCTACCGCTTGCAGGGTATTCATGACACTGCTGCTGTACAGCTCTGGCACCATGGCCTCGCCAAACATCAGCCGCAGCAAGGCACGCAGCAAAAAGAAACAACCAAACAGTGCCGATGAGGCGTGTAGCAGCCAGGTACCAATGCCCGGAAACTCCTTGAGCGAGCGCTGGTGCATTTGCCCGGTCACCATCAACAGGATGCACCCGGTCTGTACCGATAGTAGCGCCAGCCGTAACTCGTGCTTGCCTGTCAGGCCCAGCAGCAAAATGGGCGCAGCCGCCACCAGGGTACCCAGTAGTATGTCGCGATGGCGGTAGCCGTGCAGGCGCAAAAACACCAAGCTGGCGTTGGCCGCATACAGA
>CAYWZI010000286.1:0-1607 GCA_964462815.1 uncultured Microbacteriaceae bacterium
TGGTTTGAGAGGCGGGGCCGTAGGAGTTGGCTCGGCCCGGGTGCGCTCAAGGGTGAAGATGTCACGAGCACGGTCAGCAATCTCTTTGGCCTCCCGCTCTTCTTTCTCCCGTTGGGCTTCCCCGGTCTTCTCCTTGCGCTCAAGCTCAGCTAACTCTTCTTGGGTTTGTCCTGTGAGGGCGAACCCTTGATCAGCTGGAGGTACTGCTGCTGCGCTGGGTTCAGCTTTCCTTTCAACATCGCTCGGAGCAGGCCCTGGCCTTTGGGCTTGCGCCACATCTTGCGTCCTTCCGGGCTCATAACCCCTCCTCATTTGTTCAACAAGTTCACGCCGTTCCATCTTTGGTTCGGCACCAAATAAACCCTCTTCGGGGCGGATCGACTCTCTGTAAGCAATCTCCGCCGCATTGTTCAAAGCCTCGATGGCTGCCTTGTTGCTCCGGGTGTTTTGAGCAAACAGCCCAACAATGATCCGGGTGTCAGGGTCCACCGTCATGTCTACCTGGGAGGCGATCTCTGTGAGCTTCAGCCCCCGGCGTTTACCACTGATGATGATCTTGGCCGCATCGGTCACGATGTCCCGGATGTCCAGATCCCCAGCACCTTCGAGCTTGGCCATCTGAGGAGCGACTTGGGCCAGGGCATTGATTACCAATCGAGCCTCAGCATCATCTGCCTGGGCAAACATGGCGATCAGGTCATCGTCGTTATAGGCCCGGGCAAAGATTGCATTCTCTAAACGCTGACGAGCCTGGCGGGTAGGAAGTCCCCGATCCACCAGCTTTGCTCTTTCCTCGACAGGTTGGGCATTGATAAATTGTCCGAGAGAGGCATTGGTGATCTCCCCGTCTTCATCAAACGCCAGGGCATCAAAGTCCACCCGGTTGAGATCGTTCCTAGACTGCTCGACCGGGGAAAGCTCCAACATCCCAGACATGTTGAGTTCATCGCCGATGTCCCTGGTCAAACCCTCTTTGGGCATGATCCTGACCAGAATGGGCTTTTTCATGTTGCCGATGACGTCTTGATCCACCCCGTGCAGGGAGGTGTCAGCAAGCATGCCTTCTACATACTTCTCTGTTCTGCCGGGATACTTGAAGGCTTCCCTGATTCCAGTGACCCGACCATTGCCAGCAATTGCTCTGGTGCCAGATACATCCTTGTCCCCGTACTGTGGGTTCGAGCGGCCATCAAAATCATTGGAGGTCAATATCTCATCAGCCTCCATGACGGCGTACTGGACCGGGATCTTGCGGCCACGGGCGGTGGTGACTACATCTTCACGGCCCAGCTGTTCAGGCTTGAAGTCTCCAAACGCCACAATGGGGGCGCCATCTGGGGTCCTAGAGAATCCAGCCCGGCCATAGTCCGGTGCGCTGGCAATCCCCTGCATTTGTTGCAGAGAAGCAGTCCCGGCACGGTCTCGGTTCTGAAGAACAAACTCACCCTTCTTGGCCTCTTGCTCAGCCTGGCGCTCACGCCGCTCCTCAGACTTCTGGGCCCTGACCTGGTCCTCGATGGTGGGCTCAATTTGTTGTTTTGCAACAGTTTCGATTTGTTGTTTTGCAACAGTTTCTGGCGGAGGAATCTGTTGTTTTGCAACAGTTT
>CAYWZI010000287.1:0-1591 GCA_964462815.1 uncultured Microbacteriaceae bacterium
CGGAGAAAAACTTTCATAAAACTGCAAACTGACGACTGCGAACTCCGCGCTTGGCGCGGTTAGCCGCCGAAGATTTTGCTAACAGCTCCGTGAGGGGATCCGGCCACAACTTCATCGATCGCTTTGCGTGCTTCCGTGCTGATGGCGAGCCGCTCGTAGGCCTCGACGCGCAACTCTGGCCGCTCACGCAGCAAGTCTGTGACTTTTTCCAGCGCAGCCTTAGCGCTCTCCCCGTAGGCATGCGTCGCTTTGCCCATCGCCACGGCGGCCTCCCGTGGCCACTCCAACCCGGCCATGACCAGATCGAACAAATCGCGAAAGCGCAGGGCGCGATCCAGACCACGGTCGGCGTTGGCGAGCAACTTGGTGGCCATAAGATCTTCGGGCTGGAGGGCGGTGACGCCGGCCACTTTGGGACCGGGTTGGAAAGGCGGGAGGTAACCCTCGCGGACGATCTCGCACTTCACGGGACGTTCCCCGTCTTGCAAATCGATGAAAAATCTCACGGCATCGCGGGTGCGGATGAGTTCGCCGGCCAACACTGCCTCGGGTAGACAAATACCTTGATGGCCCTCAGCGAACACGGCCGCATGAATATTGCGGTAGCCTTCGGAGTTATTGCACAGAAAGTCGACGTCGACGGACTCGCGGTATTCGCGGATTCGCAGGGCTATGCTTGTGCCGCCTCCAAAGTAAGCGCCGCTTTGCCGGAGAAATGCGGTGCGGAGAAGTTGTAGCACCCGCTCGATGCGCCGGTGGTGCGGGCGCTCAAACATCCAACAGGCTTCCAAACTGCGCGTTGAGCGACTTGACCAGATCGACCTCCCGGTCGGCCAGCGTGCCGCGCCGCACAAAGTCCCAATTCCGGATATAGAGGCGGTAGGCGTCGGCGGCCGGGATGGTGCGGGCGTGCTCGTTCCAGCAGAGCTTGTTCAGCTCGGGAAAATCGGCGAAGGCGATTTCGTATTGTTCCGCCTGAGCTGGCATAATCAACGCAATGTGGAAGCGGCCGTCACCGGCGTCAAGCCTGCCACAAAGGAAAACTGAACGCTGGGAGCGGGGAGCGGCGCGCTACGCGCGGAAGACAGATGTCGGAGACCGGCCCGGTGAAGTATGCTGTGCACTTCACGGGCCAAGGGACAGGGGGCAGGGAGCGGGGAGGCAGGCATACGGCTTACGGCAGACGGCAGACGGCAGACGGGTTACTGAAGCATACGGCTTACGGCAGACGGACGGAGCGGTGGTAACTGGTGGCTAGTGGCGGGTAAAAAGTAACGGAAGAGATCAGAGGCCGGAGGTCGGAGATCGGAGAGGGGGGAGGCAGGCAGACGGCAGATGGCATGCGGCCGGAGAGGGGAGAGGGGGTAGCGGAGGGCGGGGGGGAAGTATGAAGGAGGAAGGATGAAGGAGGCGGCGAGGGGCCTGTCTCAGGGCTCAGCGGTAGGAAAGGGGCTCACGCGGAGGGGGAGATTAGAAGGCTGAAACTTGAAACGTGAAACCTGAGTGACTGAGGGGAGGAAGGAGGGCGAGAGGGGAAATGCAAAATGATGAATTTTGAAGCAGCAGCGGGAGGGGCGCCGCGGCGACTATG
>CAYWZI010000288.1:0-1561 GCA_964462815.1 uncultured Microbacteriaceae bacterium
CGGTATTGTTGGATGTCGTATGCATCACGGCGAATTTAGCAATCCGCCGTGGAGGCCTTTTTGGCCGCGTTTCCGCTATTTTTGTCCGCGCCCCGCGCCCGTCTGTCTCGGCCGCCGAGCTTTTTGTCCGCCCCGTGGCCTGCTGTGGTCCGGATGCGGCGCATATTGGCTCTTTGTCAGGTCAATGGGTTTTTTCGCGAATTTTTCGTAGGCCGCCATCCCGAAAATAATTGACCGAGGCGTCCATTCGTAGGGCTCCGGGAATCCCGGCGGTTCGCGACCTTCAGCTTCCGCCTCCCCGATGGTCACGTTCTCGTAGCGCTGCCACTTTTCCATGGCGCGCTTTGGTTTCGGCTCGCCAGTCATCAAGACGCAAGCCCGCTCGTAAGAGACATAGTCCTCTTCGATCTCTTTTTGCGAGAAGAATGCCGGTATCGGCAGCGTTCTGACATTCTTCGTGAGTAGGAAAGCGTCGGCGAGCTTGAAGCACTCCCATGCCGCGCGGAGGCCTATTCCGATTTCCGCATATTGCTCAACCTCGGTGCCACCAAGAATCCTGTGCACCGCGTATTCGTGTGTCCCGCCATTGCTCGCAGTGAGTGTGTCTGCCGCCAGCAGCAGTTCTATACACTTGTCCGCCAGCCATTCCGGCGAGGGTTGTTTGTTCGGCAAGTTGTTCGGCACCTTCTGCGCTGGCGCGCTATAGAACCCGGGCAGCTCTAGATTGCGCCCTCGCTCCACTGGCTCGCTCAGCTTTTCGTGCGCGGTCACCGCGAGCTTGGCTCGCAGCAAAGCCTTGCGCTGTAGCTCGAGCCTACTACTAGTTGCGTCCCGCCTGCTGCCGCCGTTTGCCTTTCGTCGCGCTTTCATCACCCACCTTTTTCCCTTTCGGTTTAGGGACGTCGATCTTTTTGACCGCCTGTTTCAATGTTTCCATTTCGTAGTGCGTGTATCGGTCATGCACGCGGTCATCGCTGTGGCCCGTGATCGCCTTCCGCTGGTCGGCCTCGATCCCCGCGTTGGCCATCTGGCTGGTCGCCGTGTGGCGGAGGCTGTGGAAGGTGAGGCTCGATGTCTGCCGCCCTGTGCGGGCTTTGTTGCCCTCGATGTTGCTCCGATCGCCCACGCCGCGGCGGACGATCGTCCCCAAGACTCCCGCCGTCTCCATCAGCTTCTTGAAGGTTGCCGATAGCCCCGAGCAGCCGCCGGATTTCTTGCCGTGCAGGTCAGGGAAGACGGGCGCTTTGCCGATGCCCCGCGTCTGATTCTTCAACCATGCCTGGAAGTTGTCGTGTAGTGGGATGGTCTGTGTGCCTCCCGTTTTCTGCGCCGTCAGTTTTAAGACTCCCGCCCGCAGGTCGAACTGCCCCCATTCGAGGCGGGCGATGTCTCCCAGTCGCAGCCCCGTCGCCAAGCCGCACAAGATCATTCCCTCCCACGAGGTGTCCTTCGCCGCCTCCAGCAGGGCGTCGATCTGCTCGGGGCGGAAGATGTCTTTTTTGGCTCCGCGCACATTGTCCCGCACGGGCTTTACCGCCGCGCAGGGGTTCACCGTGATGTA
>CAYWZI010000289.1:0-521 GCA_964462815.1 uncultured Microbacteriaceae bacterium
CCAGGTTGCCACAGACCTGGTACGGCGCTTTCAGGCGCAGCCCTTCAGCCGCCCGATGCTGCTGAACGTCAACGTACCCGACATCCCGGCCGAACAGCTAACCGGCACCGAGGTCACCCGCCTGGGCCGCCGCCATCACGCCGAACCGGTGATCCGCGCACACAATCCGCGCGGTGAAGCTGTGTACTGGGTAGGCCCGGTCGGCCCCGAGCAAGACGCCGGCAACGGCACCGATTTTCACGCCATCCGCCAGCAGCGCGTGTCCATTACGCCGCTGATGATAGACCTGACCGCACGCGATCAACTGGATGAAATACACACATGGCTCAATCCCTAGTTGCAGGCAGCAATTTCGGCATGTTCTCCGACCGTACCCGTATGCGGATGGTGGAGCGGCTGCGCCAGAACGGCATTAGCGAAGAACGCGTGCTGGCCGCCATGTACGAGGTACCCCGCCACCTGTTCATCGACCAGGCGCTGGCCACCCGAGCCTACGACGATGTATCGCTGCCTATCGGCCA
>CAYWZI010000289.1:531-1539 GCA_964462815.1 uncultured Microbacteriaceae bacterium
CAAACTATCTCACAGCCACTCACCGTGGCCCGCATGACCGAAAAGCTGCTGGAAGGCCGCGACAAACCCGGGCGCATTCTGGAAATCGGCACCGGCTGCGGCTACCAGACGGCCGTACTGCTGAAAACCGGCGCCGAGGTGTTTTCCATTGAACGTCTGGGCGGCATTCTGGACAAAGCCAGACAGAACCTGCGCCAGGCCAAGCTGGTTCACGCCCGCCTGGTACATGGCGATGGCCACCTAGGGCTGCCGGATGTCGCGCCGTTCGACGGTATCATCATTACAGCGGCAGCGCGCCAGGTACCGCCAGCCCTGCTGGCACAGTTGGCCGACCATGGCCGCCTGGTCATTCCGGTAGGCGACCAGGAGCAACACCTGTGTTTATTCGAGAAAACCCCCGAGGTCTTGCGACAAACCCAGCTGGAGCCAGCCAAGTTTGTCCCCCTGCTGCCCGGTAAGCAATAAGCAAAAAAGCAACACCCGTTCCTATAGATTCTTGTCTGACAATTTACAGCAGGCAGATAGCTGACATATAAAATCGGTACTCAATGCAAAACATCTTGTTAAAAAAACTGGCACTAATCGGCAGTAGCTTGGCAGTAGCCTCGCTAATGGCAGGCTGCGCACAGCTGCACCAGGAAAACCCTGCAGAAATCGTGAAAGGCACGCCAACTACGCAAAAACCGCGTAGCGATGCGCCAGCCAAGCCGGCAGCTACCCAGCCGGCCACGACCGGCAAGGCCAGTACACAAGCCATTGCACTGGGAACGTCCCCGCAAGCCAGAGTGGTAGCGGGCCGGACAACCCACACCGTTCAAGCCGGTGAAACCCTGTACCGCGTTGCTGTGAATAACGGCCTGCGCTACCAGGACCTGGCCGAATGGAACAATTTGGACGGTTACACCATCAAGGTTGGCCAGGTATTACGGCTAACCCCACCCGATGCACCGCGTACTGGTGCAGCGGTAACCGCCCCAGCCGCCAGCAGCACTACCACCGTAGTGAAGC
>CAYWZI010000290.1:0-1519 GCA_964462815.1 uncultured Microbacteriaceae bacterium
AAAGCCACCTGCTTCTGACGCTCCAGGTTGTTGGTGGTGGAACCACATTCCAGATCCACGGTACCGTTCTGTACCAGCGGGATACGGGTCTGGGAAGTTACCAGGTTGTACTTCACTTGCAGGTTCGGCATTTTCAGCTGTTTTTTCACGGCTTCTACCACTTTCAGCTGCAGGTCGTGCGAGTAGCCGATAGGGTTCGGGCCGTCAGCCAGGTAGCTGAACGGGATGGAAGCATCGCGGTGACCCAGCACGATCACGCCGGAATCCTTGATCTTTGCCAGGGTATTTGCCATGGCCGGGGCGGCAAAGGCGGAAGCGATGACAGCAGTAGTCAGCAGACGGGTAGTAAAACGCATAAGTTTCTCCAGTTTCTCAAGTGATGTTGCTTTTATTCAGGCCGCGCCGGCACCGGTGCGGCTTACTGCGATTCAATTCATCGGTGTCAGCAGCTGGCGCAGGAACTGCTTGGCGCGATCGTGCTGGGGGTTGGTGAAGAAGTGCTCAGGGTGCGCTTCTTCAATTATCTGGCCATGGTCGACAAACACCACGCGGTCGGCCACTTCACGGGCAAAGCCCATTTCGTGGGTGACAACCATCATGGTCATGCCGGACTCGGCCAAATCCTTCATTACCTTCAGTACTTCGCCGATCATTTCCGGGTCCAGTGCCGAGGTAGGTTCGTCAAACAGCATCACGCGCGGTTCCATCGCTAGGCCACGGGCAATCGCTACACGCTGCTGCTGCCCGCCGGACAACATGGCGGGGAAAGCGTCTTTCTTGTGTGCCAGGCCCACGCGCTCCAGCAGCGTTACCGCCAGCTTGTCGGCTGCTGCGCGGTCCATGCCCTTTACCTTCATAGGCGACAGGGTGATGTTGTCCAGTACTGACAGGTGGGGATAGAGATTGAAATGCTGAAACACAAAGCCGACTTCGGCACGCAGGGCATTCAGGTTGGTCTTGGGGTCGGCCACGTTTTTGCCGTCTACCCAGATTTCCCCTTCGTTGATGCTTTCCAGCTGGTTCACGGTACGGATCAGCGTGGACTTGCCCGAGCCGGACGGCCCGCACACGACCACCACTTCCCCTTGCTGCACTTGCAGATTAATGCCATTCAGCACGTGCAGGTCTTTGAACCACTTGTGTACATTATTGAAACGAATCATGGTTTCTCTCTTTCCACCAGTTGGCGTTGGCCCGGCCGCTGCGTAGCGCAGTCTTGTGCCAGGCCGGTATGTTCCGGATTGTGTCCATGCCGGGCAGCGCGCACAAGGCGCACTGCAACACGGCTCAGCTGCGACGAGCGACCAGGTTGGCCAGCGATACATACTGCGCCACGCTGACATTTTCGGCACGCCAGCCTGCATCGATGCCGACCGATGCCAGCTCTTCGTCGCTTACCAGGCCTTTCAGGTTATTGCGCAGTGTCTTGCGACGCTGGGCAAACGCCTGGGCCACCAGCTCTTCCAGCAGGGTTTCGTTGTCGGCTATGCCGCAACGGCCCGCATCCGGAATCATCCGC
>CAYWZI010000291.1:0-1492 GCA_964462815.1 uncultured Microbacteriaceae bacterium
GACACGATGATCATCACCACGATCGATGCGCCAATGGTCCACACCAGAGCGTCGACGTAGGGCGTGTCGGGCATCGGGGTCTCTGTCGCACGCGTCAGGAGCACGGTGAGGTATACGGCGAACGAGACGATCGACACGACGAGCCCGACCCACGCGACTCGTTCTTCGTAGTTCATTTCTGTGACGGCCATGTCGGCCTCCCTTCGGTCAGTGTCAAGAATGCTTGACATGACTGAAGGTAAAGCAAGAGTTACATCATGTCAAGTTTTCTTGACTCTCTTCAATCGCGTCCGTCCGAGCGCGGCGTCGCGGCTGAATCACCGCCGCCGCCAAGCCAGCGAGCATGATCGCGCCGCCAATAAACTCCGCCGCCGTCGGCACCTCGCCCTGCACCAACCACGCCGTCAGGATGCCCACCACCGGCACCAGCAGCGTGAACGGCACCACGGCGCTCGTCGGGTAGCGCGCGAGCAGCGAGTTCCAGATGCCGTAGCCGATGAGGCTTGCAAAGACCGCCGTATAGACGGTGCTGGCGATCGCGACCCACGACAGCGAGCTCAGCGCCTCCCAGACCACCGGCGGTGAATCGATCACGAGGGAGAGCGCGAGAGCGGGCAGAGGCACAACGACCCCTGACCACACCACGAGCGACAGGCCCGAGCGCGCCTTCGACCGACGGGTGAGCACGTTGCCGACCGTCCAGGCCAGGGCCGACAGAAGGGTCACGACGAGTGGCAACCACGGTGCCACCTGACTATGGCCAACGATGACGATGGAGAGGCCGATCATGCCGATGAGCGCCCCCGAGAGTTGGCGGCGAGTCGGGCGCTCGCCCAGAGCAACCGCGGCGATGAGAATCGAGAAGATCACCTGGGTCTGCAGCAAGAGCGACGCGAGTCCGGGCGGCATGCCGAGGGCCAGCGCAAGGTAGAGCAAGGCGAACTGCGCGAGGCTCAGAGTGGCCCCGATCGCGAGAATATTGCGCCAGCCGATCGGTGGGGGCTTGATGAAGAAGATCGCCGGAACACAGACGACGAGGAAGCGTAAGGCCAAGAAAACCAAGGGAGGAACATCCGCCTGCCCCGCGTCGATGACAACGAAATTGGCGCCCCAGATGACGACGACCAGAATCGCCAGCAGCGAGTGCCGCAAACTCACGGTTTGTCGACGATTTCCTTGCCGAGCGGCAACAACGCGACGGGGACCATCTTGAGGTTCGCCCACGCGAAAGGAATGCCAATGATGGTGATGGCGAGAGCAACAGCCGAGGTGATGTGCGCAACGGCAAGCCACCAGCCCGCAAGAATCACCCAGATGATGTTGCCGATGACCGACCAGACGCCGGCCGACGGCTTGTCGACGACCGTCTTGCCGTAGGGCCACAGCGAGTAGACGCCGATGCGCCAGGCCGCGATGCCCCACGGGATGGTCACGATGAGGATGAACATGACGAGGGCCGCGAGGGCGTATCCGAGGAAGAGCCAGAAGCCCG
>CAYWZI010000292.1:0-1469 GCA_964462815.1 uncultured Microbacteriaceae bacterium
GCTATCTGGCACAAGACCAGCAAAGCTTGGCGACGCAAGCGTCACTCCAATGACCCGGCCCTTAGCATTGACTTGGATAACAGGAATCTGTGTCGAGCTGCCATACGTGCCAGCAGCAACGCCGCTATTGTCAAGCTGCGTGTCTCCGATGCCCCCGTTTGCAACCGCAATCGTGCGGTCCTGGGTCAAATTGCCGCCGCCTGTCAACCCTGTGCCGGCAGTAATCGTTCTCGATGATGGAACCTCAGCCGAACCTGCAACGTCACTGAAAATGGCCTGATAGAGCACTCCACCAATGACAATTGGAATAGTTCCTGACGCCGTCGGCGCAGGAGCGACTGGCAAGTCAGTAATCTTGGTAGGTACTAGGTTTGAGGGGACCGTCATGGCGTTAAGTACTCCTGATTTGTCCCGATGATGAAGTTGTTGTCATCTTCACTGACCAATCCTGCCGGATCGGAATTCAACGGGGCATCTGGCCTTACAAATTGCAAGGTGATGTTGTCCGGCTGCCTCGAAGGCAGGCGATACGGGTCGAGATCGTCAACATCCTCTCGGCAAACCCGCAAACCTGGTGAATTTGGGTCACTCATCAGCTCTGTGATTGAAAACTTACGCTTGCACCTGTCGCAAATGGCAATTGCGATCGATGATCTGCCGCGGGTGTCGAGGTAGATGCTCATCTTGTGTAGATCGCAATGTTGGGCGTAAAGTAAATTGGAGAATTGTCACGCTCCTCGTCCTCGGCCTCTTTCAAGGCCCGCAGCATCTTCTGATCTAATATCGGAAGCATCTGGGGATCGACTGATGGCAATTCTTCAGCTAACTTTGAGGCCAGGCAGTAGACAATGGCGTCATACCAGCGCTGCGGAACCTCGATTTCCTGCGTCATTGTGCCCACGTCCATGATGTACCGCTTGACATAGCACACGATCTGTGCAAACGTGAAGTCGCCATTGGGCACTTGCCACACGTTCATGATCGGATACTCACGCTGCCTGTTCAACCAGTACTGCAATGGACGACCTTGGCTTGTTTTGTTGGGCAGGTTGGAATAGTCGTCTCGATTTATCCGAGCAACAGGTATCTCTGTTGGCGTGTTGCCAAAAAACACGTCTTCCTGGTTCAACGTGCCTGACGTAGCAACGACTCTGCAATACTGCTCAGCCAAAGTACCCTGCAAGTCTGTCCAATTCCATTGGCCTGCGACCAAACCAGGGTCGGCAACCGTCAATACCGTTGTCCAAGTGCTGCCATCGGGGCTTGTCTGCACAACGTAGCCTGTTGATGCGCCATTGAACAAGACACCTATGTTCGTGACCTGCGTATCTTCGCCAAAGTCAACGGACACGGTCGTCGAGTTGCTGGTTTCTGTGCCCTGCAGCTCAGTCAAAGTCCTGAAGTTCGCGTTCAGAATGTCAACAGTGCCTACGGGCAATGGAACCTCACTGACCGCCTCATAGAGGGGC
>CAYWZI010000293.1:0-1445 GCA_964462815.1 uncultured Microbacteriaceae bacterium
GAATTCACAAGCGGCGAAGCGCTGTCCAGGCTTGCCTGGGCTTCGGCTGCCCTCATTTTGCTCGGAGTCGTTGTCGTTGCCATTGTGTTCGATCTTCTCACCGTGACCTTGCCCCCTGGAATGCCCTCGCTCTGAGCTAGACTCCTGTCGAAGGAGCAGAGCGATGAGGAAGAGCAGGTTTTCCGACGACCAGATCATCGGAGTCTTGAAGGAGCACGCGGCCGGCATCCCGGTCGCGGACATCTGCCGCAAGCACGGGATCAGCGATGCGACGTTCTACACGTGGCGGTCTCGGTTCGGCGGCATGGAGGTCTCCGACGCCAAGCGGCTGAAGGCGCTGGAGGAAGAAAACCGCAAGCTGAAGAAGCTGTTGGCCGAGGCGATGCTCGACGTAGCCACGCTTCGCGAGGCGCTCGGAAAAAACTTCTGACGCCCAGGGCGCGGAGAGGCTTCGTGGACTGGGCGATTGAAGAGAAGGGCTACTCGCAGCGGCGTGCCTGCGGACTCGTCGGCATCGAGCCGAAGACCTACCGCTATGCTTCGCGCCGATCGGACGACGGCGAGACGCGGACCCGGCTGCGAGAGTTGGCGAATGAGCGCCGCCGGTTCGGCTACCGGCGGCTCCACATCCTGCTCAGGCGCGAGGGCACGGCGCTCAACCACAAGAAGCTCTTCCGTCTCTACCGGGAGGAGCGCTTGACGGTGCAGCGTCGGTTCGGTCGCAAGCGTGCGTTGGGCACCAGGGCGCCGATGACGATCCCGCAGGGACCGAACCAGCGGTGGAGCCTGGACTTCGTGAGCGATGTCCTTGCGGATTGCCGGCGCTTCCGGGTGCTAGTGGTGGTCGATCACTTCACCCGCGAATGCCTGGCGCTGGTCGTCGACACGTCGCTGTCGGGCGTCCGCGTCGTGCGCGAACTCGATCGGCTCGTCGAACAGCGTGGGGTGCCCCTCATGATCGTCAGCGACAACGGCACCGAGTTCACCAGTCGGGCAATCCTGGCCTGGCAGGAGGATCGCGGTGTCGAGTGGCACTACATCGCTCCCGGCAAGCCGGTGCAGAATGCCTTCGTCGAAAGCCTCAATGGCCGCTTCCGCGACGAATGCCTCAACGAACACAGCTTCCGGGGCTTGCACATGGCCCGGAGGATCATCGAAGCTTGGCGGGACGACTACAACACCCGCAGGCCCCACACGAGCCTCGGCGGGCTGACACCCGACGAGTTCGCCACCCAGTCCAGATCGGACCAGAACCAGAACAGAGTCTTGTTATGAACGGGGGCAATCAGGGGGCAAGGTCACCAGGGTTGAGGTGGCGCACTTGCGACGTGCGCCAGTTCTGGCAGAAGTCGCACGACATCATGCAGCCGATATTGCCAAGGCTGAGGATCTTGGCGCCCGGGCGGAAGTGATTAACGGCCTCGGTCTCGATGTACTCCATCGTG
>CAYWZI010000294.1:0-1442 GCA_964462815.1 uncultured Microbacteriaceae bacterium
TTTCCGGCGGCGCCCCCGCCGAACGCGTCAGATCGAAAATCTCCGGCTGCGCGAAGACATCCGCGCTGAAAATGCTCACGCCCACCGGCACGTCGCCGACCAGAGCGACGTGGCGTTCGTCGCCGTAAGCCTTGAGCTCCGACCACTGGCTATAGGCGATCCATTGCACATAGGCGAAGAAGTCGCGTAGCGCACGCACCTTGCGCTTGTCGGCCGGCGAGGCGGAAGAAAGCCACTTTTTCGCTCCCGCGTAGGTGCTTTGCTTCTTCGGCCAGAGATCCGTGTTTTCGTTTTCCCCGTGCAGACGCACCAGCGCACGGAACAGCGTGTAGGGCTCGAGCCACGCGGCATTTTCTTTGGTCCAAGCAGAGAAATCCTTGGCGCGACGCGTCTTTTCCTTGAGGTGCTTCGCTTTGAATTTTTTCCACGCGGCTTCGAGCAGCTCGCCCTTCAGTGCCCGCACGCTGCGGTAATGCACTTTGCCTTTGCGCAGCGCCGGCACGTCATGTTTGGCGCAGATCTTTTTGAAATCCGCCGCCGGCAAATCCTTGAGCGCTTTCGGGTTGGTCGCGATCGTCGTCGGATCCAACGCCAGCGAGCTGATGATATTGTAGGGGCTGTTGTCGCCACCCGTCTCGTTGATCGGCAGCACCTGAACCAGTCCGAATCCGTGCGACGAGGCCCAGTCGACCAACTCCTTGAGGGACTCCGTATCGCCGATGCCGAGGTCATTTTCAGTGCGCAGGGCGAAAAGAGGGGCAAGGATGCCGGACAGCTTTTGGTCGGGAGAAAGTTTCATGAGAAAGGCCCTCCATGCTGCCCCCGACTCGCACCCTTCCGGAAGCCCAAAAGAGAAACCTAAACAGAATTCGGTGTTCGCCTATTATTTCCTGCTTGCCATTGTTGCGGGGACACCTTATGCGCAGTAACGTCTTTTAATTCATCCACCTGCACCAACCACCACTATGGCAAACCTCACCAAGCGCGACATGGTCGTCAAGATCAGCGAGGAAGTCGGCATCACCCAGCAGCAGACCTTTGCCGTTATCCAAAAAACCCTCGACCACATCACCGATCGCCTGGCCGAGGGTGACAACGTTGAGTTGAGAAATTTCGGTGTCTTTGAAGTCCGCCTCACCAAATCCCGCGTCGGCCGCAACCCCAATAAGCCCGAAACCGACGTCGTCATCCCCGCCCGCGCCACCGTCAAGTTCAAGCCCGGCAAGATCATGCGCCAACGCGTCCTGCTCCGCACCGAGCAGCTCAGCAAAGACAACGGCGCCTAGTTTCTCTGTTCCGTTTGGTAGGGTCGGCTGGCCCAGCCGACCGCTGCCTCAATTCTCAGGCGAAAATCCCCATTTGCCGCGTTGCCTGACGCGCACTTTCCCCTATTCTATCCGGGTCGCCGACGGCCACCCCAACCCGCCGGCGATTCCCCGGCA
>CAYWZI010000295.1:0-1440 GCA_964462815.1 uncultured Microbacteriaceae bacterium
TTAAAGGTTAATTATTGGTTATCGGGGGTTGTTGTTGCGCCTATACATTAGTTATGTGCAAGGCTACTGACCATCCCAAACAGGAAATTCCTGATACATAATAAAAGGAATTTTAGCCTTTAATTCTTCTGGACTGTAAATATCAGTTTTGCCAACATAAACACACATTCTTGCAATATCACCTTCACCATCTATTTCTTTTGGTGCTACTTTTATAACCTCTTTGTAGTGTTCCCAATAGTCGTCTTGTTCAATGAGTAATTTCCATAGCGGTTCAATATCTTCTTGTTTTTCAACAAGTATAACCCCGTTTAATTTTGATTGCCAAGATGTGCAACCTGTAAATTTTCTTGGCTTGATAAGTATTTCCATTTTATATTTTTTAATTTGTAAAACAATAATTTAACTAAACCTAACAAATGATAAACAACATTAAAACGATTGTTTATCATCGGACGTTATATTCAATATCAAAAATTTTATGAGTTTATTAGATTTTTCTCGATATATTCTCTCACCATATGAGGTTGAATTATATAGTAAGTATCACCAGCATATTCCTCATAAGTTTTCATTGTTGAAATGTCTTCTGGTTTTAATCTAAACATTTTCTTTTCAGGTGAATAAATCCTAACTTCCTTAATAGTACAATAGTTTAGACTTTCAACAACCCAAGTCCATTTCTGTTCGTTTATTATTATTTTTCTAACACTCTTTTTCATCGGTATAAAATTTTTGATACTAAATATAACAACAAATATAAGAAATAAATTTTAATTTACCAAATAAAAGTTGTCAGTTAATTCTACATCTTGTCCTCTAAATGCATTACCATCAATGGGCTAAATAGGACATACGCAAATTCCATAAACAGCATTGCAAATCTTATATTTTGTGACCAAATAAATGGATTTAATTCAGCTTTCAAAAATGCAAATGCTATGTACAGAAGTACAGTCCAAATTATTAGTCCTAAAAAAACTAACTTTAATGCTTTGAGTGTTTTCATCTTTCTTTTTGTTTAAAGGTTAATTATTGGTTATCGGGGGTTGTTGTTGCGCCTATACATTAGTTATAGTTAATTTAATTCAAATTGATATACAACACCTTTTACTCCTTTGACATTTTGAACCAAATAATCATGTCTTCCCGTTTCAATTATGAAAACGATTTCACCAACCTCGAATTTAGTGTCTTTCGTTTTATTGTGTGATATTTTACATTCACAACCAATGTGAAATCGTTCTTGTAGAGGTGTTGTATATCCCCAATTATTATCAACCATTTTTAATAATTTCCAAAGTATCTTTTTCATATTTTATTTGATTTAAAAGTTATTTGATTTTTATCGCCTGTGCGTTAGTTGGTGGTCAGTTGCCAAAACGCATTTCGATTAATTGAAGAACAGCATCACAACCTTCTTCATAATATTGGTGTTGG
>CAYWZI010000296.1:0-1439 GCA_964462815.1 uncultured Microbacteriaceae bacterium
TGTGACTAGCGTTCCTGTCAAACCCATGCGGTGCATCTGGGTGGGTCTTGCATGGTGGTGTTTCGTTTTCGTTCATTTCTCACCCCTCCCTCTTATCGCTCTCACTACCCTTTCGCTTAGCCCTCGCTCAGCCCCAAGCAATGCAATATCTGCCACCATCGCACAAAGTTCTCTTTCGTCTTGCCTAACCAACTCCGCAAACTTCTCAACGTCCAGCCCATCGGCAAGGTTCATGCACTCGTTGTACATCTTTATGTGCTTCATCTTTGCTTCCATGTAGGCTTTGATACGTTTTTCTTCTTCTTCTTTGTCTCTCATACTTTGCCTCCAATAACTTTGTAATCATGAAAAACAACACCTTTTGATGCGTTGCCAACCTTGCAATCCCTGACCCACACACGCTGTTGGGTCTTTTTGATAAAGCGCCAATGTCCACGGCGATCGTGCAAACGGGGGCTAGCATGTGTACCGCCGAGAGATTCTCGATTTGGTTTGGTGGGCTCAATCGTGACGGTGCGCCACTCGTAAAGAGGCATTTTCTTTTTCTTGAGCTTCCTAAAATTGGTGAAGCTCTTTTTGACAAAGGGCTGCTGCGAAGTTATTCCTTGTGACAGACCCTCTATCCATTTAATACACATAACTAGAAGTAAGTGAGCGAAATCTGGATCGACATCTAGTTCATTGTCATCTGCAGAGGCGTAGGACAGTTCCCCGTTTATCATACGACAGATAATTGGGGTAAGCGGCTCAAGAATAGTGTTTGTTTGGCCACGCCACATCGTGAGCACGATACCGCCATCGTCGTTAACGGAGTGTCCAAATGCCATGAGAACGACATCGTAGGACTCATAACTGGGGGTCTTTCCTCGCCAGAGCACAACGTTTTTGTAAAAGGGGAGCGGATTCTCCTTGATTACAGAGGTTGACGATGGAGCATTTTGATCAAAAGACCCTGATATATCAAACCAATGTAGTTCTGTTGGATCGATCCCAGAATCAAAAGCAAGCTTCACCATTTCTCGCATTAATGGAGTAGTCACGTTAACCCTTTCTGTATCGCATCTTTAATGTTGTGAACTTCCAGCTTGTAGTAAATCCTTTTCAGGTGCTGATACAACGTGTGCCGTGTGATCTTCATGCGCTGTGCTATTTCCCTAGTCGGCAAACCTTCTTTGTAGTACATCAGAATCAAGGTCTGCCTCGGCATCATCGGCCACTTCCTTCCACGCCTGCACTTGTGGAAGGGGTCGTGCCAACTCATGCACCTCTTCCTCTTGACTGAGTCGGGCAAGGCCAACGTTTCGTGAGCATTCCAGCAATGATCAAGTCCGCAGATAAATTACGTATCGAAGGATTTGCCATCAAATATTGCTCAGTCATATCCCTGACCTGACCAAGGCTCACGTTCGGAGGCATGCAATGCGTGATGCTCATGTTGG
>CAYWZI010000297.1:0-1429 GCA_964462815.1 uncultured Microbacteriaceae bacterium
TCTCCGGCGACCCCGAGGGCGAACTCGGCGGGTTTTTCGGTCGGGTTGAAGACGACGACGGCGAGGGTTCCGTCCGGATTGCGGAAGGCGATGGACTGGACTCCTTCCGGACCGCCTTCCGAGTGGATGCGGCGGGCGCCGGGTTGGACGAATTTGCTGAAGTGGGCGAGGTAGTAGAAGGAAGGGCCGTAGGTGACTTCCTTGGTGTTGGTGTCGACAATAACCGGCGCGTCGCAGAAATTGCCGACGTGGTTCGGTCCGCCGCGCTGATCGAGGACGATATTCCAGTCGATGAAGCCACAGACCCAGTTGCTGAAGTCGCCGATGATATTCCGGGCGTAGCGCTCGCCGTTCTCCCATTTGCCGATGCACTCGGGAGCGCCTTCGACGCATCCTTCGGTGAAGAGTATGTGTTTGTCCGGAAATTTCTCGTGCACCCGCGACGAGGCCGCGTAGTCGTCGGTCATATACCAATGCAGCCCGAGTCCCCAAAGATACTTGGCGGTGGCGGGGTCGCCGAGTTCGGCCTCGGCGAATTTTTCGAGCGAATCCCGGTTGTGATCGTGGCCCAGCAGCTTCACGTCCTGCAGTCCCGCGTTGTGCAAGGCGGGCCCGAGGAAATCGCGGATGAACTCCGCTTCTTGTTCCGGGGTGTAGGTGCAGGATTCCCAGCGCTGGTGGGCGCCGGGTTCGTTCTGCACGGAAAGGGCCCAGATCGGGATGCCCTCTTCCTTGGCCATGGCCTGGACGAATTTGACATAGACGCCGGCCCAAGCCGGACGGTATTCCCAACGGAGGGAGCCACCGTCGTCCATGCGGTTGTTGTTTTTCATCCAGGCCGGCGGACTCCAAGGGGAGGCCATCAACTTGAACCGGTCCGCTCCGGCTACCTTTCGGGTGTCATGGATAAGCGGCATCATCCAGCGGCGCATCGGCTCCAGGGTGAAATCATGCAGGTCGTAGTCGCCGGGGGTGGGGGTGAGCGACCACATACTCAGCGAAAAGTCGCAGGAATTGATGTGGGTGCGGGCCAACGTGTAGCCGATGCCTTCCCTCGGGTCATAGTAACGGCGGAGGATTTCCATCCGCTCTTCCGGCGGCAGCTGGGCCAAGACCCAGGCGGAGGACTCGGTGAGCGCGCCGCCGAATCCGATAATTTCCTGAAATGACTTGGAAGGGTCGCAAACGATGTTGCTTTGGCCGGATGGCGCAGCCTTGTCCGGGGCCGGCACGGCGCTGAGCCGGTGTCCGGAGTCCTTGGCGGTTTCGACCACCGACCAGGAGCGAACCGGTTTTTCGGAGGCATGGGCAGGGGTAGTGATCATGAAAAGGGCGCCCAGCACGATGGTGCCGGTGATGTTTCGGGAATTCAGTATCGGTAGCATGGTGGAGGCTTGGCGGAGGGTGTTTTGGGGGATGGTGGATGGGT
>CAYWZI010000298.1:0-1419 GCA_964462815.1 uncultured Microbacteriaceae bacterium
CCATCGGTGAAGACCACCTTCTTGAGGCTTTGCAATACCGCAGCTTGGACCGGTCTGTTTGGATGTAGCGGGCAACGGCACAAGCTACGGTGCCTCGACGCGCTGGTTCCGCGACTGTCCCGGAGCTTTGTAAAGCCCGGTAAACAAGACTGCCGATCCAACGGACTGCGCCGGTTTTTGAAGGGGAACTTCTCAAGAAAGAATGAAAACAGTCGAACGAGCGCATTCACCTGGGATCTTTTTGGGAAGGTCGAGTTCGCCCCCGATTACGACTACAAGAGCCAGCGGGCGCGGGGGTGAGGGTGCTCGTCGATACGGGCGTCTGGTCGTCGGCTTTGCGCCGTGGTGACAATCTGCTGAACCCGGAGCGGGAGAAATTGCGTCGGGTCGTTTCTGCCCATGTCGCCGAAATCATCGGGCCGGTGCGGCAGGAGATCCTCTCGGCCGTGCGGGACCAGGCGCAGTTCGTGCCGTTGGAATCCCACCTTGCGGCGTTCCCCGACGTGCCGCCGCTGAAAGAGGATTACGTGACGGCCGCGAATTTTTTCAACCTCTGCCGATCCAAGGGAATCCGGGGTTTGAACATCGACTTCCTTCTTCGCGCGGTCGCGGTCCGATGCGATTTGGCGATCTTTACCACGCACCGGGACTTTCAGCACTTTGCGCAGTGCCTGCCCATTGTCCTGCACGGGATCTAAACGAACGCGGCTTGGACCGCTCGGTCTGGATGTAGGGCTCAGCAGGGAGCGCGTTCGGCCACGTAGCTGGACGTGGCTGCGGCAGGCCCGTCGCCTCCGGTCGGAGGCCAGTTGTGTGCGGGCAGGGGAGCAATGGGTTGGGGGCGGGGATGGGGATTGACAGGCGAGGCGGGCTTTTTCATATTTTCCGTCCGCAACGCGGGTGTAGCTCAGTTGGTAGAGCACTTCCTTGCCAAGGAAGATGTCGCGAGTTCGAGTCTCGTCACCCGCTCTCCCCTTCATTTTCAACGACTTACGGGGAAAGGAGGGCCAAAAGTGGCCTAAACTCCTAACAAACTCCTAACAACGACTCCGGCGCCGCTCTCGTTTGTCCGTGTTCTTCGTGCGGCATTGTGCCGCGTAACTCTCGCCGCCCGGCAACTTCTGCCGGGCTTTTTCGTGCTCGTTTCCGGCAACGGTTGCCGGTTTTTCGTGGTGTCTTTTTACGGCGGTAACGGTTGCCGTTTTTCTCGCGGTTCCGGCAGGGGTTGCCGGTAACGGCCACAACTCCGCCCCATCCCGATTCGTCGTCGCGGTGACGTGCGGAACTCGATCTGCCGCCGGCTCGGCCCGCTTGGCGGACGCCTCGCTGAGTCAACTCGCACAAGAAGGCAGTCGCCGCCTATTGCCCGCTTCTGCGCCTCCGGCTGTCGGCACTACCAGCGGGCGGCGGCGGTGTCGG
>CAYWZI010000299.1:0-1419 GCA_964462815.1 uncultured Microbacteriaceae bacterium
GCGCCGGTGCGCTGACGCCGCCGTTTCATGCTCACCGAGCAATACCTGCCGCTCGGCCTCCACATCGTGGTGGCAGTCGGTCTGGCCGTCTCTATCTTTTTCGCCAGCCTCCTCCTCGGGCGGGTTGGCAAACGCACGCCGACCAAGGACATGGCCTACGAATGCGGCATGCCCGTGCGCGAAGCTGCGGCTCCGCGCTTCAGCGTGAAGTTCTACCTGGTGGCCATGCTCTTCATTCTTTTCGATATCGAGATTGTCTTCATGTATCCGTGGGCGGTTGTTTACCGTGACTTTCTGGCACAGCACGGCAGCATCATTTTCTGGAGCATGACGGGCTTCGTCAGCGTCCTGACCATCGGCTACATCTACGCCATCAAAAAGGGCGCCCTCGACTGGCGCAACTGAGGCCTTCGTAGCCGCCCGGACTTTCCTGTAGCCGCGGCACTCTGTGCCGCAAAACCGGCGAACACTGCGCGCCAAACAGTTGCGCGGCTACAACCCCTCCAACATCCCCGCCAATCTGTCGGCGAGAAAATCCGCCTCCTCCGGCGCCAGATCAAAGGGCGGCGAGAGCGAGATCACATTGCCATGCCGTCCGCCGGCCAAAAGCAATATCCCCTGCCGCAAGGCTCCGGTGACGCAACGGGCCGCGGTCTCCGCATCCGGTGAACCATCGGCAGCGACAATTTCGATTCCCACCAGCAAACCGACCCCGCGCACATCGCCGATCCGCGGCGAAGAAATCCTTCGCAGCACATCACGCAAGCAACGCCCGGCAGCCCGCACTTTTCCCGCAGTCTCCGGCTTGGCATGCTCGCGCAACGAAGCCAAGGCCATGGCGCAGCCGAGCGGATTGCCGAGAAACGTGCTGGTGTGCAGTGCTTCGCCCGTCGATTCCGGCCACGCGTCCATCACATCGGCACGGCCCACGCAGGCCGACAGCGGAAAGCCCGAAGTGAGCGCTTTGCCGAGGCAAATGATATCCGGCACAACCTCCGAATGGTCGCAGGCGAAGAGGCGTCCGGTGCGGTTCAAGCCGGTGTAGATCTCGTCGGCCACCAGAAGGATTTTTTCCTCATCGCAAATCCGGCGCAGCAGCCGCAGGAAGTCGCGCGGCGGCACCACTTCCCCGCCCCGCCCTTGCACCGGTTCGACGAGGATGGCGCCAATCTCACGACGTCGGATTTCGTTGCGGATGCGTTTTCCCAGTTCCACGAGGCAGGCCGAGCAACAGTTCGGAAACTCGCCGCCTTCCAAGGCAAACGCGCCGCCGTGACCAAACGGACACCGGTAGCAATACGGATACGGCACAGCGACCGCGAAGCGTCCGAGCTGCGCGGCAAAGGGCCGCTGGAAAAACTCCAAGGCCGAGGCTTCGAGCGCACCGTAACCCAAACCGTGATACGCTCCCTCAAAGAC
>CAYWZI010000300.1:0-1418 GCA_964462815.1 uncultured Microbacteriaceae bacterium
CGGGGTGGGTCCAGACCTTGCCCTTGGGATTGCGCTGCGTGGTCTGGGGGCTGAGGGTGAAGCGGGCCTTTTCCTTCCACGCGTCAGGCGAGGCGGCGATCAGGACAAGGGTGCCGGTGTTTTCCTCCAGTAGGTAAAACATGCCGTCGGCGCAATGGATGGCTCCTTTTCCGAGCGCTTGCTTTTCCTGCCACTTCACCTCGCCGGTTTTGAAGTCCATGCAGGTCCAGCCGCCTTTGTCAGAGTAGCCATACAGGTGGCCTTCATGCAGGATGACGCCGCCATGGTGGTTCACCATGTCGGTGTTGGCATAGACGTCGCTGACCGCGTTGTCGGCACCGATCTTGACGGACTTGCAGCCGACACCGTAACCAGCGGCGACGAAGACCTGCCCGGCGCTGAAGATGGGTGTCGGGATGACGGCGGTCTTGCCGGGGAACTCGGTGCGCCAGAGCACGTCACCGTTGGTGGCGTTGACTCCGGCGATGCTTTTCATGGTGAGCTGGATGATCTGCTTTGCGCCGTTGTGCTCCACGGCGATGGCGGAGGCGTACTGCGCTGCGTCCATCCAGTCCTTGGACTGCCAGGTTTTGGCTCCGGACTTCTTGTCAAAGGCCGCCAGTGTGCCCTGCGATCCACCTGGGGTGACGACCACGAGATCACCCACGATGAGCGGACTCTCGCAGTAGCCCCAGCCTGGCACCTTCCCGCCGAGATCGGCCATGTTCGCACGCCACAGTTCCTTGCCGGCGGTGGCCTCAAGACACACGAGGATGCCTTTTCCGCTCAACGCATACACTTTGCCATCATCAACCGTCGGTGTGGCGCGCGGGCCGTCGCCCCAGCCGTTGGTAAGCAGCGCCCCGGACTCGGCGGACCATTTCTCTTTCCCCGTCTCCGCATCGATGGCGATGACATACTCCACGGCGTCACGAGCGCCCATGGTGTAAACCGTGCCGCCGACGACGGCGAAGCCCGAGTAGCCGAGCCCGGCGTCTTCGTTGAGCCAGACCCGCTTCGGGCCATCTGCCGGCCAGGTTTTGAGCAAACCAGTCTCCGGGGAGATGTCGCTGCGATCTGCTCCGCGAAAGGTGGGCCAGTCGGCGGCTGAGGCGGCGGTCAGAAGGGTGAGGGAGAGGAGCGGTGCGAGTCGGGTCATGATTCAATGATGGGTTGGAGGTTCAAACGCGAGCGTGAGACGAAAAAAGCGGACGATGAGGAGAAAACGTTCTCCGTCATCGTCCGCCCGGTGAGTTTTTTGGCAGGATCAATCCTCGCCGCTCGCCGCCAGTGCGGCGATGACGTTGATGTCTTCGAGCGTCGTGGTATCGCCCTTGATGAGTTCGCCTGCGGCGATCTGCTTCAGCAGGCGGCGCATGATTTTTCCGGCGCGGGTCTTCGGCAGTGCGGCGGCAAAG
>CAYWZI010000301.1:0-1417 GCA_964462815.1 uncultured Microbacteriaceae bacterium
CGACGCCGACTTCCTGCTCGAGGTCCTTGACGAGGCCTTCAGCCGCGTCGGCTGACGTTACCCGCCTGATGAGCGACCTGCTCGAGGAGGTGCTCGACGCGAAGCGCGCGGGACGCCCCTGTGCTCTGGCCACGGTGGCGGCCACGAAGGGCTCGGTCCCGCGCCATCCCGGGGCGAAAATGATTGTCTACGAAGACGGGTCGATCTCCGGCACCGTCGGCGGCGGCAAGTTTGAGTCCCTCGTCATTGCCGAGGCCCTCGATTGTCTCACGAAGAAAGAGCCGCTCCTCAAAACTTGGCCCCTGCGCGAAGACCAACCCGATTCCTTCGGCGCCATCTGCGGCGGCGAAGTCACCGTGCTCATCGAACCGCAAATGCCCACCCACCGCTTGCTCATCGTCGGCGGCGGACATTGCGCGCAAGCCATCGCCAAACTCGCCGCCGAATGCGGATTTCACGTCACCGCACTCGAAGATCGAGAGGACATCCTCGAAAAGTGCGAAGCCGCGCACCGCCGTCTCGTCGATCCGGCCCCGGACTACATCGCGGAAAGCGATTGGGACAGGAACGACGCCATTGTCATCGTCAGCCGCCACTACGACATCGATCGCGAAGCCCTGGCCGCCGCGCTCAAGAAAGGCGGCATGGGCTACATCGGCATGATCGGCAGCCGCCGCAAAGTCCTGCAGGTTTACGACCAACTCAAAGTCGAAGGTTTTACAGCGGACCAACTGGCCACCGTCTACGCTCCCCTCGGGCTCGACATCGGATCCGATTCCCCGGCCGAAATCGCCGTGAGCGTCCTCGCCGAAATCCTCATGGTCCTCCGCGGCAAGTCCGGCAACCATTTGAAGCTGTAGCGGCGGCGTCTTTGCCGCCGGTCGTCTGATGCACCCGTTGCTTCTCGCGTTTGCCAAACCCACTCCCGAGAGTTAATCTCCGCATCATGAAATTCCTACTCTCCTACCTCGTCCTCATAGGTCTCTCCGTAGTCCCGGCCCAAGCCCAATGCAAAGATTGCGGCTGCAAAGAAAAGTGCTCACCGACCTGCCAGTGCAAGCACGACGAGAAGCCTAAAGCGCAGTGAACACCCTCGACCCGCGGGCCAAACGCTTCCGCGCGGCCGACAAATCCCTGCAACAAGCCCGCCTCGCCCTGCAAGGCGCCCAGATCGCCCTCGCCGATTTGCCGCGTTCCCAAGTCTCGGCCTTGACCAGCGCTCTGGAATCGATCGACAACGCCTCGCGCGAAATAGACAATGCCGCCGCGTCGCTGGATGACGCGCGTTTGGAATCAACGGAGGACTAAACCATGCAACTAGGAATGATCGGACTCGGCCGCATGGGCGCCAACATCGTGCGGCGCCTCATGCGCAACGGACACACCTGCGTCGTCTATGACACCCACCCGGATGCCG
>CAYWZI010000302.1:0-1412 GCA_964462815.1 uncultured Microbacteriaceae bacterium
CCAGCCGCGGGTCCATCTCAGGCGCCATCGGCATCGTCTCGTTCTTCCATGCCAGATTGTACTGGTAGGCGCACGAGTAGCCTGAATCGCACTTGCCCGAGCTGCGCTTCCCGTCCGTGCTCAGCTCCAGAGACGCGAGCCGGGTGCGGTGGCCGATCTTTTGCGCCGCGATCTGGTCAACGGAGATGCCCAGTTGAATGTCCGCACCGGCGGTTTTTTTGGGCTGACATCCCGTCAGGAAAGTGGCCACCGCCCGGGCGTGATCGCCTCCGCCATTGCCGTGCGAATGCGCCCAGTCCTGCATCAGGCCGGAAATCACCGAAAAATCGCCGCGGTTCTTCTCGATCTCCTTCAGCGACTTTGACAGCGTGTAATCACCCCCTTCACCGCTGGGGAACCACTCCGCCACATTCACCCCGTTCGGGATGTAGCACCAAGCGGCGCGCAGAGGCTTCACGTCGGCCTTCTTCGCTTCGGCGGCAAAAACCCGAAAACCGGCCGATTCCAGAAAGGGCAGAGTCATCACCGCGCCCAGGCCTCTGAGCACCTCTCGGCGGTGGATCGAGTGCGTGGCGATGGAGGTCTGGCGGAATTCGGTCATCAGGGCTTCTACGAGAAGGCCAGAAGAAACTTTCGTGCCAGCTGACCCATCGGCGGCATGCGTATTGAAAACTAGTTGAAAGTCGGTGGCCACGCGCCCCGATTACCCGCTCCGTCAGTCCAAACCCCATCCCCACACCCAAATGAAGCACACCTGCCTCCGCCTCGCCCTTCTCGCCACCTTCTGCCTCTCCGCCTCAGCGCAGGATGCCGATCTGGCCACGATCGAAATCAAACCTCACGCCCAGAACCCTCTCGGCTACGACCAGACCGAACTCACCGTCAAAGCCGGCCAGAAGGTGAAGCTCACACTGAACAACACAGGCAGCATCGCCCCCCAGCCCCATAACTTCCTTCTCTTGAAACCCGGTAAGCTCGATGCCGTCGGTGCCCTCGCCAACGCCATGCTCGCCGATCCCCAGGGCATGGCCAAGAGTTACATCCCGGATGCGGCCAAGCCCGACATCCTGGCCCACACAAAGCTCGTCCAGCCCAACCAGAGCGAAACCATCGAATTCACAGCCCCCGCCGAGGCCGGCGACTACCCCTACATCTGCACCTTCCCCGGACACTGGCTCCTCATGCGCGGAGTCATGCACGTCACCCAGTAATCCAGCCCCCCCTGCCTCCCACTATGAAACGCATTCTCACCACCCTCGTGGCAGCCGCCACACTCGCAGCCTCCCTCCACGCCGAGGAAGGTAAACTCGAAGTCGCCGGCCTGAATTTCAAATTCGACGCCCCCTGGACTGAAGCCCCCACCACCGGCATGTTCCGCGCCGGCACCCTCACTGCCAAAGTTGAAGGCCTTG
>CAYWZI010000303.1:0-1398 GCA_964462815.1 uncultured Microbacteriaceae bacterium
AAGGCAGGATAAGAAGCTTGGCCGGCTGACACCGGCCAAGCTTAATGCCTCCATGTCGGGCACACTTCCTTATGGAGATCTTACTGAAGCCGTCATTGGAGCTGCTTTTGAAGTGCATGGGGCTCTTGGTTACGGCTTTCTTGAGGCGGTTTATCGCAATGCGATGGCGGTGGAGTTGAAGAGGCGCGGACTCGATGCGGTGATTGAGAGTCGAATGGAGGTGCGCTACAAGGATGAGGTTGTCGGCACCTATGTGGCGGACATGGTGGTCAACGATACGGTGATTGTGGAATTCAAGGTATCCGAGGAATACCGCAAGGCGGATGAGGCGCAGCTGATCAATGAGCTGGTGGCCACCGGAAAACCGGTTGGATTGCTGATCAATTTCGGGCGACGCAAAGTGGAATTCAAACGGTTGGTTTGGAATTTGAGGGGATAGAAAAGACAGGCCACGGATTTGCGCGGATAGACGCGGATGACAGAGGATGTTTTTGTTCGTCTGAAGCAGTAGCTGCTACGAGGAGGTTATGAGCCCCGTTTGCTAATGATGTGTCTCTCGGAAAAAATAGGCCCGGCTGGAACCGCAGGCGTCTGAGCCGTAGATAGCCGCAGGCAATCAGCCAGCCGGGCCTTATCCTGTCTTTTATCCGCGTTTATCCGTGGCTAATGCCTTTCCTCATTCCCGGCCGTAGCGGCCGAGGAGTTCGGCGCGGGCGAGGATGTGGGGTTGCATGGCTTCTTCGAGGGAGGCGCGGTCGGAGGTCGCGGGCACGTCGAGTTTGGTGTCGAGCGCATAGAGGCGGAAGACGTAGCGGTGGGTGCCGCGCGGGGGACTGGGTCCGACATATTTGGCGGTGCCGGCGTCGTTGCGTCCGACGGTGGCGCCGCGGGGGATGCTGTCTTCGGGGATGATGGTGGTGTCGGGTTTGATGTTCCAGACCAACCAGTGGTTCCACGTGCCCATGGGGGCGTCGGGGTCGTCGACGATGAGGACGAGGCTTTTGGTTTCGCGTGGGACACCGCTGATGACCAGTGGCGGGTTGACGTTCTTGCCGTCGGCAGTGAAGCGTTCGGGGATGGGGCGGCGTTCGCTGAAGGCGGTGGTGGAGATGTTCATTTTGGTCCGCGGTGCGGGTTCTTTGAGTTGGGCCAAGAACATGGGAAGTAGGAAGACCAGCGCGGCTATGACACGGAGATCCATCGGGTGAGCACGCGGTGGCGGGATGGTGGAACGGGGCGGCGGAGGAAGTTTAGGATGTGGCGGAGAAGGGATTTCATGGCGGAAGCATGGGATGTGATGCGGTGCAGCGCCATGGGGTGTTTGACCCAAATAGGGGGGAGGTTTTTGAGGTGGAGTGGCGATTTGCCCGAGCCGGAACGATGCAGTTGAAGTCAAAG
>CAYWZI010000304.1:0-1387 GCA_964462815.1 uncultured Microbacteriaceae bacterium
AGCTGGTCGACGTAGAAGTGCTGAGCGGACGCGACGTCGCCGACGCTCAAGTGCACGTGGCCGATGACGCTCGGCGCCGAACCGTGCGCGGCGAGCGCCTCGTCGGTGAGGTGCTCGCGCAGGAAGGCGTTGGGGTCGAGAAACAGAGTGCCCATCTCGATCGTGCCATGCACCCATGACCACTCGGTGCGGTCGCGGTCCCAGTAGAGCTCGACGCCGTTGCCCTCGGGGTCGTCGAAGTAGAAGGCCTGGCTGACGAGGTGGTCGGCAGAGCCGGTGAACCGCTGCGGATGCGCTGTCGCCACCGTGTAGACCGCCGCCGCGAGGGCGGCTTGCGTCTCGAACAAGATGGCCGTGTGAAAGAGCCCCGCCTCGCGCGGACCCGCATGTTTCAGCTCGGGGCTGTGCCGCACAATCACGAGGGGCACGGATGCGCTGCCGAGGTTACCGGCTCGTCCCAGCGTCACGACCGGCCCCGTCGCGTCGAGCACGCTCAAGCCCACGGCGTCGCGGTAGTACGCCGTCATCACGTCGAGGTCGGCGACATCGAGCGTCACGGCACCCATCGAGGTGTCGGCCGCCAGTCGGGTGGATTCACTCATGCCCGAGTCAACCGGCGCACGCCCCGAGCCATTCCGCCCTCATTAGCAGAGGCGCCGCTAGTCGCAGAGCCGCTCGATGAGCTCGCGATACCGCGCGGCCGTGCGCTCGACGATCTCGGCGGGGAGGGCCGGGGGGCCGCCCTGCTTGTCCCAGTTGGCCGCGAGCCAGTTGCGCACGATCTGCTTGTCGAAGCTGTCGAGGCGGTTCGGCCCGCCCGCGGCGTAGAGCGTGGCGTCCCAGTAGCGCGAGCTGTCTGACGTGAGCACCTCGTCGGCGAGAGTCAGTTCACCCGTGGCCGGGTCGGTGCCGAATTCGAACTTGGTGTCGGCAAGAATCACACCCCGCTCGAGCGCGATGTGTGAAGCAGCGGCGAAGATCGCGAGCGACGCATCCCGTAGCGCTGTCGCGACCGAGGCGCCGACGAGCTGGACCGAGCGCTCGAAGGTGATGTTCTCGTCGTGCTCACCCAATGGCGCCTTGAAGGCGGGTGTGTAGAGCGGCTCGGGCAGGCGGTCGCCGTCGTTCAGGCCCGTAGGCAACGCGATGCCGCACACCGTGCCCGACTCGCGGTACTCGGCCCAGCCGGAGCCCGTGAGGTAGCCGCGCACGACGCATTCGATGGGGTGCATGTCGAGCCGCTTGACGAGCATGGCGCGGTCGGCAACCTCGGATGGCACCGAGGGGCCGTCGGCCGCAAGGTGGTTCGGCTGGTCGAGCTGCGCAAACCACCAGCGCGTGAGCTGCGTCAGCAGCGCGCCCTTGCCCGGAATGCCGGGCTCGAGCA
>CAYWZI010000305.1:0-1383 GCA_964462815.1 uncultured Microbacteriaceae bacterium
CGCTGGTCGAAGGACTGGCTGTCCACCTGACCACGATCGACCAAAGCGCGGACTTTGCCGGCGGCACGATCGACGGGCAGGTGGTGCAGTTCGAAGTGGTCCCCGAGCCGAGCACCTACGCCCTGCTCGTCCTCGGCGCCGCCGGACTTGGTGCGCACGCTTGGCGCAAGCGGCGCAGTGCGGCGGACAAAGAAGCGGCCTGATCCTTTCACAAACCGAGCATGAACACCCGTCCCGCGACTGCGGGACGGGTGTTTTGTTTTGGTGCCGCCCCCGTGCCTTTCGGTCCCGGGGAGCACAGCCGCCCCGGCTGTGGTCATCGGCGCCCCCGCCGATGACTTTTTTGCAAATACTGCGCCGCGCGAGGCGCACGGCGCGAACACCATCTTCGGTCATCCTCTTTATCGGTGGCCTGTTTTTCCTCTGTGCCGGAGGGCTGGACCAAAGCTCGGCATGCTTCAGAAGAGTGGAAGCAGCGCACCCCGCTTGCCACGGCTTGCTGCCTTGTTTAGTCAGTGCTATGAGGTGAATGATGAATTGGAAAGACCGAGTGACGACATGGCGTCGCCTGCCAGCCCGGGAAAAACTCCTGCGCCGTTGGGAGGCGATCCCTCTGGACGTCGCCCAGAGCATGTCCTTCGAGAAGGAGCCGGTGGACTTGGCGGGTTTGCGGACCGTGCTCGCCCGGATCGCACCACCCGATACCTTGATACCGCGCGAGGCATTCTCTCCTACACGCAAGTAGCTCCTTTGCTTGCCGAGCAGGCGGTGCTGCTCGAAACGCGCATCTACGCCGGGGAATTTTCCAATCGCGCGCTCGATGAAAACCTCGCAGCCGATTTTCATCGCGCCATCTGCGCCGAACTTGTTCCCGCATGGGCGGGACGCTGGCGCACGGTCGAAGTCCGGGTGGGGAGTCTCTATCCGCCCTTGCCGCCTCAAGTTCCTCTTCGCATGCGGGATTATGGTCGGGACCTCACCGCAAGGTGGGAGCAGGCTTCCGGAGTCACGGGCGACCTAACGCTGGAGTTCCTCGCTTTTGCCGAGGGAAGGTTTCTGTCGATCCACCCGTTCCAAGACTTCAACGGCCGCACGATCCGTTTGTTCTTGCTGGAGATTTTGCGCCGCTTGGATTTGCCGCGCGTTGTTTTGGCGCCTGAGAGCAACGAGGCGCGTGAGGAATACTTTCGTGCCTTGGAAGCCGCCGACCTTTCCGATTGGCGCCCCTTGATGCAGGTGTGGTCCGATCGTTTCCTGCGGGCCGACGTCTGATCTTCGGTCCCCGCCGCCACGGCGGGACGGGTGTTTTGTTTTGGTGCCGCCCCCGTGCCTTTCGGTCCCGGGGAGCACAGCCGCCCCGGCTGTGGTCATCGGCGCCCCCGC
>CAYWZI010000306.1:0-1379 GCA_964462815.1 uncultured Microbacteriaceae bacterium
TCGCTGACGCGCTCGACGATCACGAGGGTGAGAGCCACGATGACCACGAGGGTCACAACCACTAGATCGAGCTCTGCGGAACCAATAGCGCCACTGAGCAATTTCTGCTCATTGCCCCCTGAACGGGGGCAGGAGTAGCGTCGCGGCATGACGAACATTCGCGGTGCGGTGTCTTTCAGCGGAGGCACGGCGCTCGCGCTCGCCCTGGCCGGGTGCAGCTTCTCGATCGGCGGACCCGCCACGATTCCCGCCGGGGATATCGCAGCGCTCGCTGAAAGCTCGATCCTCAACGAAGTCGGAGCAGAGATCGAGCTCGACTGTGGCGCTGACGAGGTGCCGTTCGAGATCGGCACCGTCGTCGACTGCCTTGGCAGCGAGGTCGGCTTTGACGAGCAGGTGCCGGTGCGCATCGAGATCATTCTGATCGACGGCGACTACTACGAGATCGACATCACGAGCGACGGGCCGACCGAACCGGTCGCACCTTCGAGCGAGAGCGGTTTCGTCTCGAGCGCTGACTTCCAGGATGTCGTGGCGACGGCACTCGAGTCGGTCGTCGGTGAGCGCGGGGTCGTCAATTGCGGGCCCGATGACGTCGAGATTTTCGTCGGGGCCGAGCTGATCTGCTCTGTCGTGCTGTCTGATGGTTTCGCCGAGACGTACGTTCAAGTCACGGCTTTCGACGGTTCGACCTACGAGATCTCAGCAGAGCTGGTCGAGTAGGCGCGCCGCCACCGTTCGCCTTCTCAGCGCGCTCGCAGTCGTGCTCTGCCCAGGGCGAACACGGCCATGAGCGCGCCGCTGCTTCGGTAGATTCGAAGCACGCGACGAACAGGAGCACTTCCCATGGCCGAACCGGCAATGCCGACCAGCGTTTTCGACCGACTGCTGAAAGACCGCATCATCTGGCTCGGCTCGGAGGTGCGTGACGAGAACGCCAACGAGATTGCGGCGAAGCTGTTGCTGCTCGCGGCCGAAGACTCCGAGAAAGACATCTTCCTCTACATCAACTCGCCCGGTGGCTCGATCACGGCGGGCATGGCGATCTACGACACGATGCAGTTCGTGCCCAACGACATCGTCACGGTGGGCATCGGCATGGCGGCCTCGATGGGCCAACTGTTGCTGACCGCGGGCACGAAGGGCAAGCGCTACATCACGCCGAACGCGCGCGTCTTGCTGCACCAGCCCCACGGCGGTTTCGGTGGCACCGCGAGCGACATTCAGACGCAGGCTCAGCTCATCACCGACATGAAGCACCGTCTCGCCGAGATCACCGCGGCGCAGACCGGCAAGTCCGTTGAGCAGATCAACGCCGACGGCGACCGCGACCGCTGGTTTACCGCCGAAGAGGCGCTGGCGTACGGCTTCGTCGACCA
>CAYWZI010000307.1:0-1372 GCA_964462815.1 uncultured Microbacteriaceae bacterium
CGATGATGACGTCGGCACCTTTCTCGACGCGGACGCGGCGGGAGCCGATCTCGCAATTAAGGCGTCCGGCGGTGCGGATCTTGGTTTCGCCGTCGCAGAAAATTTTCCCGGCTGCGCCGCCGCCGATGTCGGCATTGCCGCAGATGGTCAGTTGGTTGTTGAGGTAGCCGAATTTTTTGATGACCAGATCGCCGCGGGTGCGGACGACACGGCTGACGCGTTTCTCGATGAGAACGTCATAGAGGTCGATGTGCGCGTTGCAGTTGGGGCACGAAGTGGACGAGGCGAGGCGGGGGACTTCGTGGATGCGGCCGCATTCATGGCAGCGGACGCGCTTGAACTCGGGGGGGCGCCAGCGTTCGTAGTATCCGCGCAGTTTGTCGATCTGCGGCTCGTAGCGCAGGAGCCAGGGCTCGGCGTATTTCAGGGCGCGTGTTTTGAGCGGCTCCAGCCTGGCGGCAAGGGGGGCGAGTTTGTCCCGCCAAGCGGAAGAGGGCGCCGCAGGCGCGAGGCGCGCGGTTCCTTTCCCTTCCAACTCGAAGTGCTGTCCGCAGGAGCGGCAGAAGGTGCTGATGATACCCGGCGATTCCAGCTGGGTGCCACCGCAGTGCGGACAGGTGACCGCCTTCTTCGAAGGGCCGGGCGGCATGACGGCGCGGCCCGCTTAGAGGAGGCCTTTTTTCGGTTCGCCTGCGGGGGCGCCGCCCGAGGGGCGCGAATCGGTCCGCGGGAGGCCGGATTTGTTCGGGCTGACTTCCGACTTGCCGACGAAGGTGGCGCCGTCCTCGATGATGATGCGTCCGGCGCGCAGGTCGCCGATGAGTTGCGCGGTGGCTTTGAGTTCGACGCGCTCCGCGGCGTCGATGTTGCCCTGCACGGTGCCCAGAATGATGACGGATTTGGACTTCACTTCGCCCTGCACATTGGCGGATTTGCCGACGGTGAGGGTGGCGTTCGAGGTGATTTCACCTTCGATTTTGCCGTCGAAAACGAGGTCGTTTTGGAACTTGAGGGTTCCTTTGATTTCGACGTCGCTGGAAAGGTGGTTGCGGTTGCTGCCGCCGGTGGGTGATTCGCTCATGGGATTGACAATATTACTGAGATTCATTGTTAAGGAACTCCCACGTTATCGCGTGGGTCGGGGGTGTCAAAAGGAAAGGAGTGCGCAGCGTGGAGCCTGGAGCAGGGGGCTCGGGATCCGGAAAGAAACCGGAGCCGGTCAGCCGGCGAGCTCCTCGGCAGGGTAAGTCCAGATTTCACTCAAGGTGGGGTGATAGTGGGGGATTTTGAGGAATTGGGCGGCGGTGGCGTGATAGCGCATGGCGACGACGACTTCGTGGATGAGTTCGGAGGCGTGGGGGCCGACGACGGC
>CAYWZI010000308.1:0-1364 GCA_964462815.1 uncultured Microbacteriaceae bacterium
CTGCCGTTTGCACCTGAAAACCAGGACGCAACATCCGGCGGGCGGTGTCGTTCCCCTTTGTGCGATACGAATCAAGAACGATGCCATGAAGACCACCTCACGCCGCCGCTTCCTTACCCGCACCGCCGGATTCGCCGCCGCCACCTTCTCCGGACCGAACCTTCTTCTCCGAGGGCAGGACGCGGCGAGCAAGCGTCTGAACCTCGCCGTGATCGGTGCGAATGGGAAGGGGCAGTCGGACACGCAGGCGGTGACGCTGGCGCATAACATCGTCGCCCTCGTCGATGTGGACTCCACGAGGCTGGAGGAGGCCGCCAAGCGCCGGGAAAAGATCCACGCGGACTCCGACGCGCCCGCTCCGAACGTGCCGAAGCTCTACCAGGACTTCCGCAGGATGTTCGACGAAATGGCGAACGAGATCGACGGCGTCATCGTCTCCACCCCGGATCACACGCACTACCTGGCCGCGATGTGGGCGATCAAGCACGGCAAACACGTCTGCGTGCAAAAGCCGCTGTGCAATTGCATCGCCGAAGTCCGTGATCTGCACCAAGCCGGCACGGAGGCGAAAATCATCACGCAGATGGGCAATCAGGGCCGCACCATGGATGGGCAGCGGCTGGTCAAGGAATGGATCGAGCAGGGCGCCATCGGCACGCTGAAGGAGATCCGGCTGTGGACGAACCGCCCTGTCTGGCCGCAGGGACCGCTCAAGAAAAAGCTCGTCGATTGCCCGGAGCATCTGAGCTGGGACCTCTGGCTGTCCTGCGAGCCGAGCGAGCCCTACTTTGAGTTCGACCTCGGCGGTGAGCCGGTGCCGAAGGGCAAGCGCGGCCCGACGATTCACCCCTTCAACTGGCGCGGCTGGTGGCAGTTCGGCTCCGGTGCGCTGGGTGACATGGGCTGCCACATCATGGACGCCACCTTCAGCATCCTCGGTCAGCTCATTCCTGAAAAAATCGACGTCGAAAGCAGCGAGGTCACCGACCTGACTGGCCCGACCTGGAGCCGGCTGGTCTATCACATGCCCGCCGGCAGGCATCCCGCACTGAAAGTCTCCTGGCATGATGGAGTCATCGACGGACAGCCGAACAAGCCGGAGCGTCATCCCGACATTCCCGAGGACACCTTCAAGAAAGCCAGCAGCGGCATGATGTTCATCGGCACCGACGGCGTCGTCTTCGAGGGCGGTGCCTACTGCAACAGCCCGATCATTTATCCGCTGGAACGATACGCCGACGTGCGGAGCGACATGCAGGCGGGCAAGATCACGAAAACGGAGACGCGCAGCGCCATGCCGAACAATCCGCAGGGCGAATGGGCGCACCACATCGTGAACGGCGGCCTGCCCAGCTCGAACTTCG
>CAYWZI010000309.1:0-1356 GCA_964462815.1 uncultured Microbacteriaceae bacterium
TGAGAATCCCTACAGACCCAGTTTCTCGGCAGGACTTCTACATCGACATGATGGAGAAATGCCTTGTCTCCCAGAACGAGCGCACCGCTATGTACTCCACCCTGCGCTCCTACTACCTCTTTGGGTCTGGCATGGACGAGGCCCCCGCCCACTACAACAAGATTTATCCACACATCGACCAACTGAGTAGCTTCATGTACTCAGCCGATACCACCCGCTTCTCCATCAATATCGGTGCCTCTCAGCCCAAGTCATTCCATAAGATGATTCCGGCTTTGACTAAGGGTCTGCACGACTATTGGCTCAACTCCAATGCAGACCAAGTGTTTGGACAGGCGCTGAATTGGTCACTCTGTTACAACTCGACCTTCGTCAAACTGGTCTGGCGCAATGGCATCCACCCGTACATGATCGAACCCCAAGCGTTCGGCGTACTACGGGAAGACACGCCATACACTGACCGCCAAGAGGCGATGGTGCAGACTTACTACATGACCCGTAGTGAGTTGTCCTCCCGCCTTTACGCCCACCCCCGCCGTGAAGAAATCATCAGTCAGATCGCCACGGCAGAGCAGGAAACCAAGCAATACCCTGAAGGAGTAGAGCGTCTGGTGACTTCTGCCATTGATCCTACGATCTACGGCAATGTGCAGATGAACTTGGCTGGAAGCCAGAACTATGTCCCCCGCATCGGTGAACCCACCGTCAAGATGTACGAACTTTGGCTTTTTGACGATGAGATTAATGACTATGTGTGCGTCACGATTGCCGAACCACGGGTCATTATCTATGACCGCCCCTCTAAGAGTTTGTTCTTAGAAGGTGAGCAGCCATTTGTACAAGTCTGCCCTTCCCCGCAGTATGACTACTACTGGGGGCAGTCTGAGACGCAACGCCTTGTATTCCTGCAAGAGATGCGGAATAAACGAGTTAGCCAAATCCTTGAGCTGTTAGACAAGCAGGTTTCCCCTCCCAAGGCCGTCATGGGCTTTACCGGCATCTTGGATGAAAAGAACTTTGCTCTTAACCGCGCAGGTTCCTTTATCTCTACAGATATGCCAAACGCCAAAGTCGAGGAGTTTGCGCCCAACATTCCCAACGACATCTTCCGAGAGATAGCCGAGATTGATGCAATGTTTGCAGAAGCCTCTGGGATTACTTCGGTGCTGTCTGGGCGAGGTGAGACGGGTGTTCGCTCTCAAGGCCATGCCAGCCAATTGGCTAGACTCGGTTCCTCCCGTGCCAAGCGTAGGGCGCTGATCGTAGAAGACAGCCTAGAGAAGATTGCTACCCTCTACCTTAAAATGATGCAGGTGTACGATGACACGGTATATACAGATACTGATGGCAATAAGT
>CAYWZI010000310.1:0-1355 GCA_964462815.1 uncultured Microbacteriaceae bacterium
GTGGATCGTTTGTGGGATGGTCGATGATGATCCAAGCAAGATGGGAATAAGCGTTGGCGGTGTGCAGGTTGTTGGCACTTCAGAGGACCTGCCCCGCCTGGCGGACAGTCACGGAGCGGAAGAAATCATTCTCGCCGTCAATCGCGAGATGAATCCCGCTGCGATCAAGGCCCTGATGATTTGCTTCGAGCAGGGCGTTGACATTGTCCCGGTGGTGATGGCGACCGAGCGTGCGCTCGGGCGCGTTCCTCTCCAGCATCTCGGCGATCGTTGGCTGCCATCCACGTTCTGGGCGTCGAACGCGATGCCTCTCTTCTATGATGTGTTCAAGCGGACGACGGACGTTATCTTCGCCCTCTTGGTATCCATCGTGACCCTGCCGGTTCTTTTGCTGGCAGCGTTGCTCGTGCGGCTGACTTCCCATGGCCACGCCTTCTACCGACAAGTGCGTGTCGGCATGCACGGGCGTCCCTTTACCATCCACAAGCTCAGGACCATGGTGAACAATGCCGAAGCGAGTGGAGCCCGATGGGCGGAGAAGAACGACACAAGGATCACGCCGTTGGGCAAGCTTTTGCGTGCCACGCGCATCGATGAGTTACCGCAACTCTGGAATGTCCTGCGCGGCGACATGAGTCTCGTCGGACCGAGGCCGGAAAGACCGGAGTTTGTCGACCAGTTGGAGAAGGAAATTCCCTTTTACCGCGCGCGCTTTGCCGTGCGTCCGGGCATCACCGGATGGGCGCAAGTGAAACATCGTTACGTCAACTCGGTGGAGGACACCAAGACGAAGTTGGAATACGACCTCTTCTACATAAAGAACCGTTCTCTCTGGCTCGATCTCGTCACGCTTGGGAAAACTGCCAAAACGGTTGTGACTTTCCGGGGTCAATAACGACAGGCGCGCAATTCAAGATCTAGCGATGCGACGGAAAACAAAAAGTAGAAGCGGCATCTTGCCGCTTATCGGCAAAGGTCAAGCGGCGGGGACGCCGCTTTTACTCTACCGAACTGCCGCATCGAGGGCTCCGCGGAGTGGTGAACTCGTCTTTGGCGCAAGCTTGGCTGCGGGCGGTTCGCCGACATGTTGCTGCTCGAAAATTAAATAGGAGACATGGAATACCTTGTCACAGGCGGGGCGGGCTTCATCGGATCGCATCTTGTTGAAGCGCTGCTTGCCCAAGGCTCCGAGGTCACTGTCCTCGACAATCTTTCCACCGGCATCGAGGGAAATGTGCCTAGCGGCGCCCGTTTGGTTGTCGGCCATGCCGGCGATGCCACTCTTCTCGATCAATTGCTCCCCGGCTGCGCGGGGATTTTCCATCTGGCCGCTGTGTCTTCCGTGCAAGCCTCGC
>CAYWZI010000311.1:0-1348 GCA_964462815.1 uncultured Microbacteriaceae bacterium
TGAAAACCAACCCACCGTCCATGGAGCTCGAGCAGGTGTGCTTGGACCTTTGGGCCAACAAGCAACCCGTGAAGGACTAGCCATGACCTACGAAGTGAGAAATGAAAACAACCGATTTAATCTTCTTGACGATACCGACCGTAAACGTATTCAGGATGTCCGTGACGATGCGGTCCGGCGCGTTGATTCTTGCATGCTTCGTGAACCCGGAGTGCAGGGTTCTGTCGGTGTACTCATACACATCGACCAAAATGAAGAAACAATGACCATCACAGGGCTGAACGCGGATCAAATGGAAGCCTCCATGCTCATCATGCATGCCGCTGAGATGGTCAGCTCCCACATGCAGGCGCAGCTCGAGGCCTCGAAACTCAAACCTTCGGAGAAACAGTGATGCCTAGACCCAAGGCCGCCGATCTGGTCAACCACCCACCACACTACACAACCGGCGGCATCGAGACCATAGACTTTATGCAGGCTAAATCAACCCCTGAGGAATTTGCAGGGCACTTGCGCCTTACAACAATAAAATACCTATCCAGGGGGCCGTTCAAGGAAGACGCGCTGCGGGACTATAAAAAAGCAGCTTGGTACTTGAACCGATTGATTGATTTTTTAGAGCAGGAATAAAAAGGGTGGGGTCCGGATACATTCGCACCTTCAGCAAAAGGATACAGGCTATTTAACGTCGCCGAGCCGACGCCGGACCCCGAAACTTTCACAGTCACACACAAAAGGAACCTTGATATGTCCAAGGTGAGTGAAGTTTAAATCAAAAAATTTACAAGGAGAACGTTAGTGGATACTAACTACGGGTCACCCGCAGCAGAAATTACAGAAATAAATCTAAAAATCAGGAGGTTGCAGCACGTATTAGGGAAAAGCCTAGCTACGCTTGAGGAACTAAAAGAGGCAGAGAGGATATGTTTTGACATCCACCGCATGAGCTGCAGGATTCTGAGGTGGACAGAAGATGAAAAGCAAAAAGAATTTTATTCCCGGCAACAAGAGTTAGACCTTAACTAAGGAGAATGTTAGTGAATACTCACATACCAATGACAGTGGAAGAAGCGATTGAACTTGCCGACCGGTGGCGTAGAGGAGCAGAGAACCAGTTCGGAGGGCTGGCAGAGGTTTTGTCAGTGCTTGTGAACGAGGTTGTGACGCTGAGGGCTGAGAGAGGCGGTCAGGAGGGCGTAGGAGGGGCTGGGGAGGAAACCAAAGGTCAGGGAGCTAGGGCCGATGCCAGCGTTACTGTGGGCGGCGTAGGGGGCAAAGGAGGGCTTTGGTAGGGAAAGCAGGGGGAGGAGGCAGGAGTGTGAGGAGCGGGGGCAGGGGTGTAAGGGTG
>CAYWZI010000312.1:0-1345 GCA_964462815.1 uncultured Microbacteriaceae bacterium
GCGATGGTGCCGCGCGGATCGGGCTCGCGGGCGATGCTGTGGGCGTGCTGATGCCGTTGCGGGAGTCCGAGCCAGGCCCGCTCGACAACCCGAGCTGGATCGACCCACCCGCAGCTAAGGCCGCCTAACATGGCGAAACACGCGGCGCCCGTGGCCGCGCGTCTACGGGTGAGGCCCGTACTGATGAGCCAATACACTAAACTCGGAGACACTGACATGACTGACAAGACATATAACGGATGGACGAACTACGCCACATGGCGCGTTAACCTTGAGCTGTTCGACGGGTTCGACGTGGCCGACTACGCACCCGAGTGCATCCGCAAGGATGACGCCTACACGCTGTCCAAGCTGCTTGAGGAGTATGCGGACAACGCCATTGACCAGGATGGCACGCTCGAGGGGCTCGCGGTCGACTACGCCCGCGCGTTCCTGTCCGATGTCAATTGGTATGAAATTGCCGAGCATATGCTCGATGACATCAAGGCGGACGCGACATGAGCGCCGCCCACACTCCGGGCCCGTGGCTGTACGATACATTCGAGGGCGGCCCCGTTGCGGCCATTGTCGAGCCTGACGGCACGCACGTTGCCGACATCAGTACGTTATTAAACTCGACCGCCCATTCGGCACTAGAAGCCAACGCGCGCCTGATCGCCGCCGCGCCTGACCTACTCGCCGCCCTACAGGCGCTTGTGGGCGAGGCGGACTTAGGCGAGCTCGACCACGACGACGACACCCGCGCGCTACTCGACAACGCCCGCGCGGCCATTGAGCGCGCAACGGGGGTGCCCGTATGACCTTTTACGAAGTGACGCTTGTTGCAACCGTGCGCGAGACCGTGACCGTGCTCGCGTGTGACGTGGACGAAGCTGCCGAGCTCGCGCTCGACTTGGTACCCGAGCGCTCGCGCGCGTGGGACATCGAAGACATCTGCATAGGCGAGGCGCTCGAATGGCCGAGCGAGCGCGCATGATTCGCTGGTTGCTATCGTTGCGGGCTCGGTGGCGCGCGTGTCGCGACTATGAATGGCGGCACGTCCCCGAGCCCAACTGGCGCTGTCGGCGCGGCGGTAAGGACTACATCTAACCCATCACACAAGCGAGGGCGCGACCTATGGCACGACTGACACCGGCTGAGTTGTTGGAGTTTGCACGGGACATAGGCCGCCCTCCGGAGGATTCCGAGACCATGTATAGACCACCCCAAGCGCCAAGCGCGCCCAGTACGCCCGCGCAACCGGACACGCAACCGGACACGAGCGACCCCATCAACCCAAGCCATTACCAGGTCGGCGGCATTGAGACGATCGACTACATGCGCGCCAAGAGTACGCCCGAGGAGT
>CAYWZI010000313.1:0-1342 GCA_964462815.1 uncultured Microbacteriaceae bacterium
CCTCGCCCTTGGCAGTGGCCGTGACGACTTTCAGCGGCAGCGCACTTTGCGGGTCAATACAGAAACGCTGGGTGTAGCGCGCTGCGGCATCCCGCGGCTTGAGCGTAAGCCACTGGCAGTCCTTCTGCGCCACGCGATCCATACCGCCGCGCACCAGCTGGTAACCCTGCGCCAGCTCTTCGGTGTGATCTGGCAGCAAGGCAGGAAACAGCTTGATGGCACTAAGCTTGGCCGCACTCAACGCCTTGCCATCGGGCGCGTAGCAGGCAAGCTCGTTGCCCACACGCACGATCTCGCGCGGCATACCATCCAGTGATTCGCGCCGCTCGCGCACCACGCCCGCCTCGACAGCACGCTGCAGGCGGAAGGTTTCCAGCTCGTTACCCAGCTGGTGCATATAGGTGGCGCTTAACGGCAAGTTAACTGCCGCCTCGGCAGCTTTATCCAGCAAGGCCCAGTCGTCATCGGCCAGGGCAGCCAAGGGCAAGGCTGCTACAACACAGGCTGCTATTACACGCATCAATGCAGACCTTTCGCAGCAGGCTCCACCAGGCTGGCACGGGCCAGGCCATCGCTCAGGCTGATATCCTGATGCGCATCCAAATAAGACTGGTTGGCCGCATTGACCGTATTCACCACTTGCACCTGCGCACCAGGCGTTGGCACCGCTTTCGCCATCAGTGCCGGGTCGCTAGCTTGCTGGCCTTGCCAGCCATACCAGCCCACAACCCCAGCCATGGCCACCGATGCCGCCAGCGCAAAGCGCGCCACCGGGCGGCTGCGTTTTTGCACCAGATTACGCGGGGCCAGTACCGTAGGCTCGGCCTGCAGTGCCTGCGACACCTGCTCGCGTACATCAACCTGCAACAAGGCATTGTTGCGCAGTGCGTCGCCAATCAGGTGGTATTCCTGCCAGGCGGCTTTTAGCTGGTCATCGTTACCCAGCATGTGCATGGCCTGAGCGGCGTCCTTGTCACTCAGCTCGCCATCCATCAGGGAAGAGAGGGTTTCTTTCATCATCTGCTCACCATCTTTTGTTCTTGGCTGTATCCAGCAAAGGACGCAACTCGGTCGCGATTGCTTCACGCGCACGGAAAATCCGTGAACGCACCGTGCCTATCGGGCAATTCATTGCACTGGCAATTTCCTCATAGCTCAACCCTTCCATTTCGCGCAGGCTGATGGCCGTGCGCAGCTCCTCAGGCAAACGTTCTACCGCCGCATTCACGGCAGAGAGTATCTGCTGATTCATCATCTCGGCTTCCGGGGTGTGGTGGTCCGGTATCTGGCTTGCCATGTCCAGACTCTCGCCATCCTCATCCTCGAACTCCGCGCTAACCAC
>CAYWZI010000314.1:0-1340 GCA_964462815.1 uncultured Microbacteriaceae bacterium
GGCTACATCGCCGGCAACGTGCTGCCCATCGGCAAGCTGTTCAAGAAGGACTGACGTACACCCCCGGACGCGATAGCGCCCGCGCCTGTTGAGGTGCGGGCGTTGTCGTTTATGCTTCCCGCGTCATGGATGACGCCTACTGCCTATTGCACGGGGACTGCCGCGAACGCCTGCAGTCCCTGCACGACAACAGCATCGACGCCATCGTCACGGACCCGCCGTACGGCCTTGCGTTCATGGGCAAGAAGTGGGACTACGACGTGCCGAGCGCGGACATCTGGCGCGAGTGCCTGCGCGTACTCAAGCCGGGTGGACACCTGCTCGCGTTCGCGGGGACGCGCACGCAGCACCGCATGGCGTGCAATATCGAGGACGCTGGCTTCGACATCCGCGACATGATCGCGTGGGTGTACGGGTCGGGATTTCCCAAGTCGCTTGACGTGAGCAAGGCGATCGACAAGGCGGCGGGGGCTGACCGGGAGGTGGTTGGCGTTTCCAGCGTTACGGGCGAACGTCGCAACGCTGGGAGCGAGAAGTACGGTGGCGGCAACGGCATCCCGCAGTCTGTCAATTTCATCACCGCCCCCGCCACCGACGCGGCGCGCCAGTGGGACGGATGGGGGACGGCGCTGAAGCCAGCGATGGAGCCGATCACCGTCGCGCGCAAGCCGCTGTGCGGCACCGTCGCAGACAATGTGATGCGCTATGGGACGGGTGGGATCAACGTGGATGCCTGTAGGGTTCCTTCAGACGATGGATACGAAAAGGCGTGGGATCGGCCCATTTCAACGAATATTGGTAGTGGTCGAAATGGAAATTACATCAGCGACGGATCGCAGCATGTCATAGACATCAGCGGCAACAAGCCAACCGGGGGACGGTGGCCTGCGAATGTCATTCACAACGGCAGCGACGAGGTGGTGGGGCTGCTTGGCTCCGCTGCGCGGTTCTTCTACTGCGCGAAGGCGAGCAAGCGGGACAGGGATGAGGGGTGCGAGGGGATGGAGCAACGCAAGGTTTCCACCATGAACAGTTACGTGCGTCCGAGCGAAGGACGCACAGCCGACAAGGACGGTGGGCCAAAGCGCAACTACCACCCCACCGTCAAGCCGTCCGACCTCATGCGCTACCTCTGTCGGCTCGTCACGCCACCCGGCGGCACGGTCCTCGATCCGTTCATGGGCAGCGGCTCAACGGGCAAGGCGGCGATGCTGGAGGGCTTCAGATTCATCGGCATCGAGCGCGAGGCGGAGTACGTCGAGATCGCGAAGGCGCGCATACAGGCCGCGATACAGTTCCCGCATGAGTGACATCGTTCCCTCGGAGGGTCAGGGCGGCTC
>CAYWZI010000315.1:0-1328 GCA_964462815.1 uncultured Microbacteriaceae bacterium
GCCAATACCCAACAACCCGCCAATATTCTGCATAGTGCTAGAACCCTGTTGCTGAGGTTGTTGAGCAGCACTAAGGGGATTGCCGTAAATACTCGATAGGTAGCTCTGAAGCTGCGAGTAAGGCAGTTGCTGTTGGAATTGGAAGCGCTGCATCTGCTCTTGCAGGGGTTGTGCGGCAATCGCTTCTCTCTGTGCGCCAACTTGGGCCAGAGTCTGTGCAGGCAGGAACTGTTGCTGGTAAGCCTGCGGAACCGCTTGGGCAGTCGCCAGTTGGGTTGCGAGTGCTTGTTGCTGAGTAGCACCCAGAGCACCAGCAGCGCCCATCTGAGTGCTGAGAGCCGCTTGTTGAGCACCCTGTAGACCCTGCGCTCCTGCGAGGATATTTCCGAAACCAGTCTGCTGAAGACCCGCAACTTGCCCGAGGATGTTTGCCTGTTGACCAACACCAGATTGGCGCATCTGCTCGGCAGTCTGTGCAGCGCCCAACTGAGTCCCAAGATTCTGAGCCTGTGCGCCAAAGAGTTGACTTTGGAGGCCAGACGCTTGTGCAAGTTGAGCCTGGCGAGTTGCCTCCGCAGCTTGGGCAGCGCCAAGACGGTTTGCCAAGTCCTGCTGAGACAGAGCGCCCAACTGTGAACGAGCAGCCTCTTGGAAGCCCCTCTCTTGAGCGTAGGTCTGTTGTCCGATGTTTGTCGCAGTCTCACCTACTGCACGAGCAGCGGCCCGTGTAGCGGCCTCGATAGCCCGTTCCTGAGCGCCTGATCCGTAGCGTCCAGCACGAGAGAATTGAGACTGAAGCGCAGGCAAGGTCTGCTCTAACAGTTGCTCGGTAATCGGTCGGGTGGACTGCTCAATAAGCGCCTGCTGGTAAGGCGATCCAGTCAGGAAAGACCCGCCTGCAACTTGTTGAACACTAGGTAATGCAAGATTCTGAAACTGGCCCGATTGAACACGCCCATAAATATCCGACACCCCAGGCATAGCCTGCCCAGCAAGACCTTGAATTCCTGCGGTAGAGGGAAGCCCAGCCCCAGCAGCGGCTTGACTAATTGCGGTCGGAACTTGCGTAGCGGCTTGAGGAGCAAGCGCAGCGAGAGATGCGTAGTCAGGGGCGTACTCACCTGCCATAAATCTTTCGTAAGCTGCGGCTCCAGGTTGCATTCCCGCTGCTCGATAGATGTCCTCATACAAGGGTGCGGTAGTTGCTTGAGCTTGGAGACCACGAAGGAATGCGCTTTGAGACTCACTCAACAAAGGCTGCTGCGCTCTAGCAATATTTTCCTGTTGCTGGATAGCCTGAAGCGTCTGCTCACTTGGAGAGACGTACA
>CAYWZI010000316.1:0-1318 GCA_964462815.1 uncultured Microbacteriaceae bacterium
CACCGCGCATGCGCCGCCCGGGTCACGCCTGGCAGGGGGCAGGGTTCATCACCGAACTGCAGAGCCTTTTTCATCCCGACTTCGACAGCGACGAGCCGGACGCCCATGACGGCGTGCGCTGGCTCTCCGTGCGTCGGGACATGCTGGCCGCCCAGCGGGCCTACATGTCGGAGCAGTGGCCGACATCCGCAGCGGCCAGGGAGGGGCTCTACGGTCTCTCCGCCGGGGAAAACCGCTTTGGGAATGGCTACTGGGTCGGCGGCGTCGATCTGCCGTCCCAGGATCTCATTCATCCGCACTACATCCTCATGTCCGCCGCGCTGCGCTCCCCGGCGGAGGAGGTGGCGGAACTCATCCGGCGCATGGAAAAGTCCGGCCTCTTCCCCCCCTGGGGCATGGTGGAAAACGTGACTGTCGATGGCAAAAGCTATCTGCCCATGGAAGGCGGGCTGAATGCCGGCTTCGAGGCCCTGGGGGCCTACCACTTCCTTGTGAAGTCGCGGGGGCTGCCGGACGCCGTTTACGAGGCCAGTCGCCGCAGCCCGCATCTGCGCCAGGCCATGCGGCTGTTCTACCCGGGCACCTCCGGGCAAGACGCCGGACAATAGAGCCGGTTGCAGCAAAGCCTTGCTCCGCGCTGCATCCCCGGCTAACTCCGCTGCCATGTTTGTCGATCAGATCAAAGTTCACGCCCGCGCCGGAAAAGGCGGGGATGGCAGCGCCCACTTCCACCGGGGGAAATTTCGTCCGAAAGGCGGGCCGGACGGTGGTGACGGCGGCGCTGGCGGGGACGTGATCCTGCTGGCCGACCCCAGCACCGACAGCCTGCGCAACTACGTCTTCAACAATCGTCTCTTCGCCGAGGACGGTGCCAAGGGCGGCGCCACCATGTGCACGGGACGCAGCGGTCGGCACATGACCTTCAAAGTGCCGCCGGGGACCCTCGTCAGCCTCGTCACCGAGGAGATCGACGAGGAGACCGGAGAGGTCGTGCAAAAGTTCGAGCCCGTGGCCGATCTCACCGAGACGAACGGCACCTACGTGCTCTGCAAGGGGGGCAAGGGAGGGAAGGGGAACGTCCACTTCAAGACCTCCACCCATCAGGCCCCGCGCGAGTTCACGCCCGGCACGCCCGGCGGAGAGGGCATCTTCCACTTTGAGCTGCGCAGCATCGCGGATGCCGGCTTTGTCGGTGCGCCGAATGCGGGGAAATCCACGCTGCTTTCCAAGCTCAGCGCCGCGAAGCCAAAGATCGCCAACTACCCCTTCACCACGCTGCAGCCCATGGTCGGCGTCGTCGAGTTTGGTGAAAACCGCC
>CAYWZI010000317.1:0-1281 GCA_964462815.1 uncultured Microbacteriaceae bacterium
AGCAAAATCAGTACGACCAAACATTCTTGCGAGGAGGCTCTTCCAGTGTATCCAAGTGGATAAACCTTCCTGATGTCTTTTGGTTGACACCGATGCCGGTGAAGCCGAGTTCAAAAGCGATCTTCATGACCTCGTACGCCTGCTGCCCATCGACTCCCACATCACAGGCACAGCCCGAGGCATGTGCGCCGGGTTTGATTTTCTTCGCTTCAATGGGATGCTGCGCGCAACGAAAGCCGGAGGTGATCCGAAGGGGTTTCCCGTACTTGGTTCGCAGAGCCTGCAACTTCGCCATGAACGCCGGAGTCATCTGGTTCGCACCGCAGTGAGTGCAGTCGAATTCCTTCTTGGAAAAATTCGGATACAACGCCCAGTCGATCATTTGGATACCCCTTTGAACTTCTCAAAGGTGCGTAAGCCACCCAAGCCCAGCATACCGAGCAGAATCGTCATCAGGCTATCCATGTCAAAGGTCGGCAAAGGAGGAATGTCCTCACCGCTGAGTACCACCAAGAACGACACCACGGGATAAACCACAAAGTGCCACGCCAAAGCGATGCCGCAAGTCCACCCGATAAAGGGTCGCCAGCCTGCGACAAAGGTGCTTCGACTCGTGGCTTCGGCTTTGTTGACTTCAATCTGGCCCTTGGCAAGTTCCTGTGCGTGACGCTCTGACATCGTAGCCAACTCATGCGCGAGCTTGGCCTTCTGATCTTTGTCCTCAATGAACTTATCAAGGATGTTGCTAATCGGGCCGATGAGAGTTTGGACGATCATTTCTTGTCTTCTTTAGCATCCAGCTTGTCGTTGATCCGCATCAGCATGGATTTAATTTCGTCGATGTCGGCACGGTAATCCACCCTCGTGACGTAGGTCAACGGCATCGCTCGGACATCTTTATCCAAGCGTTCAATGGAGCGTGAGATGTTATTAAGAATCCAGCCGCCAAACATACCGGCGACTCCCACCAACACGTTGAAGAGAACTTGGCCCTGTTCTTCCATCACACACTCCTAATCACCAACGTCACAAGCCAACTGATCACTGCACCGGCTGAAAGCCATAATAGTTTCTCTACCCAGTCGATTCGTTTTTCCAACCGAAAGACCCGCGCTTCCACCGCTTTGATCTTGTGACCATAGTCGGTTTTGAGAAGACGCAGGTCTTTGGTTTCGATGGTCATTGCACTGGCGCATCTTCAGGCTTCGGCACCTGCGGCTCTGCCTGTTCTTTGATCTTCATGACAAGAGGCCACGCCCCTGATTTAGTGGGCAGATCGCC
>CAYWZI010000318.1:0-1281 GCA_964462815.1 uncultured Microbacteriaceae bacterium
AAAAGATGAGCCGCTCGAAGGCCGCGTTATGCGCGCGGATCTGGCCTGTCCAGTTAGCGACACGCTCGGGGAACGGGTGCAGCGGCAGCCACGTCTCAACGTCGCCATCGTCAAAGGCGTAGGACATGCAGAGCACCTCAGTGCTCGGGTGCTTGGCGTAGTTATACGCGCCCGCCGACGGTAGGTCGCAGCGGGAGCGCGTTTCAAAATCAAGCCACAGCGTTGTCACGAATACGCTCTCCAATCCAACGCATGACAGGTACTGCCATGCTGTTGCCCAGCGCCTTGTAGCGAGGGCCATCTGGCGACTCGTCTTTCTTGCGCCAAGGAATATTGGTGTAGTTGTCGGGAAAGCCTTGCAGCCGTTCGCACTCAACGGGTGTGAGGCGGCGCACTTGCATGGCGGTCATAACCGCGTGTCTTGATTGGGATGGATGCGGTTCAAGCCCCATAAATACATCATCACTCCTTGCTATCGGCCCTTTCATGTTGCTATTGGCCGTATGAAACGCCACCGGCTGGGCGACGGCCATCGGATTCCCGACCAACCCATCTCGACCACAACTCGGGCCTTTGTAATCCCTAGACGAAAGCGTCTGGGCTACATCTGGGATGCCACTGCCCTCAAAGCCACCGCCAACGCCTCGGGCAATGCCTTTCCGCGCTTCTCTGCTCGGCGCAGTATCCCGGCGCACGCTTTCGCGCTCAAAAAGAACCTGGGCGGGACGCTGCCAGTCTCCAAGACATCCGACAACGAACACACGACGGCGGCGCTGGGCCACTCCGAACCATTGAGCGTCGAGAACTCTGTAGGCGAACCCATACCCCAACTCGCCCAGCGCCCCGAGGAAGGTACCAAAATCTTTTCCTCCGTTGCTTGACAGGACACCGAGTACGTTTTCCCAGACAATCCATCGAGGCCGGTGACGTTGAGCGATTGCAAGAAACGTAAGCATGAGGTTGCCTCTGGGGTCGGCAAGCCCTTTGCGCAGACCCGCGACGCTGAAGGATTGGCAGGGTGTTCCTCCGACAAGAAGGTCAATTGGTTCAAGATTCCACTCCTCAAATTTAGTCATGTCGCCAAGGTTAGGGACATGAGGATAGTGATGCGCCAACACGGCAGACGGGAACGGCTCAATGTCGCTGAAGGCAACGGGCTGCCATCCCATGTGGTGCCACGCCACGGTCGCGGCTTCGATGCCAGAACAAACAGATAGGTATTTCATTGAAAGATCGGGGGCCGTTGCCGACCCCCGCTCCTTTACGCAGCGCGACGCCGAC
>CAYWZI010000319.1:0-1281 GCA_964462815.1 uncultured Microbacteriaceae bacterium
GCAACTGGATCGGCGTGGGATCGACAAAGCCCATCGACTGAACCCCGTGCACCACCGCCTCCGACAACCCCAATTCGTCAAATCCCATAATTCAAGATCCGCCAATATCTCCCATCCCGCCTTGGACGCAAAGAACAAACTCTCCAACCTTCACCCTCGCCGCCGTCCTCACGCGAACGGATCCACCAACTTGACCCCGCAGTGCGCGAAATCCCCCGTATTGCGCGTGGCCACCGCGAGCCCGTGCCGCAAAGCCGAGGCGGCGATGAGACTGTCTTTCACCGGCATGGCACGCCCCTTGCGCCTCAGTCGGGCCAACAGGGCCGCCCAAACGCGGGCCGTCTCCCGGTCCATCTCCAACACCGGCAACATCTCCGCCACCCGTGCAAACCATTCCTCCAACTTTTTCCGCCGGCGTCCGGACGGCAGAAGTAGGATGCCGAATTCGATTTCGCCGAGCACAATCGCATTGACCGCCACCTCATGCTCGTGCCGACGCAGCCACTTCACCGCCGCCGCGGAGGGCGTGACCTTAGTCGCCTCGCTCAGGACATTGGCGTCGGCGAGGAACCTCACAAGGAATCTGTCGACTCCGACGCAACGGGTCGGAACCAATCTTGCGCCGGACATTCCTGCAGCAAATCAACCAGTCCGCGCGCCGGGCGCCCCGGCGTTTTCCTAAGCAGATACCGTCCCGGTTCGATCCGCTCGACTTCGAACTCGTCTCCCACCCGCAGCGAGTCCTCCCGGCGGAGCGGCGCCGGCAAAACAACCTGACCCTTGCTGGAAAGCGACGTAACCATAAAAGTAAGATAACGTCTTACTGTGGCTGCGCAAGCCCCTTTACCGCCTCCGGCTCAGCCGCCCGCCTTCCGCTTCTCCACCACCCTCACCCCCTCCACCCGCATCCCCTTGTCCACCGCCTTGCACATATCATAGAGCGTCAAAGCCGCCACCACCGCCCCGGTCAAGGCCTCCATTTCCACGCCGGTCCGCGCCCGTGTCCGCGCCGTGCACGTCACGCGCACCCCGCGCGCCATCACCCGGAAATCCACCTCCACCGCATCCAGCGGCAAAACATGGCACAACGGAATCAACCCTGCCGTCTGCTTGGCCGCCTGAATCCCCGCGACCCGCGCCACGGCCAGCACATCCCCCTTCGGCAGCGCCTGCTTCTTCAACAAACGGATCGTCGCCGCCGCGCAGACCAAAGTCGCCTCGGCCAGCGCCACCCGCGCCACCACCGGCTTGGAGCCGACATCGACCATCCGAGCCTCGCCC
>CAYWZI010000320.1:0-1262 GCA_964462815.1 uncultured Microbacteriaceae bacterium
CCGATGTAGCGGCGCGAGGGATCATGCTTGTATTTCCATGAGGTCACCGGCATGGCGGCGAGCTTGGAGAGCACTTCGCGCGGATTGATCTGCTGGAAATCCGTCTTGCTTGCGCGGTCGCTCAAGGCGGTCCAAGCCGTCGACCCGGGGCGCAGTATCACGCCCAGAATGGGATTGGCTTGGGTAAAGTTTGTCGCCGTGGTCGAGGTGATAAATCGCACGCCACCTGGGGCACGCACGGTGAAGGACCTGCTGTTGGTCGAAAAGGTGTCCACGTTAGTTACACCGCTCCAGACAAAGGCACCGTCGTGCCTCGCTTTGGCCCGAACACCGGCGGCGAACGCACGAGCGTTGGCGAGATTGTTGGATCCGCCCGGAATGGTGGCCAACACGCCATTGGCCACATTCAGTTGTCCTCCGCCGACTGTGGCGCTGTTGGTAGATTGGTTGTTGGCGCCGCCGCTGACCGTCGCATTCGTGCCATTGGCCGTGTTTTGCTGCCCGCCGCTGACTGTAGCCGCGAAGCTTAGCGCTCTATTGTTTTGGCCTCCGCTTACCGTAGCTCTGTTGCCGCCGGCGGTATTGTCCTCACCGCCGCTCACGGTGGCGCATGCGTTACTTGCCGTGTTCTGCGATCCGCCGCCCACCGTGGCAGTCTCTCCGAGAGCCCGGTTACCTTGGCCGCCGCCCACGGTGGACACGAAGCCACTGGCGTTGTTGAAAGAACCGCCGCTTACTGTGGTATTGGTACCAGTGGCTGAGTTGGTGAAGCCGCCGGCAATCGTCGAGAAGTCGCCGCCAGCGGTGTTGCCCGCCCCTCCCGCCACCCCGGAGTTTGCGCCGCTGGCCACATTCGGGCCGGAAAGGACCGCACCCTGAGCCATGGCGCTCCGAGCGGAGAAAACCAGCGTGCCACACACCGCAGCAAACAACACCGCGCCAATAAACGGATTCAAGGTTCTCACGTTATTGATAATCATAGGACAAAAGTTGACGGGCGCAAGCTGGGGAAAATGGCGCTGTTGCGCCTTCAAGGTTGCACAGATCCGCGCAGTGTGGATGCTGCTGGCTCGCAATCGCAAATTTGAGCGAAGTCCCAGCCTGCCACCAGCCGAGGTTGGCGAAAAAAATGGGGCCAAGGAGGCATCAAGTCAGTTAGGGCGTGGGAGGCAGGCTGCTCCGGACTTCCTTGCGCAGTGCGCGGAGTTCGGCCTTCAGCTCGTCCAGTTCGGCGCTCTTAGTTTTGAGTTCCTCGATGGTCT
>CAYWZI010000321.1:0-1259 GCA_964462815.1 uncultured Microbacteriaceae bacterium
TTGAAGTATTGGGTAGCCTACCCCTACCCGTCAGCCTGAGTGAAGGTGGTAGCGATACCAGCAATATCAGCAGCGGTTTGTATATTACGCAGACTAATGCAAAAAAGGGGCAACGTGTTTTTCTGATACCGAAGCGGCTAGCAGACAATGGTAAAGAGCTGACCTTTGCGGCCAACGGCAAGTCGTACCAGATTCGCATTTTGCACAGCAATGCAACATTCGAAGATTGCCAGCAGGTAGAATTTGAAACACTGGAACGCCTGTAAACACATTACAGCTCATGAAAAAAGCCGGCTTCGCAGCCGGCTTTTTTGTTGTTACGGCCAACCATCAGGTTGGCCGCAATAGGCTTATCACAGCACTTCGATAATACCAGCAGCACCCATACCGGTACCGATACACATAGTCACCATGCCGTGGCCTTGCATACCTGCATCGCGCATACCGTGAATCAGCGTAGCAGTACGGATAGCACCGGTTGCGCCCAGCGGGTGGCCCAGCGCAATAGCGCCACCATGCGGATTCACCAGCGACATATCCAGCTCCAGATCACGCGCCACGGCCAAGGCTTGGGCAGCAAAAGCTTCGTTCAGCTCGATCCATTTCAGATCGCTCTGCACCAGGCCTGCCTGTTTCAAGGCTGCCGGAATCGCTTCTTTCGGGCCGATACCCATAATTTCTGGCGGCACGCCTTTTACCGAGAAGGTAACGTAACGCGCCAGCGGGGTCAGGTTGAACTCTTTCAGCACGCGCTCGGACACCAGAATCACGGCACCAGCACCGTCGGACATTTGCGAGGAGTTACCCGCTGTGACCGAGCCTTTGGCATCGAACACGGTTTTCAGCTTGGCCAGGCCTTCCAGCGTGGTTTCGCGGCGCGGGCCTTCATCGGTATCCAGCACACGGGTCTTGCTGACCACTTCGCCGGTTTCCAGGTTAGGCGTGCGATAGGTTACTTCCAGCGGGGTAATCTCGTTCTTGAACTTGCCGCCATCAATGGCAGCCAGCGCACGGCGGTGCGACTCTACCGCAAACGCATCCTGGTCTTCGCGGGATACGCCCCATTGCTGGGCTACTTTTTCTGCCGTCAGGCCCATGCCGTAAGCGATGGCATAGTTTTCGTCTTTGGCGAACACTTCCGGGTTCAAGGAAACCTTGTTACCCATCATCGGCACCATGGACATGGACTCGGAACCCGCCGCGATCACCACATCGGCTTCGCCCAGACGGATACGGTCTGCCGCCATCTGCACGGCGTT
>CAYWZI010000322.1:0-1257 GCA_964462815.1 uncultured Microbacteriaceae bacterium
GTGCTGCCCGGCGGCTTCAGCTACGGCGACTACTTGCGCTGCGGCGCCATCGCGGCGCGCTCGCCGATCATGGCCGAAGTGATCGCAGCGGCCAACAGCGGGATGCCCGTCCTGGGCATCTGCAACGGCTTCCAGATTCTCGTCGAAGCGCACCTGCTGCCCGGCGGTCTGATTCGCAACGACCACGGTGACTTCATCCGTCGCGACCAGCGGTTGCGCGTCGAGAGCACCGACAGCGCCTGGACAAACGGTTTCGAGCTCGGCCAAGAAATCACCATCCCGCTGAAGAACGGCGAGGGCGGTTTCATCGCCGACGAGGCCACGCTCGACCGCCTCGAGAGCGAGGGTCTCGTCGCGTTCCGTTACCTCGACGTGAACCCGAACGGCTCGCTGCGCGATATCGCGGGCTTGCGGAACGAGCGCGGAAACGTCGTGGGCCTCATGCCGCACCCCGAGCACGCCGTCGAGCCGGGCTTCGGCCCCAACACGCCTGAGGCCATGCGCTCCGGGGTCGACGGACTCACCTTCTTCACGAGCGTGCTCACCGCGTCGGTACTGACATAGCGCCGCGAGCGCACTGCCTGAGCAGCGCACTTCTGCGCTGGCCGCCCCCGCGACCACTCGTCGCGCGACTTCCCTTCCGAAGTTGGGGAAGCCGCGCGAACAGATCACCCGACCCTTGTCCACGGTCTGATCACGCGACACTTGCGCGCAAACCGACCAGTCGGTATGTTCTCAGCCATGTCCCCGATTTCCATTCCGTCCGCACTGCACGACGTGCTCGGCGAGCGCCAGTCGCGCCTCGCGTTAGCGCTCATCACCGCCGGCGCCGTCGGCGCCGTGCTGGCCGTGATGCCCGCGATCACCGAGGTCACGGCATGGCGCGGCATTCTGGCCGCACTTCTCGTTGCCGACATCGCCGCTGGCGCGATCGCGAACCTCACAAGCGGCACGAATGACTACTACGCCACACGCCCGCGTCATCGCTGGATCTTCATCGCTGTGCACCTACACCTGCCTGTGGTCGCACTGCTGCTCGGTCTGCCGCTCGTACCAGCACTCATCGCATGGGGCGCGGTGATCGCCGCGGCGGTCATTGTGACCGCGCTCATGGGCCGCACCGAGCAGCGCGTCGTTGCCGGAGCACTGCTCATCGGAATCATGTGCGGGCTGCCCCTCCTGCCCGACCAGCAACCTGTGCTGCTCATCGTCAGCGCGCTGTTCGCGATCAAGGTCGCTTACTCCTTCGCCGTCGAC
>CAYWZI010000323.1:0-1256 GCA_964462815.1 uncultured Microbacteriaceae bacterium
TCGCCACGCGCGAGCATCGGCTTGAGCATGTTTGCTGCCGCGACCGAGCCTTCACCGCCGCCCGCGCCCATGAGCGAATGCAGCTCGTCGATGAAGGTGATGACCTTGCCATTCGACTCGTCAATCTCTTTCAGCACGGCCTTGAGGCGCTCTTCGAACTCGCCGCGATACTTCGCACCGGCGACGAGTGCCGAAAGGTCGAGGCTGACGAGCTGCTTGTCTTTCAGCGAGTCGGGCACGTCGCCCGCGACGATGCGTTGCGCGAGCCCTTCAACGACGGCGGTCTTACCGACGCCGGGCTCACCGATGAGGACGGGGTTGTTCTTCGTGCGTCGACTGAGCACTTGACTGACACGACGAATCTCGGCGTCACGGCCGATCACGGGGTCGAGTTTGCCCGACCGCGCAATCTCGGTGAGATTGACGCCGTACTGCTCGAGGGCAGACTTCTGCTGCTCTTGGCTTGACGGGGCGCCCTGCATGTTGGCCATCGTGTGATCTCCTGCTGCTGAACCTGAGTCGGTATGACTCAAGTTTACGCTCCGGGCGGCTGAGAAACTAGGGGGAGCGGCCGCGACCAATGCGCCCTCGGCGAACGGGGAATGAGACGCGCCGCCACGCGCTTACACCGACCATGACATCAACGATCGGCATTATCGGCTCGGGCAACATCGGCGGCACACTTGCACGCGCGCTCACGATGGCGGGCCACTCGATCGTCATCGCGAATTCGCGCGGGCCCGGCTCGCTGGAATCCTTCGTGGGCGAGTTCGGCGGTCTCGCACGAGCGGGAACCGTGGCTGAGGCAGCCGCAGCGGGTGAGGTCGTCGTCGTGACGATTCCGCTGCGGGCCGTGGCGAGCATCCCGAGCGACCTGCTCGCTGGCCGCATCGTGATCGACACCAATAATTACTACCCGGGTCGCGATGGCGCGATTGCCGAATTGGATGCTCGCGAAACCACCACGTCAGAAATCGTCGCGCGGCACTTCGCTGGCGCGCGCGTCGTGAAGGCCTTCAACCACATTCCCGCTCGCGAGATCATCGAGCATGCGCAGCCCGCCGGCGCGAGTGGGCGGCGCGCCCTCGCGGTTTATGCCGATGACGCCGACGCTCACGACCGTGTGGCAGCGCTCATCGACGAGGTGGGTTTCGACGTCGTCGATGGGGGCCCGCTCGCCGACAGCTGGCGCATCGAGCGAGACCAGCCCGGCTACATTCCCCACTTCACGGCGGAGCAGTTGCGCGGCAAGCTCG
>CAYWZI010000324.1:0-1256 GCA_964462815.1 uncultured Microbacteriaceae bacterium
AGATCAAGCTGGTGAACGACGGCTACGCCTTGCGCTACCACTCGCCGCAAAAAGACGCGTTGCCCGACTGGGCCTCGTGGCGGGACGAAGTGTACGGCACCACCTTCGAGCCAGTGGTGTTTGCCTACCATAGCCAACGAGTGGCCAATATGCCGCATACGCATACCGACCTGCGACGCATGCTGCGGGCGCAGCCCGGCCAGCTGCGGGTGGCCACGTACGACGTGGAAGCCTCTGGCGCGGGCTACCTGTTTTTCAGCCAGGACTCGCGGCATAACGCCGAGTTCTGGGACCTGGCCGCCGCGCTGGGCCGCAGCGTGCGCTTTCAGGAAGGCAACAGCCTGACCCTGCTGCGCCGGCTGTCACAAGGCGAGGCGGACATTGCCTATAACGTGCTGGGGCCGTACGCGGTGAGTTTTACCCGCCACCAGCCCCTGGTGCGCTGGGTATTGCCACAAGACTACGCGCTGGTGGTGACCCGGCTGATGCTGATACACAAGGCCGCCCGCCATACGGCAGCGGCCAAGCTATGGACGGATTTTGTCCTGTCGCGCGACGGCCAGCGTGTGCTGTCGCAGGGCAGCGGGCTGCCGCCCATACGGGAAGACCTGCCACGGCAGCTGGGCCATATCGACCTGAAACGCAATGCGGCCAACCTTCGGCCGATTCAGGTGGGTAGCGGGCTGCTGGTGTATCTGGATACGGCCAAAAAGAGCCTGTTCCTGAAACGCTGGCGCGAACAGCTGCCGGCGGCAACGCGCCCGACACACTGAATAACGTTAAACATCGTCCCGCCCCGAGGACGTATTACTCGCTGTACCACAACACTGGAGAGACTCATGAAATTGAAAACCCTGCTGGTTTCCTGCCTGGTAGCCCTGGCCCCGATGGCCGCCCAGGCACAAGTTGAACAATTCAAGATCATGGCCCCGGCCAACCCGGGCGGCGGTTTTGACACCATCGCCCGTACCCTGGGCGAAGCGCTGCAAGCGTCGGGCCAGGTAAAAAGCGTGGTCGTAGAAAACAAGGCCGGTGCCGGTGGTGCCATTGGCATGGCGCAGTTCGTGAATAACGAAAAGGGCAACCCTAACGCCCTGCTGGTAGCCGGTGCCGTGACCGTGGGCGCGCTGGAAACCAACAAATCGCCAGTGAACTTCGGCATGGTGACGCCGATTTCCCGCCTGATGGGCGAGTTCAACGTGATCGTGGTGCCGACCGCCTCGCCGTACAAAACCATCAAGGACCTTATGGCCGCC
>CAYWZI010000325.1:0-1252 GCA_964462815.1 uncultured Microbacteriaceae bacterium
GCCGATTGAACCAATACTGGATCGGACGCCCTTGAGTTAACTTGTTGGGGATCGAAGAGTAAGTTGGCTCTGCGATGTTGCTGATATTGATGTCGATCTGATTAAGCGTTCCAGCGTTTTGCCGGACTACCGTATCAAGAATCTGGATCGTATCGGCAGGTATGGGGTATATGGCCTGCCCTGTGACCAACGGGAATGACCCCTGCTCCATGGTCCAGAGGTTGATACCACGATTCGCAAATTCTATGGTTAGAAGATTTAACGATCTGCGAGCAGTTCTTAAATCATAACCAGAGCGTAATTCTGCTCCGCATCTCTCAAATGCTTCTTCAATCAAATTATTCAGATCAAGATTAAAAGCTGTAGTGCCGCTGGTTTTCATGATAAATACCTTAGCTTCCAACCTTTGGATTTGTAATTGCGTTTAATTGCTTGCAAAACAGCTTGAATACTAACCCCAATGGCTTGAGATGCTTCTTGTAATGTACACCAAACTATTTCGCCTTTGTCTGGATGGAAACCTGCGACAGCTCTAGCCATATGATTTTTGCTGCCCTTTTGCTTATCACCATTACCATAACTAGGATTATTTTTTTTCGCCCACAAGCCTTTTTCTTTCATCTTTCGGCTATGTTCTGGTCGTGTTTTTCCTCTATGCAAGTTGCCTATTTTATATTTTTGTTCTTCCGTCCAAACTCTGCGCCTGTTAGCCTCAGCGACCGCCTGCTTAACTTGATCTGGGCATTTCCAACCAACGCTACCTTCTCCGCCTTCTGTAAGGTTTGTCAAAGAAAAACCCATACGCTTAAAACATTTAATTAAACCTATCTCTAAATCCAAAGCAAAGTCATTGGTAGAGCAATCAATTTTGCCTATTAAAATATTTTCTTGACCATACTTTGCAACAACTTTTTTGTGATATTGGTTTCTATAAGTAAAATCTTTATACCGCGAACGAACACCCTTACCCACGTAAAACGGGGTTCCATCAGGTTTGCAGTGAACGTAGGCAAACGCGGCTGTCACTTTTTAAATCCTTTTAATGTCTGCGCTAACCGAGCACGTTGGCCCATCTTACCGGGCTTTTTAGCGGCTGCAGCAAGCTTGCCAGCAGGGATTTTTTCACCCTTTTTGACGCCCATTGACGACCGCAACGCACCGGGCTTCTTAATAGCGTCTTTGATCCAACCACCCTTGGCGCGTTTCATAAGCTCGGCAGGCTTCTTGTCCTTGTACTTTTCTTCTTGGGTAA
>CAYWZI010000326.1:0-1252 GCA_964462815.1 uncultured Microbacteriaceae bacterium
ACCCTCGCGCCCGGCGCGGATCAACATCCGCACGACCCACGAGACGATCGCCGGTCTGCGCGCGCGGGCGGAAGAAGTCGGTCTCCCCTATCAGACGCTCGCCGCCAGCGTGCTGCACATGGTGGCCAAGGGTGACCTCAAGCTGGCCCTCGCAGCAGGACGCTAGCCAAATCGACTGGCGCCGAGGTCCGCGGGCCGAGGAGCACTGCGCCCTGATACCGAACACGAGAACTTTTTGTCTCTACCCCGGTAGGGATGGCTGGCCCAAGCCGTCCGCACCCTTTATCAGATAGGCAGCGGGCCCCTTTCACAGCGCCAAAAAAACACCCGCACGTTGCCGTGCGGGTGTCGTGAAAAGTTCGGAGCAGTTTTACTTCCGCCGGCGGCGAAGGACGTAGCCGCCAAGACCCGCCGCCGCCAGCGCCAGCAGCGCATAGGTCGAGGGCTCGGGGACAGGTTCGGTCACGCCGATGTAGGATATGTCAGGAAATGGCGAACCCATGCTGCTCAGCTCTATGCCTTTCACACCGATGTTTAATGTGTCAAAATCGGCAATGTTTAGCAGTTGGTAATAAGTGTTGAACAGTGCATTAGTTGCCGTAAATGTATTGCCGCTGCTGTTAATGAAAAATGAGTTGTTGGTAACCAAACGGGAGGCTGGGTTAGTGTTATTCACCAAAACGCTGTTCGTGTAGTTGATGGGAGAAGAATAGATGTCATTGGACAGCAACATACGCACTGTCCAAGACCCCCAAGAAGCCGTGCCAAGACTATTAGCCGAACCAATAAGAATAACATTGTTCGAGCTTGCGAAATAGTTTGCGCCACCAAATGTGCCTGCCAAAGAGCCACCTACCGAACCCAAATTTCCAATCCCCGTAGCCGACCACGAACTATCGGTGATGTAATCGATGCCCACCGACTGGTTCACCGTGTTGATCGCTGTGACATCGGTCAGATTCGTAAGACCGGCTACGAGGTTCACCTCGCCGTTGGTCAAGGTGTAAGTGGATTGCGCGGAAGCGCTGAACGGAGAAGCCAGCAGGAAAGCAAAAGATGAGGCAAGGAACGCGGCGGTAGTTTTCATGAGCGCAGGCAATCTACCTCCCCACTCTAATTGCACAACCTGTTTCGATGCCTCCCTTCGACGAATCGTCGGGATTTCGGGGAAAAATGAACAAAAGACATCAAAGAAAAGAAGGCGGTCCCGCCGAAGCAGGGCCGCCTTCTTTGTGAACTTCTTTACCTTTTG
>CAYWZI010000327.1:0-1250 GCA_964462815.1 uncultured Microbacteriaceae bacterium
TTTTTTATTTGCACTTGCACAACAATACATGGCTGGCTAATATGTTGCGCTGCAGTGCTGATTGTATCCTTTCGCCACTCCCCGCTTTTCTTGCAGCCCGCCACCCATGGGCCTGCTGAAAACGCACCCGCTGTATTACCCGCCCCAACAGGGCCGGTATCACGCCTGAAATCCACCTGCCATCACCTATAAAACAATGCCCCCGCGCAGGGGCAGGGACAAGCTTTGCCATGAACAAAATCATTAATGCTTCGCTGGTAGCCGCCACGGCTGCTGCTCTGGCCGCATGCGGCGCCTCCGACAAAGCCGCAACTGCCGAAGGCAGTGCACCTGCTGCGAGTACCGAACAACTGACCGTAAAAATCGGTTCGGCCAACCCGCTCACCGGCCCAGTCGCCCACTGGGGGCGTGACGCAGAGAACGGCGTTCAGCTGGCGATTGAAGAAGCCAATGCCGCAGGTATTACCCTGGGCGGCCAAAAAGTAAAATTCGAAGTAGTGTCCGAAGACGACCAGGCAGACCCCAAAGCTGCTACACAAGTAGCCCAACGCTTTATCGACAGCGGTGTTGTGGCAGTCGTTGGCCACCTGACCTCTGGCGCAGCCATCCCTGCATCGCGCATCTACAACGATGCAGGCGTACCAATGGTAGCGGGTTCGGTAACCAGCCCGAAATTCACCCAGCAAGGCTACAACAACACCTTCCGCATCATTGCCAATGACCTGCAACAAGGTCAGGCATTGGCCAAGTTTGCGGTTGGCCAGCTGAAAGCACAGCGCATCGCCGTCATTGACGACCGCACCACCTATGGCCAAGGCCTGGCAGACGATTTTGCCAAATCGGTAGAAGCCGCGGGCGGCAAAGTTGTGAAGCGCGAGTACACCACCAACAGTGCTACCGACTTCATGGCTATTCTGACTTCGCTCAAAGCGCAGAACCCGGACCTGATCTTCTACGGTGGCATGGACGCCCAAGCCGGCCCAATGGTGAAACAGCTACGCAAACTGGGCATGAAAGCCGCATTCATGGGTGCGGATGGCGTGAATACGCCAGAGTTTGCCAAGCTGGCCGGTAAAGACGCAGAAGGCGCGTACGCCTCCAGCGCCGGCGCACCAAAAGAAGCCATGCCAGGCTACGCCAGCTTTAATGACAAATTCAAAGCCCGCTTCAAGACCGACATCCAGGCGTACGCCCCTTACACCTACGATGCAGCTCGCGTTCTGCTGGATGCCATGAAGCGCGCAGAGTCA
>CAYWZI010000328.1:0-1249 GCA_964462815.1 uncultured Microbacteriaceae bacterium
GCAGACTGAAAACTGCGCGAGGGGAAACGAGCGCTTCATGTATTCACAATGTAAAGACTTTGCTCTGTAGTCAACCCCTGTTTTGGAATGCCCGGGGGCACGGGCGAGACGCCCGTAACGTTATCCGGAACTATGCAGTTTAAGGCAAGAAGTAGAAGCGGCGTCCCCGCTGCTTCTAATTTGCCAGTCCTACTCTGCGCTCTCTGCTGCCGGGCTTTTTTAACTGGAGTTACCGGGGCGTGGCATCGGCATCCTGCCGATGGGCTTGGGTCGTGACGGGCGGGACGCCCGTGCCCCCTGCCCAAGCAAAAATCTGCGACCAAAGGAACGTTGGTGTTACTGCAGCCTCCCGACACCCCCGTTTTGCACTCTGCATTCCGCATTTTCCATTTTGCTTCCTCCGACTGAACACTGCCAACTGCGGCTGCCCAGCAGCCGCCGCCTTGCCATTGGGTCGCGAACGCGGCACGCTAGCCTAAGCTGTGAGCTCTCTCATGGAAATCGAAGAGGCCGCCGCGCAGTTGCCCTCGCCTGATTTTGTGCAACTGCTCGAGGATCTCCACGACCTCGCCACGGCACGGGTTGCTTTGGGCGAATTGGCGGAAGACCCGACCGCCAGCGTTGGTTGGGATCAACTCAAGCGCGAGCTCGATGCCCTACACGGTTGAGATCCTGCGCCGCGCGGAAAAAGCGCTGCGTGCCGTGGCCGATCGCAAACTCTACCACCGCCTGCGCGAAGCCATTGACGCACTCGTTATCGAACCTCGCCCACACGGGTGCACCAAGCTCAGCGGCGCCAAAAATATCTACCGCGTGCGCGTCGGCGATCATCGTATCATCTACAAGATCGAAGACGACCGTCTGCTCGTCTTGATCGCCGACATTGGCCATCGTCGCGACATTTATCGTGCATGATCCAATCGCTCTTCGCGCGCCCCGCGCCTCCGTAAAAGCCGCGCCTTCCAATCTTTAGCCACCGATGAAAGAAGCTGGCAGAAGATGGTCCAGCGGTGTGACCCCCGCAGGAAACAATTACACTCCGCGACCACCGGCGTCACCCCGGTGCGGGCACTCCTCCCCGGGTCCGGTCGGCGCAGCCGCCCGGCCTACCCGAGTTAATCTGCGTCGATCAGTGGTCACTACTACTGCAGTCGTTTGCCCACCGCACCAAAGGTAGCGGCCGGGTCATCGTCCGGCACAGGCTCCAGTTCGACGGTGACCGGAAAGTGGTCGGAGTAGATGCGTCGCC
>CAYWZI010000329.1:0-1249 GCA_964462815.1 uncultured Microbacteriaceae bacterium
CGGATCCCACTCGGCCGATGCGGCAAATCGCCTGTCGGTGGCCCTGTCAACAGTTCGGCGGGCTCTAGACCCCGCGCGTGAGCATCCACCAGACGCGTTCATCATCGCCGACCGCGCCGGAATCTCTCTTCGGAGCGAAGCAGTGACCGTCGACCTCACCGCATTCCGAGATCGCGCCCGTCGGTGGAATTCGACCGACACGCTCAACCGAGAAAGCGAAGCAAACGTCGTCGAGCTCCGTTCGCTCCTCGAGAGTTATGCCGGTGACGCGTTCGCGGATGAGCCCTACGCGGACTGGGCATCGGGCGTGCGGGATTCCACCCGATCTCTGTTCGTCGCCGCCGCGCACGAGTTCGTCGCACTGTGCGAATCGAACGACGACGACCTCGGCGTCGTCGAGATGTGCAATCGGATCCTTGAGGCCGACCCGTTCGACGAGCCTGCCCATCAAGCCATGATCGCGGCGTTGGAGCGACTGGGAGCCCACGGACGCGCCACGCACGCACGCTCTGTCTATCGTGCTCGCCTCATGGAGTTGGGCATCGAGTCACCCGACGTCATTGACGAACCGGCGCGAATCAGGCGTTCTGCTTCTTGAGCCGTGAGGTAGCGCGAGCCCGAAGCGTCTGGTCGAGTTCGACTTTGCGAATCCGAACGATCTCGGGAGTAACCTCCACGCACTCATCCTCGCGCGCGAACTCGAGGCACTCTTCGAGCGTGAGCTGACGCGGAGGGGTAAGGCGTTCGAGCTCCTCAGCAGTCGACGAGCGAATGTTGTTGAGCTTCTTCTCTTTCGTGATGTTGACGTCCATGTCGTCAGCCCGCGAGTTCTCACCCACGACCATTCCTTCATAGACCTCGTCGGTGGGCTTCACAAAGAAGGTCATGCGCTCTTGCAAGGTCATCATTGCATTGCTCGTGACGACGCCCGAACGGTCGGCCACGATCGAGCCGTTGTTGCGCGACACGATCGAACCCGCCCACGGCTCATAGCCGTGAGCAATGGCGTTGGCGATGCCCGTGCCACGCGTCGTCGTCAAGAACTCTGTGCGAAATCCAATCAGACCACGGCTTGGCACAATGAATTCCATGCGCACCCACCCGGTGCCATGGTTCGTCATGCCTTCCATGCGGCCACGACGGGCGGCAAGGAGCTGAGTGATGGCGCCGAGGTACTCTTCCGGCGCATCGATCGTGAGGTGCTCGAACGGCTCGTGCAGCTTGCCGTCGATCGTCTTGGTGACCACCT
>CAYWZI010000330.1:0-1248 GCA_964462815.1 uncultured Microbacteriaceae bacterium
GAGGAAATGGTCAAAAAGATCCGCGATGGCGATGCCGACGTGGTCATCGCCTCCCGTTTCCAGCCCGGCAGCGTCGTGCAGGGCGTCCCCTTCTTCCGCCAGGTGCTCAGCTGGGGCTGCTTCCTCATGATGAAGACCCTGCTGCCCTACCGGAACGTGCGCGACTACTCCACCGGCTTCCGCGCCTACCGCAGCCTCACGCTCGGTCGTCTCATCAAGAACGCCGGACCGCAGTTCCTGCAGGAGTCCAGCTTCGCCTGCATGCTGGAGCTCATGCTCAGCCTCCGCTGGGTCGGTGCCCGCGCCGCCGAGATCCCCTACACCCTGCGCTACGACCTCAAAGTCGGCGTCAGCAAGATGCGCATCTGGCGCACCATCAAGCGCTACTTCAACGTCATCGGCCGCTACTGGGCCAAGGACGTGCTCCCGCAGACCCAGGAGCCATCCCTCAACGAACTCCGCACCCAGCTCCGCGCTTGATAAAACTGCGAACCGAGAACTGCGAACAGCGAACTGAATTCATGCGCCCCGTCACCCACTCCATCGCCGTTCTCGGCGGCGGCATCTCCGGCCTCACCTGCGCCCTCCGCCTCGCCGCGCAGGGGAAATGCGTGACCTTGATCGAAGGCTCCGACCAGCTCGGCGGTCTCGGCACCTTCTTCGAGCATGACGGGCGCACCTTCGAAAAATACTACCACTGCATGCTGCCCAGCGACGGGCCGCTGCTCCGCGTGCTGGAGGAGCTCGGCATCCGGGACGACGTCTATTGGAAGCCCACCACCTTCGGCTACTCCCATCAGGGCCGCCTCTTCCCGCTCAACGGTGCGCTCGACCTCCTGAAGTTCTCCCCCCTGCCCTTCCTCGACCGCCTTCGCGTCGGCATCACCGGCCTCTACGGCCGCCTCGTTTCCGACAAGGGCCTCGACAACGTCACCACCGTGAAGTGGCTGACCAAGCTCAGCGGCGCACGCGCCTTCGCCAAATTCTGGCAGCCCATGCTCGAGGCCAAATTCGGCGACCGCTATCACGACGTCCCCGCGCTCTGGTTCTGGACCCGCTTCAACCGCGAAAAGGGCGAATCCAAAGGCGAGTGCAAAGGCTACATCAGCGGCGGCTACAAGCACATCACCGACACCTTCACCAGCGTCCTCCGCTCCCGCGGCGCCACCATCCGCCTGCAGACCGCCGTTCATAGCATCGACCTCGATGAGGACGAGCGCATCAGCATCACCACCGATTCCGGCATCG
>CAYWZI010000331.1:0-1247 GCA_964462815.1 uncultured Microbacteriaceae bacterium
TTTGCAGGTGGTGTGGCTGGCTTTGTGGCCGCTGCCGCAGGTGCGGGGGGCTTCGTCGTTGCCGGGACAGGCTTGGCTTCCGGTTTTGTCGCTGACGTGGGTGGCGTGGCTGCCTTTTCCGTCGCGGCGGGCGTTTGGGTAGCTTCCGGCTTGGCGGGGGCTGGCGTGGCGGGCTTTGCGTTCTGAGCGTGGAGGCTGAGGGCACAGAATGCCGCGAGGATGACGATGCAGGCTTTCATGTTGGTCGGAGGGTTGGCTTAGGATACGTGGTACGCGGTTGCATGTTCATCGAAAATCGCCTTTCTCTGGCTTTATGGTCAACGTCATCGTCATCCTCGAAATCGATCCGCAGAAAATCGACGAATTCCTCGCCGTCATGCTCGAAAACGCCGCCGCTTCCCGCCTCGAGCCCGGTTGCCTGCGCTTCGAAGTCAGCCGCGACGCCACGCAGTCGAATCTCTTCGCCTTGAGTGAGAGCTATGTCGATCAGGCCGCCTTGGATTTTCACAACGCGACTCCTCATGTTGCCATTTGGCGCGAAAAGGGTCCTTCTCTGGTGCTCAAGCGCTGGGCGGCCAAGGGGCCGGTCTGCTAGGCTCTCGTCGTCGCAGATTCGGTGTGTATGAGGCGTTTTCCTGCAGAAGCGGGAAGATTCGTCACAGGCGCCGAGGCGGTGGCTATTCAGGGCGCATGATGAGTCGATGCGTAATTCTAGGTGCGGGTGTTTTGCTGCTACTTGCTGCATGTGCCCGGAAACCCGCTCCCGAGCGCCCGTTTGAGGCTCTGGCAGGTCACGGCTATTTCGTGAAGTATTTGAAGCCTGTCCTCGAGACCCGTTGCCTGAACTGTCATCGCGGGGCTGATGCTCCCGCCGGCCTCTCGCTCGTCCAGCGCAGTGCTCTTCATGCTCCGCGAAAAAATGCGCGTCCTTTTGTGGTTCCCGGTGATCCGGGGGCCAGTCTTCTGTATGGCGCGGTTTCCAGTCCTGCGGGGCACCCACGTGTCAGCTCCGGTCCCCTGCTTGATGAATGGGAGGCCGCCATCGTGTACGAGTGGATTGAAGATGGCGCGTTCTGGCCGGACGCTCCCGACGGCTTTTTGCGACCGCGCGTTTTAGTGCCACGAAAAATGGGCCTTTTCGAGCGCTGAGCGCGGCGTGCTGAAAATTCTTGCCTCTTCCAAGGGGCCTCGAGGTGTGGCGCTGGGTGTGCAGGCGGAGTGACCATGACCTGGGCGCATTTTGCCAA
>CAYWZI010000332.1:0-1246 GCA_964462815.1 uncultured Microbacteriaceae bacterium
CCGGCTCGAATCAGGCATTCCCAGCGAGCTCGGGATCATCATGGAGCCCTTAAGGATGCCCCACGATCCCTGGCCCTACTGGCTGGTGGCGTTCGGCTCGAGGGGTGTGCTCCATTGCCGGGAATCGGATCTGCAGGTGATCGATGAAGCCCGGTGATCTGATCACACTAAAGATCGAGTACAGGGATCGATATCCGGGCAGAAACTATCTGATCGTGGAGTGCATGCTCTTCGAAGGTGATCCCGGGTATTTAGGATACCCGGCCGTTCTTGTTCTCTCCGATGGTGAGCTGAGAAAGATCGTGCCGAATTCCTACGAGGTGTGCAGTGAAGCCCGGTGATCTCGTTCGCCTGCACACATTTACACATGATGTGTACCTGATGAACGCTGGGCTCACTGGGGGCACTGCGATCCTAGTGGCATGCCTCCGCGCCGAACAGGGGGTGTGGTGGGATATGCTAATCACCCGTGATCCCGTGTACGGTGGCACGAGCGAGTTCGTGGAGGCCGTGGCAGAGGAGCATATCAAGGGAGTGATCGATGAAGCCCGGTGATCTCGTTCGCCTCGTGAGAAAGATCACGCCCTACCAGGCACCGCAGTTGGGAGAGAACAGCGAGCTCTGGTACACGATCCACCCGGGTGAGGTGGGGATGCTGGTGGAGCCCGTGAACTCTCTCAACGGCCTGTTCCTCTTCAGTGGGGCACGGGTGGTTGCGCACATGGATATGTTCGAGGTGGTGCAGTGAAGCGGGGCGATCTGGTGAGGCTCAGGGAGAGTGCCCTGCGAATCCTGGGGGATCGATTCAGTGAAATCTCGAACGCGTTCATTGTGCTCGATCTGAAGCCCTACCCCACTCGGCCGTATTGGGAGCAACCCAAGCGAAACATCGAGGTGCTCGCCCCTGATGGAGGCGTTCTAATCATACTCAGCGATTTCTTCGAGGTGATCGATGAAGCGGGGTGATCTGGTGAGGCTCAGGGAGCAGGATCTGAACATCCTTGGAGATCGATTCAGGAACCAAAATGCATTCATCGTGATCAACATGAAGCCCACTCCTGCCAGATTTCAGGGGAATCGATTTAGGCAGAACATCGAGGTGCTCGCCCCCGATGGGAGCCTCCTGATCCTGCTCAGCGATTTCTTCGAGGTGATCGATGAAGCCCGGTGATCTCGCCCAGCTCGCGCCTGCCCTGGATATGGCCATGGCATCCAAGCACGCGTGCCCGCTCCCCCTGGGCCACCC
>CAYWZI010000333.1:0-1240 GCA_964462815.1 uncultured Microbacteriaceae bacterium
TCGGGCTCGTAGAGTTTCTTGCGCCGGGTTTTGTAGTGCTCCTTGGCTTTGAGGATGAACGGGACGGCGATTTCATGGCTCGAGAGCTTGTACATGCGCGAGACGGTGTCCTTGATGAGACGGAAGGCCTTGTCGTCATTTCCCTTCTTCATCTGAATCTCGGCAGCGCGAAGGCGGGCTTCGGCGGAGTACTGGACGACGTTTTCCAGCGGCGGCCCGACAAATGGCGTGTAGGCCTCGAGCGCCTTGTCGGTGTCGCTAAGGTTTTCGTAGCAGCGGCCCAGCGTGTAGTAACACTCCGCCCGGGTGCGGGTGAAGCGCTTGTCGGAGGCCATCTTCAGCAGGGTGTCGGCGGATTCCTGCCACTGCTTGCGATTGAAGTAGATGCGGGCCTTTTCAATCATCGCCTCCTCGACGTATTCAGGCTTGTCCTGCAGTTCCCGGATCACCTGATCGAAAGCCGACACCGCCTCCTGGAAGCTACCGGCCTCTCCAGTCTTGGCGAGCACGCGGGCCTTGCCCATGAGAGCGAGGGGGTAGTGCTCCGACTGGCCGCGATCCATGACGGTCTTGAACCACTCGATCGCCAACTGATCCTTGCCGCGCTCGACGAGGTCACGACCGACCTTGACGAGAATGTAGGAGGAGAGCTCCTCCTTGTTGAAGGTCTGCAGGTCTTCGTAGGCCACCTGGATCTGGGCGGCGCGTTTGGGGAACTTGTCCTTGTAGCTGTCGTTCTCCAGCAGGTCGATCTTCGCCATGTTCAGCCAGGCGCGGAGCGTGTTGTTGATCTGCGCACCATCCTGCGGGACGAAATTCGTCAGACGTTCGAGCAGCGCCTCTGGACCGACGATGTCGAGATAGTTCTGAGTGTAGGAGCCGATGGCCTCCTCGATCCCCGTGCCGTTCTCTCCGCTGCCAAGCCGGACGATGACCTTCTCCAGAGCATCCAGAGCTTCCTTGCCGCGCTTCGCCTCTTTCAGCGGCTCCAGCGAACCGACGATGACCTCGGCGTCGTAAAAGCCGCCGCTGTACTTCGCCATGTAGTCGTCGTAGTAGGCGATGACGTCCTTGGGCTTTTCGAGCGCCTTGGCGACGCGCACGAGCTGCACCAGCACCCGCCCGACGATGGCTTTGTGGGAGTCGCCTTCCATGGCTTCGCCGAGTTCACGCGCCTTCAAGTAAGCCGTCTCCGCCTTCTCGTTGGCGTTGAGCATGAGGTTGGCGTCACCCCGCATGG
>CAYWZI010000334.1:0-1238 GCA_964462815.1 uncultured Microbacteriaceae bacterium
ATACGATCTCTTTGTGACGTCCGATCAGAATCTTCGCTACCAGCAGAACTTGGCAGACCGCAAAATCGCGATCCTTGAATAATCGACCAACGACTGGGCGACGATTCGAGAAAATCTGGCAGTGGTGGTTGCCCGCATTAACGCCATGCGACCAGCAGAGTTCGCCCAGCTCGATGTCGGGCCTCTGGCCGCGTAGGATCAGGCAGCTTGCTTATACCAATTCTCTGCTCCCTCTCCCTTGGCCCGTGAAGTGCGCAGCCTACTTCACCGGGCCGCTCCCCGCTCCCCGGCCGCCTCATTCTTCATTCATCATTTTGCATTCTTCATTCATCACTCCTCCCCCTCTCTCCCCCTTAATCCGGAAAGCACTCTTGCCAAAGCAACGGTCAGCGAGAAAATCTTAACACTGTGAACGTAGCCGAACTACCCATACACTTCGATCAAGCGCAAGTTGACGATTTTTGTCAGCGCCACGGCATTCGTCGCTTGGCTTTGTTCGGTTCGGTTTTGCGCCCCGACTTTGATCAAGCAATGAGCGATATTGATGTGCTCGCCGATTTTCGCCCAGGCGCCACCCGCAACCTCGGTCTTGATTATTTCTCCCTGCAAGATGAGCTGACGGAAATCTTCGGGCGCCCCGTGGACTTTTGCTCGAAGCTCAACCGCCACCTTCGCCCGCTCATAGAAGAAGATCTTTTGGTGATTTATGAGCAAGCATGACCCGCGGGTAACCCTGCTGCAACTGACAGACTTCATCCAAGAAGCCCAAGATCTGGTGAGGGGCATTTCCTTGGAATCGCTGGAGTCTGACCCCGTGAGATTGAGAGCCTTTGAAAGAATCATGGAACTCGTTGGCGAGAGCGCCAAGCGTTTACCGGAAGAGCTTCGCTCAAAATATCCGCAAGTGCCATGGAAGCAGGTTTCCGGCATGCGAGACGTTATCAGCCATGCTTACGAAGACCTGGCCTACGAAATATTGTGGGATGCACTGCACCTCCATTTCCCGCAACTCCAAGAAACCGTATCACAGATGCTTCTGGATTTAGAGTCAGCCAACTGACCCGCCCACCCCTCCGCGCCCTTCGCGCCCTCCGCGTGAGCCCTTTCCTCCGGCTCCCCGCTCCCCGGCCGCCTCATTCTTCATTCATCATTTTGCATTCATCATTTCTCACCGCGTCCTCCGCGTGAGCCCCTTTCCTCCCGCTGAACACTGAACACTGATCCACCGGGCTGTAAGC
>CAYWZI010000335.1:0-1228 GCA_964462815.1 uncultured Microbacteriaceae bacterium
GGCCCGCTTTGCCGACAAAGGGCAGCCCTTGGCGGTCTTCCTGTTCGCCGGGGGCTTCACCAATAATCAACAGGCGTGCCTTTGTGTTGCCACGGCCAACGACGACATTGTGCCGCGTCTTGGCCAGCTCGCAGCGCTGGCAGGCGGCTACCTGGGCATGCAGGCTGTCCCAATCCTGGATGGGCAGGATATCAGGCTGCTTGGCCTGCGGGGCGACGTCGTTTACTTCAATCGTGGCCGGTTTGGCAGCCGGGGTTGTGCTGGCCACTGTGGCCGCACGCGGCGGCGTGGCTACCAGGGGGAGGGTAGCTATTTCTGCTACGGCAGCCGCCTGGGGTTCGGGGCTATTTAGTACATCGGGCTCGCCACGGGGCCGCCATAGCGGGCTAAGGCCCATTTCCTGCAGGACAAATGCACTGCGGTTCATAGGGTCGCTTTCATCAGGATGGCATCTTCACGGCTGCCATCGGCATCGCGGTAGTAAGCTTTACGCGTGCTGTACTGGATAAAGCCGGCACGCTGATAAAGCTGAAGGGCAATGCGGTTGCTGGCGCGTACTTCCAGAAACATATAGCTGGCGCCGTGTTGCCTGGCCTGCTGCTGCACGTAGCGCAGGAGTTGGCCGCCCAGACCTTGCCCTTGGTGGCTGGCGTGGATAAAGAAATTTTGCACATGCGCTTCGTCCAGTACCAGCATCATTACCGCCGCCCCCAGCAGCACATCATCTTGCTGCATTAGCCAGACCGTGTCGTGCTCGCTCTCTAGGGAGCTGGCATACATGATGCCGCTCCAAGCATGGGGTGTACTGTCTGCCTCGGCACGGGCTAGCCTGTGGGCATCTGCCGGCTGTGCGCGGGTAAAATCAGCCACGTTTCTGCTCGCGTTGCTCGCTGGCGGTCAGGGCGATTTTATTGCGCACGTACAGCAGGTCGGCACTCATGCTGGCTGGGTAGCGGGCAGGGCGTTCGCGGTACAGGGCAATATAGTCGCTAGCCTGGGGTACGGCATGGTAGGCTGGCAGCGCGTGCGGGGGGAGCAGGTTGATGGCGTCCCCCGCCACAGCCGTGATGCCCTCCAGCGCTACTTGCTCGGCTTTTACCACGCTGATTTCGCCGTGGCACTGGCCATGCTGGTAGTGCGCAGCGTACACCTCACCCATGCGGGCATCGATGACGGCCAGGCCGCTACCTTGCGGCAAGCTGCGTGCGATGGCGTCTAGTGTGGGGAT
>CAYWZI010000336.1:0-1221 GCA_964462815.1 uncultured Microbacteriaceae bacterium
GCTCAAAGCTTCAGTCCGGAGACTGTGTTTGCGCCGTGTCAGCGGCGCGAACACGATCTTCTGTTATCCGCGTCTATCCGCGCCAATCCGTGGCTTAACTCCGTCCTGCCTTGGGCTGTTGCTTCATTCTCTGCGTCAGACTTCCAAGAACTCGACCCGCAGACCGGCGCATTTGGCCAAGTCAGCCTGACGATGGTCGCCGGTGAAGAAGCGCGGGATGTCGGACACCACGGCGTGGCTGACGTGTAGAAGATCAAGGGCGCGGCATTTCGTGCGGGCGGCGTGGCGGTGAGAGAGATCCTCGGCGCATTCGTGCACCGAGAGCGGATCGGGCAGCAGACGGCGCAGACGTCCGGCGCTCAGGTCGTCGTCGATCATGGCCAGCGCCGAAGATAGTTCGTCGGCGGTGAGCAGCTTGCGGCCGTGGAGCACGCGCAACGCATTGCGCAGTTCGATTTCAGCCAGCGAGGGAAAGGGCAGTGACTTTTCTTTGGCCGCCCGCGCCGTCACTTGCGGCGATCCCGGTTCGAGGTAATACAACTTCACCAACGTGCCGGTGTCGAAGTAGACGCGGAAATCAGCCACGGTCTTCGTAGATCAAGTCGGAGGCCGGTTGCTTGCGGCCGACCGGACGACGGTAGGTGCCGCGCAGGCGGTCCATGAGATTGGGCCAGGGTTGAGGTGGCGTCGCCTCGGCGGCGGGCAAAAGATGGCCAACGACCTTTTTGCCGAGCACCCACTGGAGCTTTTCCCCGGCGAGCAAGCGCTCGCGCACCGCCCGCGTGTCACGCTGCAGTTCCCGTGTGGTGATCGTTTGCATGTCAGACAAAATGACAGACATCGATCGCGGCGTCAAGCTCCGAGATCGGTGACGGGAACCGGAACGAAGTGTAGATAGACTGGAGCGAAGCGACAGCCGCGTAGCGGGACCGCCGAGGGGCGAGATCAAACTTGTGGCGAGTGACGAGTTCTGAGGGCAGACGGCAGACGGATTAGCCGCAAAGAGGCGCAAGAGGGATAAAATGTAGCGGCGGCGTCCTCGCCGTCGGCCGTTGCCGAAAAACGACCGTCGCCGGGGACGTCGACGCTACAGGGGAAGGCATTGGCCCCGCGTGTCGGCTCCCAGCCCCATAGTCTACCGCCTTGGCCGTCGCAGTTCGCTTTGCCGCCACGCCGGATCGCGCCGCAAGTCGAGGATGCGCCAGATTTTCACGGCTTCAT
>CAYWZI010000337.1:0-1219 GCA_964462815.1 uncultured Microbacteriaceae bacterium
CAAGGGCACTACGGCCAACCCGGCACAAGATGTCATTACCGACTTCAAGACCGGTGTGGGTGGCGATGTGCTGGATCTGCGTGACCTGCTGCAAGGTGAAAACAGTGGCAACCTGACGCAGTACCTGCACTTCTCGGCCAGTGGTAACGATACGCTGGTACAGATCAGCAGCAGTGGTGCCTTCACCAGCAACGGTGCCAACGCAGCCAGCGTGACCGATCAGAGCATTCTGCTGAAGGATGTAACGCTGAGCAGCCTGGGTAGCACAGACCAACAGGTGATTACCGAGCTGTTGAAAAACAACCTGAAAACCGACCAGTAAAAAGGGTGTGTAATTGGGCATGTGACAAAGGAGCCGGCTTGCCGGCTCTTTTTTTGTGCCTGTACCAAACGTGACACCCTATGCGGCCAAGTTTCAATACACTGGAACGGCAATTGCTATACTGCCTCTATCTTTCGCTGGAGCGCTGCTGTGGAAAACTTACCGATGCGGGATGGCTTGTCGCTAGACTCCCATTTTCAGCCCATTTATAGCCTGGCCCATCGCCGTACCGTGGGTATGGAGGCGCTACTGCGTGCCTCCGAGCAAGGCATGGCGCTGAGCCCGCCACAGGTGTACGAGCGCTATATCCGCCGTGATGACCGTGCCGCCATGGACCTAGCCGTGGTACGCGCCCATTGCCAGCACTTTGCCCGCACGCCGGCAGCCCAGCGCTGGCTGTTTCTTAACATCGACGCGGTAACGCTGGCCGACCTGAACTATGTGCAGCAGCTGCAGCAGATCATTGCCGACTCGGGCATTCCGCCGCAGCTGATTGTGCTGGAGGTGCTGGAGCAAGCACTGGAGCTGGATGCTGGCTTGCTGGAAGGCGTGGCGCTGCTGCGCGAGCAGGGCTGCTTGCTGGCGATTGATGATTTTGGTGTCGGCCACTCCAACCTGGACCGCGTGTGTAGCCTGGAGCCGGACTTCATCAAGTTTGACCGCCACCTGCTGCGCAGTGCGGTTAACCAGCAGCGCACACGCACGCTTTTGTCGCGCTTGGTACGCCTGATGCACGAAATTGGTGCATTGGTGGTGGTGGAGGGGGTGGAAAGCGAGTCTGATGTGGTGGTAGCGCTGGATTCCGGCTGCGATCTGGTGCAGGGCTACTATGTGGCCATGCCCGCCGTGGTGCCAGACCGCGACGAGCAGATTACCCCGCGGCTGGACGCCAAGTGG
>CAYWZI010000338.1:0-1211 GCA_964462815.1 uncultured Microbacteriaceae bacterium
AACCGAGCGCGGCACCTTGCCGTGCGATCTCGAGCACCTCGTCGGGCGAGAGGAAGGGTGCCTTGCCTTGGGCTTCGAGCTGGTTCGGGGTCTGCACGAACACGCAGTAGTGGCAACGGTCGCGGCACAAGTGCGTGAGCGGAATGAACACCTTGCGTGAGTAGGTGATGACGCCGGGGCGTCCGGCTTTCTCGAGCCCCGCATCCCGAACCCGCCCGGCGACCGCGAGCAGTCGGTCGAGGTTCTCGCCGCGACAGTGAAGCAGCGTTTCTGCCTCGGTCGCGTCGAGCGTGACACCGCTCTCGGCACGCTTGAGCGCGCGGGACAGAGCGGAGGCGGTAGGGATGAAGGCGTCGGTGGTCATGGCATCCTCATGCAAGGCGGCGCGGAGCGCGCACGGTGACTGCGGGGCACGCCTACCCCCAAGGATCGGGAGCGACCAGAGCGCGCACCCGGGCGCACCCCAGACCGGGTGCGCGACGTATCCTGGATACACTACCGCGATTCTGGCCGTGAGAGTAGACCAGACTCGCCCCTGAGCTCATGTTCCGCAGAAGGTCGTGTAGTGCCCAAAGTCGAGCGGCGCCCCGACCGCGTATCGCTCCAGACCCGGGCGTTCGTCGAACGGCCGCACGAGAGCATCGAGTAGTGCGTGAAGCGGTGCGAGGTCGCCGTCGGTCGCGGCCTGCAGCGATTCCTCCACCAGATGGTTGCGCGGAATGTACACCGGGTTGACGCGATTCATGGCATCGGCATCAGGTTTCACGGCGAGCCAACGGGTGATCCAGTCTTCGGCGTCCGCGCCGTCGAACGGGACGGGGCGGTCGTCACCGCGTGCGACCGAAGCGAGAACACGAAACGACGACGTGAAGTCTGCACGGTGCCGATCGAGAAGGGCGAGCAGCTCGGTCGCGAGCGACACCGTGGTCTCGTCAGGGACCTCAGCGCCGAGGCCCAGCTTCGCGCGCATGCGTGCCAACCACGCCTGTGCGTAGTGAGCGCTGAACGTCTCGAGCGCCGCGGTCGCGAGTTCGATGGCGTGCTGCGTGTCGTCGTCAATGAGGGGCAGGAGCGTCTCGGCGAAGCGGGCGAGGTTCCACTCGGCGACGATCGGCTGGTTGCGGTATGCGTATCGACCGCCGTGGTCAATGGAGCTGTAGACAGCACCCGGGTCGTAGGCATCGAGGAAGGCGCACGGGCCATAGTCGATC
>CAYWZI010000339.1:0-1211 GCA_964462815.1 uncultured Microbacteriaceae bacterium
ACCCATGATCGACATGGTCTTCCTGCTCCTCGTCTTTTTCATGGTCACGGCCAAACCGATCAAGCAGGAGAGCGACATCAGCTTGGGTTTGCCCGGCACGGTCTCGGCCGAGGAGAGCGTCGATTTGCCCGACGAGCAACGCATCCGCATCGAGGACGACGGCAGCATCGTGCTCAACGACTCCATCTTCGGCGAACCGGGCGACGAGAAGCTTGATGCCCTCGTGGCCACGCTCAAGCGGTTCAAAGAGGCGGCCGACGCGAACAAAAGTGAAGCGTTGGTCACCCTCGACGCCGCCGACGACACCAACCACCAGCGCATTGTCGATGTGCTCAACGCCTGCGCGCGGGCCGACATCACGGGCGTCACTTTTTCCGACAGCTCCGAGGAGGAAATGTAGATCCATGAGCAAAGCGGTGCTCGATCCCCAGGAAGCGGCCAAATTGCGCCGGCGGAAAGTCATCATTTCCGTCATCGTCGCCAGCATCGCGGTGCACTTCATCGGCGCCATTCTCGCCGGTATCTGGATCGTGGCGCGCTACCTGTTGCCCACGCCGGCGACCTTCGAGGTGAAAAAGGAAATCCGCATCGCCGCCGAGGAGCGACAGCACCGGATGAACATGGACCAATTCGACGCGCTCAAGCCGAAGCCAACTTTCCAGGACAAAATGTCGACCGCGCGCCCGACGGAGTTCTCGCTGCCCGACCTCCCGGCCATGCCGCTCGACGCATTAGCCAGTGTCGATCCAAGCGACATTGTGTCCGACCAACTCGACAGCCTCGTCGGTGCGGCCGGGGCCGGCGCTGGCACTGGAACGGGCGGCGGTGGACGCGGATCGGCCGTGAGTTTCTTCGGCATCTCCGACATGGCCACGCGTGTGATCATCATCGTCGATGTCTCAGACTCCATGTTTGACCGTCAGCCGGGCAAATTCCAAGCGGTCAAGGCGGAGGCGGCTAAGCTCATCGAAGGACTGGGCATCAATACGCTATTCAACGTCCTCATCTACGAAGGCGGATCCGTCGCTTTGTTCGCCGATCCTCAGCCCGCCACAGAGTCGAACAAAAAGAAAGCGGGCGATTGGATTGAGAGGGTCAGCGGTGGAGAAGATAAGAATATTTCCTACAAAAACACTTACCAAAAAATGGGTATCGGTCTGTATGAGGGTGGCGGCACACGTCCCGACACTGCGCTCAAACAGGCCCTTCTG
>CAYWZI010000340.1:0-1196 GCA_964462815.1 uncultured Microbacteriaceae bacterium
CGCCGAAGACCTGCTGCACGGTGAATTGGTTGCCGATGTAGTCCTGCGAAAGGCTGAGGCCGTTGCGGTCCGTGGCGGCGACGGTGAAAGTGGCGCCTTGCCAGCCGACGATCTTTTCCAAGTCGAGTTTCACGCCGAACGCGATGTTGTCGGTGTAGGTGAAGCCTTGGCGCATTCCCCCGCTCGGGTTGCCGGCGATGTTGTTCACGTAAGTGAAAGAGAATTCGACGCCCTTGTCTTTATCCAGCCAGTTGCGGGTGCCCCACCAGTCGCCGCTCGCCGCGTCGCCGCGCCACCATTGGTCCGAGCCGATGTAGTTGCTCGGGTAAGGCGTGTAGTAATCCCAGAAACGGTCGTCCGCGGCATGGAGCGCCGGTGCCGCGATGGTGAAAAAAACAAGAACGGGAAGAAGGGGCGGATATTTTTTCATGGGGGGACTGCATTTTGGCGCGTCCGCTTCCCGGCGACAAGCGCGGCGGCGGGTGCGCGGGCCGGATCAGTCGCTTCCCGCGACAAGCAGGCAGATCTCGCCGCGCGGGGGATTTTTTTCCGCGCGGGCGGACAATTCGGCGGCGGGACCGCGCCAGTATTCCTCGAATTTTTTGCTGAGTTCGCGCGCCACGCAGACTTGGCGTTCGGGCGCGATGGACGCCAGCACGGCGAGCGATTTGGCGATGCGGTGCGGGGATTCGAAGAAGATGCTCGTTTCGCGCCGTGCAAGCGCTTCCGTGAGCACGGTCTGGCGGCGTCCGGATTTTACCGGCAGGAACCCGCCGAAATAAAATTCGTGCAGCGGGAGGCCCGAACCGACAAGCGCGGGCAGGATCGACGTCGGTCCGGGCAGAACGGTCAACTCGAGTCCGCGTTCGAGGCAGGCGCGCACGACGCGGAAACCCGGATCGGAAATACCCGGCGTCCCGGCGTCGGTGAGCAGTGCGATGTTCTCACCGGCAGCGAGGCGTTGCGCGATGTCCTCCGCGCGCTGGGCTTCGTTGTGTTCGTGCAGGCTGAGGAGCGGACGGCTGATGCCGTGGTGTCTGAGCAGAATGCCGGCGTGCCGCGTGTCCTCGGCGGCGATCAAGTCGGCCTCGCGCAGGACGCGAAGGGCCCGCAGGGTGATATCCTCGAGGTTCCCGACGGGGGTGGGGACGAGGGTGAGCAAGCGCTTAGAATCCCTCGCTCAGACGGCTGGCGAG
>CAYWZI010000341.1:0-1193 GCA_964462815.1 uncultured Microbacteriaceae bacterium
TCCGCGGCAGCTTCCAGCCCGGCCAAGAACTCCACGTGGTCAAAGACGGCGACAAACTCGCCTTCAAAACCAAAGGCGGCACCGAACCCCCGGCCCTCGCCGCGGCGGAAAAGCCGGAATAGGATAGGTACACGGCGGGTCCAACCGGAACGTAGTGGAGATGGCCCTAAGGCAAAGGCCCCGCCCTACCAGCCGCAGAACGCGGCCATCGACCCGCCAGGTAGGGCGCGGCCTCCGGACGCGCCGGGAACATTCCTCCACGCCGCACCGCGCATTTCACATGCACACGGCGGGTCCAACCGGAACGTAGTGGAGATGGCCCTAAGGCAAAGGCCCCGCCCTACCTTGGGATCATAATGGCCACCGATGCGGCCATGCCGTCCAATCCGAACACAAACCGGCGCGCACCGGATTCATGCGAACGTAGTGGGCTTTTTCCTCGAAGCTTTCCCCCGCGCGCAACCGGTGTTCGAAAAAATCCGTTTGCCAGGAAAAACCTCCGGCTTTCGCGGTGAAACTTTTCCACGCACCCACCGTGGCGCGCAAACCGGGAGCAGACGGAAAGGAGGCCAGCAGGTGCAAGTGATCGGGCATGATGACGACCAAATGCAAATGCCAGCGCCGGATGCGGTGGTAGCGGACAGCGGAGTCGATGATTTGTCGGGCACCATCCAACAGAAAACGTCCTCCACGTTCACGCGCACGGATGGTTAGGAAATAAACCTCTCCGTCCGGGACCCATGACGGAACCTCATGCGGCAGGCGGCGGCGAACGGGGCGGACGGCCATGGCATTCGCATGGTGCAGCGGATCGTCAATATACAGGAGCCTTTTTCACGGCACGCGGCGGGTCCGGAGGCCCCGCCCTACCTGTCGTTCAACACAACCAACGCACCTCCCCCATCCGGGTAGGGCGCGGCGTCCCCGACGCGCCGGGAACATCCCCTTCCTGCACACGGCGGGTCCGGAGGCCCCGCCCTACCTGCCCGGGTAGGGCGCGGCCTCCGGACGCGCCGGGATCCTACCGCCAGCTCCATTCGTAGCCGACCGCTTCGCTGCCAAGGCTCCATTCGGCGGAAGACGAACCGTCCGGCGGAGAATCTGTTCCCCAACCAAGCAGCCCGCGCACCTTGTCGATGTCCAGCCACGACGGCTCGGAGTTCATTTTCTGCTCCGGCGTGAGCACACCTGTC
>CAYWZI010000342.1:0-1189 GCA_964462815.1 uncultured Microbacteriaceae bacterium
CGGCGTCAAGAAGACCGTGCGCGTGCGGTACGCCAAGAAGTCAGGTGAGAAGTTCTGATGTCTACTGAAACTGCCGCGCCGGCTGGCGCTGCCGTGGCACACACGGTCCAGCCGCGCCTCAAGCAGAAGTACCGCAACGAGATTCACGCCGCTCTGACCGAGCAGTTCGGGTACACCAACCCCCACCAGGTTCCCGGTCTTGTGAAGATCGTCGTGAACACCGGTGTCGGCGAGGCTGCTCGTGACTCGAAGGTCATCGACGGTGCGATCAAAGACCTCACGGCCATCACGGGGCAGAAGCCTCAGGTCACGAAGGCGCGAAAGTCGATCGCACAGTTCAAGTTGCGCGAGGGCATGCCGATCGGTGCGCACGTCACCCTTCGGGGCGACCGCGCGTGGGAGTTCATGGACCGCCTGATCACGCTCGCGCTTCCGCGTATCCGTGACTTCCGCGGCCTGAGCGCAACCCAGTTCGACGGCAACGGCAACTACACCTTCGGCCTCCAGGAACAGAGCGTGTTCCACGAGATCGACCAGGACAAGATCGACCGCGTCCGCGGCTTCGACATCACTGTCGTGACGACGGCGAAGACGGATGACGAGGGTCGCGCTCTGCTGCGCGCACTCGGCTTCCCCTTCCGGTCGTCAGAGACTGCTCAGTAGCATCCACCCGGCCCCCTTCGGGCCACGATCGTCGAGGTCGGCCCCGGTGTACCGGGAGTCGAAACCGGACGAAGAACAGGAATCACCCATCATGACGATGACAGATCCGGTCGCAGACATGCTGACCAGACTGCGGAACGCCAACTCGGCGTACCACGACACGGTGTCGCTTCCCAGCTCCAAGCTGAAGACGCACATCGCAGAAATTCTCAAGCGCGAGGGTTACATCGCCGAGTGGGCTGTCGCTGACGCCCGCGTCGGCTCGACCCTCACGCTGTCGCTGAAGTACGGCCCGAACCGCGAGCGGTCGATCGCCGGCATCAAGCGCGTGTCGAAGCCGGGCTTGCGTGTCTACGCAAAGTCGACCGAGATCCCCACGGTTCTCGGTGGCCTCGGCGTGGCCATCCTGTCGACGTCCTCCGGTCTACTGACCGGTCGCGAAGCCAACAAGAAAGGCGTGGGTGGGGAAGTCCTCGCCTACGTGTGGTAATCCGCCTTGTCTCGTATCGGACGGATGCCCTTCGAC
>CAYWZI010000343.1:0-1186 GCA_964462815.1 uncultured Microbacteriaceae bacterium
TGCCATACAGTGGTGTTTTCCCTCGCCCGAGCCCCGCCATGAAGCCAGCACACCTTGCCCTGACCGCCGGTGCCGTCCTGCTGGCCACCTTCAGTGGCGCCAGCGCCTATACCGCCTGGCGCAGCCACCAGCAGCTGGACAAGCTGAACCAGGCCATGACGCAATACCCGTTGCTGAAAGTGATCAGCCGCAGCAAGACCTACAGCCTGTGGCAAAGCGAAGAAACCGTCAGCTACCAGCTAGGCTGCGAAAACGAGATCAACAGCGAGCTGTTTGGCGGCACGCGCCCGGGTATTACCGTGCGTAACACGGTGTCGCACAACCCGCTATCGCCCGGTGTGCGTACCGACATCATCTGGCCGGCCAGCTGGGCCGAGCCGATCAAGCAGCTGTTTGGCGATGCGCAGCCGCTTAGCATCCATACCCGTGCCGGCTGGCTGGGCCAGATGGAAACCCGCATCAGCAGCCCGGGCTTCCGCGTCGAAAAAAACGGCAACCTGCTGCACTGGAAAGGCCTGGACGCCACCTTCCAGTACGACCTGGACCTGCAAAAGCTGCAGCACGAGCTGGTGCTGCACGGCAGCGATGCCAGCGACGCGCAAGGCCGTTTCAAGCTCACCACCCAGGACCTGCTGTACAAAGGCCAGTACCAGCGCAGTAGCAGCGGCCTGCTGCTGGGCCAGGAAAGTGCACGCTTTGGCGGCTTGCAGCTTGCCGCCAGCCAGGGCACCACCCAGCACAGCTTCAGTGCCGGGGTGCTGGAAACCAGCGCGCAAAGCAGCGAGCAAAACGGCATGCTGGCGATCAACTTCAAAGGCGGCTGGGTGGGCCTGCACTACAACAGCAAACCGCTGGGCGACCTGTCCGCCCAGGGTAGCCTGAGCCGGCTGGATGCCAAAGCGCTGGCCGACTACAACAAGCAAGCGCTGACCCAGGGCATGCTGCAATGCCATTTCGGCAACCAGCTGGCCGACCCGGCACACCGCGCGCTGCTGGCCCGCCTGCTGTCGCACAGCCCTGCCTTTACCCAGCTGACCACGCTGGCCAACCCGGAAGGCAACAGCACGCTGAACCTCAAAGCCAGCCTGAGCGCGCCTAGCGAAGCCGAGCTGGCCGGCAACGAAGCCGCGCTGGCCAAAAAGCTGGCGCTGCAGGCACTGATCAGCTGGCCGCAAATCCTGCCCGA
>CAYWZI010000344.1:0-1178 GCA_964462815.1 uncultured Microbacteriaceae bacterium
CACGTCCGCGCTTCCGGTGTCTTTCTCATGCAGCGCGACGCTGCTGGCGGCGGTTTTGGTCATATCAAGAGGGGCGGATCATAGCCGGTCGGCGGCGCAGCGGCAAGGGGGAAGTTGGGGGAAAACCACAGAGAACCCAGAGGGCGCAGAGTCGAAAGGCTATTTTCAAACGGAACATCGAACAGGTAATCGACGTTTGTCCGTCTGGGGTCGTTGCCACAGCCGCCTTCGCTATATAAGGTCGGATCATGCCAACCTCTGATCAGCAGCGGCCAGAAAGGCAGAAGCTTGGCGACCAATCCGTTCCGGAAGTCACTCGCCCGAGTCAATTGGCTCGCAATTCATTGCCAAAAATCCGGTTGGCCCATCCGAAAGGAGTTTTCAGGTTCAAGACTTTTGAGGAGATGGACGCGTGGGACGCCATCTACAAGGTCCCGATCCGGGTCAAATGAATCTCCCGCCCAAAGCCCTCATCGGCATGGTCCATGTCGGGGCGTTGCCCGGCACGCCGCGGGCGTCGCAATCGGTCGACGAACTGGTCCAGTCTGCCGTGCAGGAGGTTTGGGCGCTGGCCGAAGGCGGTTGCGATGCCATCCTTATCGAGAACATGCACGATATTCCTTACCTCAAACGCGAGGTGGGACCCGAAGTCGTCGCGACCATGACCGCCGTGTGCCGCGCGATCAACGAGGCGACCGACTTGCCCTGCGGTGTGCAGGTGCTGGCCGGGGCCAACGATGCCGCGCTGGCCATCGCTTTGGCCGCCGGGCTCGATTTTATCCGCGCCGAGGGTTTTGTCTTCGGCCACGTGGCTGACGAAGGCTGGATGGACGCCTGTGCGGGCCCGCTTCTGCGCTACCGCAAACTAATCGGCGCGGAACACGTCGCGGTTTGGGCGGACGTGAAAAAGAAACATGCGGCGCATGCCATGACCGCCGATGTCAGCCTTGCCGAGACGGTCAAGGCCGCGGAATTTTTCGGCGCGGATGGAGTGATCGTCACCGGCGAAGCGACCGGACGCGAAACTTCGACCGCCGATCTTAGCTCCGCTCGCGCCGCGACCAAGTTGCCCGTCATTGTCGGTTCCGGCGTCACTGCGGAAAACGCCGCGGCCATGTTGCAACATGCCGATGCGGTCATCGTTGGCTCCGCGCTGAAGCGCGACGGACATTGGACCG
>CAYWZI010000345.1:0-1166 GCA_964462815.1 uncultured Microbacteriaceae bacterium
AGTGCTGCTTGATAGACATCATCTCCCAAGTTTAGGATTTGGTTGATCCGCTTCTTCTTGGCTTTTCCTTCCAGCCCCTCGTCTTTGGCCATCTTCGCGGCTTCGGCATAACGCTGTCCCTCGGCAGATGCTGTGTAGTTCAGAGCATCGGTGGCTTCCATGATGCGGGTGACGTATTTCCACCAGTTAAGGAATCCTGCGGGAGGGGACTCAAGAATGGTCTTGGCAATGGCGTTCATGCCTTCGGTGGACTCCAGTGCCACCCCGCCCTTGCGCCCGTAGTTGATCAATTCAACAGTCAGAGGTGTCTTTTCTTCTAGTCGGGGCATGTTGATGCGAAGACCAGTTTGGAAGACCTGAACCGCCTCTCTCCATCCCTTGCGATAGCCAGAGATGAGTCCGTTGAGGCGGGCGAAGTCTTTGTCTGCCACCGAACTAGCAAGTCCATTGACCCAGTTGCCAAACAGCGTGTCGTAGAAGTTAATCAAGAAAGTTTCAACAGACGAAAGCATGTTGCTATAGAAAAATCCCGAACCCAGATCAGACAAGCTAAATCCTTTACGGCGGGCAATTTCACCCATCATGTTGCGAGTTAGTCTGCGGCGTTCCATACCCTCTGGCATATCTTGAATGATCAACGCCATGTCTTCGATCTGCTTGGCAAATTTGGGGTCCCAAGTCGGAAGTTCAAAACGGTGGGCCATGACCTCATAGGCGTCCTGATCGGTCATTGCTCCAATGTTGACCAACTCAAAGAACTTCTTGAGCGGGCTTTGGGCTAGAGGTTTGGTCTTCTCCTTGGGCTTTTTGAATCGGGCGAGGGCTTTCTCGCGGCGTTCCTCTGCTTTGGCTCGGAAGTCCTTGATGATGGCGCGGGAAAGATTGATTGCATCGGCATCGCTGACATTCATGTCGGCAACCAACTTCTCGGCAAGGGCCTTCTCAATCTCAATGCGGGTCTTCCTGCTGGAGCGATACCAGTCGTTGTATTTGCCAACCAAGGACTCACCCATGGCCTTCATCTTCTGGTTGACAAAGCGCAGGATTAATTTGTCGCTGACGGGGAACTGCTGGATAACGGGCTCCAGACGTTCCAAGAATTCCTGTGCGGCCACGGCTTTCTTGTAGGTGGCGCTAGAAATCCTTTCTCCAGCAGCCTCCCTAAC
>CAYWZI010000346.1:0-1165 GCA_964462815.1 uncultured Microbacteriaceae bacterium
ACTGCCACGCCAAAAGAAAAAGCAGAAGCACGCGCTACTCTCAAGGACCTGCGCGGCAAGATTAAGAAGGGCGCTATTAGTTACGAAGCCGCCGTTCCGAAGTTGATGCAAGCTGGCCGTGAACTTGCCAAGCTGAAGAAGCGCGGCAGTGAGATTCAGCAAATCCTGTCGGCACAATCCGAGAATGCCAGAAAGCGTTCGCAACTTCTTGCTGATGCAGCCCAAGCCCGTAGGGAAGGTAGAACAGATGAAGCCGCTGCTCTTGTTGCCGAGCGCAAGGAACTGGAGAAGAAGCTCCCGAACGTAGCCAAGCTACAAGCAGAGTTCGAACAAATCTCCAAGAAAATCCGCGACATCGAGAACCGCCCGGCTACCAAGGAACAAGAGCAAGCCATCCGCCAAGCCGAGCGTGCTGCCGCTAAAGAAGCAGAAAAGATTGAAGTGCCCGAGCCGGTCAATGAACTGGACGTTCTGCGGGAAGCTGGCATCGACACCGAGTTCTCCATGGATGCGGACGGTAATGTGTTCCGTCGTGGTAGTACTCGCACCCCCGTCGCTGAAGCAGAAGCCAAAGCCGCCATCGACAAGGTCAAGGTGCCGAAGGGTGTGAAGTTTGAGTACGCCTATACGTACGATGCTCTGCCCGACTCGGTCAAGGCGCAGCTACAGCCTTCAACAGATACAACAGCCAGCGTTTCTTTTGGTAAAACTTCTGGGTCCGTTTCTAACGAGTCTGTTACTGGGGGTCTTCGTCTTATTACTGAAGACGATGATATAGCTTTTGAAAACTCTGACAGAGTTGGGGCGGTGCTTCTTACAGGGCTTGATAGGCAAGCGGGGGGTGCTAAGGGCCGTGCTTCTGACGTACTCAAAGCCCTAACTAATTGGGCGGACAATAACAATAAAAAGCTAGTTTTAATGCCGTCTGCTTCTGGAGATTTAAAGCAACCAGAACTTATTAACTGGTACGCCCGAAATGGTTTTGTCAAAGCCAACGACGGGGCAATGGAAAGAAGCCCCAAAAAAATAGATACAGATATAAAAGGCGCTGTCCTTCCTGACGGCACGGTCGTCATTATTGGCAACGCCCACTCCAACACCGCCGATATCCAGAAGACGATTGCCCACGAAGTTGTCGGCCACTATGGGGTAGATGTTCTCCTTG
>CAYWZI010000347.1:0-1163 GCA_964462815.1 uncultured Microbacteriaceae bacterium
TTCAGGACAGACCTTGCAACAGCCTCCGGTCGAGGAGCAGCTGATCGATCTTTCTCGGCCGGAGCGACAGCAGACCGCTCTGGCACCAGCGATGACGGAAGGCGAATACTTCGAACCCGCCATGCGCGGCGAAGCTTGGGCGCAAACGAAGCTCGGGAAGGCTTACGTCGCCTCGGCCGACGATCCGCTCCGTGTGCAACAGGGCGTCCAACTTCTGCGCCAGGCAGCGGAGCAAAGCGACGCGGACGCACTGCTGGAATTGTCCTTTTTGGCCGCCTCCGGCAGAGGCATGGCCCGATCGGATCTGGAGGCTTTCGAATATTGCCTGCAGGCCGCCAAAGCGGGTTTGGATCAGGCGCAGTATCGCCTCGCCCTCATGTATACAGACGGAAAAGGCACCACAGCAGACGGCAATGCGGCCATCAGCTGGTTTCGCAAAGCCGCGATGCAAGGTTACACGCCAGCGAAGCACGCTCTCGCTCTGGCCTTGTTGGAATCCAGCCGAGAAGGCAACAACAACGCCGAGGCAATCGGGTGGCTGGAAAGTGCAGCCAAGGACGGTCACCGCGAGGCGCTGTTCTTTCTGGCCGGCGCCACGGCTTATGGAGACTACGGCTTGGTCAAGGACGAGAGAAAAGCTGCAGAAATGGCTTTACCGAACGCGGAGGCTGGAGACGCGGAGTTTCAGTTCGCGTTGGCAACCCTCTACCTCAGGGGAGAAAGTTTCGCCGGACAGCGGGCGGAAGGACAAAAGTGGCTGCAAAAAGCTGCGGCCTCAGGGCATCCCGAAGCGCAAAAGCTGATGCAGGAATGAAAAAACCCGGCCCTTGCGGGCCGGGTGGTTGAAATATTGCCCGAAAACCGGGTGCCCGATTAGCGGCGGCGACGGCGCACGACGTGCGCACCGAGACCCGCAGCGGCCAGGCCCAAGAGAGCGTAAGTCGAAGGTTCGGGAATAACGGTGAATTCGGCAGTGAAGGCGTTGATATCGCCCCAAGAGGTGTCACCTGGATTGGCGTTGCTGATGCTGGCCAGACGCTCGAAGTTGTCACCCCCTTCCCTAGCACCGACTTTGTGGACGATGTCGATGTTATAGGTGGTAGGCGCGGTGGGATTGAGCCCGCTCAACAGGTTGATAGATTGACCGGTAAATTCGAATTTTT
>CAYWZI010000348.1:0-1153 GCA_964462815.1 uncultured Microbacteriaceae bacterium
GGATCACCTCACCGCGGCGGCGGTCGTCGAAGTCGACGTCGAAGTCGGGCATCGAGACGCGGTCGGGGTTCAGGAAGCGTTCAAAGATGAGGCCGTGCTCGAGCGGATCGAGGTCGGTGATGCGCATGGCGTAGGCCGCCATCGATCCGGCACCCGAGCCGCGGCCCGGGCCCACGCGGATGCCGTTCGTCTTCGACCAGTTGATGAAGTCGGCAACGACGAGGAAGTACCCCGAGAAGCCCATCTGCGTGATGACGCCGATCTCGTACTCCGCGCGCGCGCGGACAGCATCCGGAACTCCACCCGGATACCGCACGGTGAGCCCGCGCTCGACCTCTTTCGTGAACCAGCTGTCTTCCGACTCTCCGTCGGGCACGGGAAAGTGGGGCATGTAGTTCGCGGACGTATCGAAAGCGACCTCGGCGCGCTCGGCAATGAGCAACGTGTTGTCGCAGGCTTCTGGGTAGTCGCGGAACAACTCGCGCATCTGCGCAGGTGTCTTGAGGTAGAACTCATCACTGTCGAACTTGAAGCGGTTGGGGTCATCGAGAGTGCTGCCTGACTGCACGCACAGGAGGGCCGCGTGTGATCCGGCATCGCCCGCATGCGTGTAGTGCAGATCGTTCGTCGCAACGAGGGGAAGCCCGAGGTCTTTCGCGAGCCTGATGAGGTCGGTCATGGTTCGGCGCTCGAGCGCAAGACCGTGGTCCATGATCTCGACGAAGTAGTTCTCTGCTCCGAAGATGTCGCGGAATTCGGCCGCGGCTTCGCGCGCCTTGTCGTATTCGCCCAACCGCAGTCGCGTCTGAACTTCGCCGCTCACGCAACCGGTCGTGGCAATGACGCCCGCGCTGTACCGGCTCAACAGCTCGCGGTCCATCCGGGGCTTGAAGTAGTAGCCCTCGATCGAGGCGAGAGATGACATGCGGAAGAGGTTGTGCATGCCCGTCGTCGAGGCAGCCAGCATCGTGAGGTGGGTGTATGCGCCCGACCCCGAAACGTCATCTTCGCCGCCGACACCCCATTTCACCCGTGTCTTGTCGGTGCGATTCGTGCCCGGTGTCAAGTACGCCTCAATGCCGATGATGGGCTTGATGCCCTCGTCGGTCGCCGTCTTCCAAAAGTCGAAGGCGCCGAACATGCTGCCGTGGTC
>CAYWZI010000349.1:0-1144 GCA_964462815.1 uncultured Microbacteriaceae bacterium
ACCAGGTGCCGTTGTTGTTCCAGATGTTGTGGTTGGGATTGGGATTTTTATTTTTCACGCCCCCAGTTCAACAAAGGGGGTAGGACATCCGCTGTCCCAGGCCGAAAATTTTTTCCGGTTTTTCTGGCGGCTCGGAGAAGATGGTTGTCCTCCAAATGACAGAGCCTGTTCTCGCTTAGCAATATATATTAAAGCATATCTTGTGATGTTTTATTTGACATAAGCGATGCAAAGCATCACATAATATGCGCTGTGAAAATCGAACGCACTCTCGCAGACGAAACAATACTTGAAGAAGTGGGGCGTCGATTAGCGGCATCCCGTCTGGAAAAGAACATGACCCAGATCGAGTTGGCTCAAGAGGCGGGTGTTTCGAAGTGCACGTTGCAGCGCTTGGAAGCCGGTGAGGTGGCGACTCAACTGTCGGGGTTTTTTCGAGTGTGCCGGGCGCTGGACTTGCTTGATCGTTTTGACGCCCTTCTCCCCGAGGCGGTGCCTGGTCCGATGGCGCTGTTGAAAACAAAAGGTCGCGAACGGCAACGCGCCACGCGCAAGAAGGTTGCGACCGTGCCGAAGAAATGGACCTGGGGTGAGCCGGCGTGATCGCGAAAGTCGAACTCTGGGGTCGAACGATCGGTGCCGTCTCGCTCGACGAAGGCAGGGAAGTGGCGGCATTCCAATACGACGCGGATTTCGCGCAAAGTGGCATCGAAGTTTCGCCACTGGTGATGCCGCTCAGCGAGCGCGTCTACGAATTTCCCGCCTTGGCGCGGGCGGCATTTCACGGATTACCGGGGCTGCTGGCTGACTCTTTGCCGGACAAATTCGGCAATGCTTTGATCGACGCTTGGCTGGCGACGCGGGGGCGCACCCCGGATAGCTTCAGCGCGGTGGAGCGCCTTTGCTACACGGGGAGCCGCGGGATGGGAGCGTTGGAGTTCGCTCCGGCGCTTGGACCGAAGCCGCGCAAGGCGTCGAAGATTCAGGTTGATGCGCTCGTGCGCTTGGCGAGCGAGGTGTTGACGCACCGGGGCGATTTGATGGGACACTTCCACGATGCGGGGAAGGAGAGGGCGCTGCGCGATATTCTGCGCGTGGGCACCTCGGCGGGCGGCGCGCGGGCCAAAGCGGTGATCGCTTGGAA
>CAYWZI010000350.1:0-1137 GCA_964462815.1 uncultured Microbacteriaceae bacterium
ATGCACTGCGCATCTGGCTGGATCGCGAATCGCTGGCGGCGCGGCAGCTCACGGTCAACGACGTGGAGGATGCGCTGCGGCGTGAAAACATTGATCCGCCGGCAGGTGCGGTGCAGTCGCTGGACCGGCAGTTCACCGTGCGCATCAATCGCGAATACCGAACGCCGGAGGACTTTGAGCGCCTGGTCATCGCACGCGGTGAAAGCGGCTACCAGGTGCGGCTAGGCGAAGTGGCGCGTGTCGAACTCGGCTCGTCAGAGGCGCGCGTGACCTTTCGCGGCAATCGCGTGTCGATGATCTCGCTCGGCATCGTGCGTCAGTCGCGGGCGAACACGCTGGACGTGGCGAAGGCCGTGCGTGACGAGGCTGAGCGCGTGCGCGAGTCGCTGCCGGAAGGCATGAAGCTCGAAAACAGCTACGACATGAGCGTGTTCGTCGAGGAGTCGCTTCACGAGGTCTATCGGGCGTTGATCATCGCGGTGATTCTCGTCGTGGTTATCATTTTTGTCTTCCTCGGCAGCTTCCGGGCGGTGCTGGTGCCGACGGTGGCCGTTCCCGTGTCCGTTTTGGCCACCTTCATGGCGCTGGATGCGCTGGGCTACACGATCAACACGCTCACCATGCTCGCGCTCGTGCTGGCGATCGGCCTGGTGGTGGATGACGCCATCGTGGTGCTGGAAAACATCCACCGCCGTATCGAGACGGGCGAAAAGCCGCTCGTGGCGGCCTATCGCGGCACGCGGCAGGTCGGGTTCGCCGTCGTGGCGACCACGCTGGTGCTGCTGGCGGTGTTTTTGCCGATCACCTTCATGCCGGGAGACGCGGGGCGGCTGTTTTCGGAATTCTCCGTAACGCTAGCGGTGGCGGTCGTTTTTTCCGGCTTCGTGGCGCTGTCGTTGTCGCCGATGCTGGCGTCGAAAATCATGCGCGGCCGGGAAGGGGACGGCCTGCTCGCGCGAGGGCTCGCCCGCTTTTTCGAGTGGGTGCAGCGCGGCTACCGGCGTGTGCTGGTGGTGGCGCTGCACTTTCCTGCGACGACGATTCCGGTCGTGATCGGTTTGGCCGGGCTGTGCTTCTTCCTGATGAAGACGATCCCGGAAGAGTTCACGCCGCGTGAAGATCGCGGGTCATTCTTCG
>CAYWZI010000351.1:0-1131 GCA_964462815.1 uncultured Microbacteriaceae bacterium
AGTCCGCAGGCGGGGAAGGGGGCTCCGCCCTCGTACTGCCTACTCACGCGCTCGCCGCCTGATCAGACTCCACCTCCCCCATCATGAATCTTTCAGCTCTCACCGCCATTCCGGGCGTCCATCAGGCGGCTGTGGCCGATGACACCGGACGTCTGCTCGACTTCGATGGCGAAATCGATCCGCCCAGCGCAGCCGTTCTTGTCTTGGGGCACGCCACGCTCGCGGCTGCGGCGGAGTTAGGCCGGCGCTCCGGTGCGGGCGACTGCATCGAAATCGTTCAGCGGCATGAAGGAGGTTGCGTGTATCTCCACAGCCTGCCGCGCAGGCGTGTCCTGATGGTTCGTTGTGGAGACGGCTCCGCAATCAGCGCGGTTCGTGCCGTCGTTGAATCCATCTCTCATTACGACGAGCCGGAACCTTCCCGATGCGGTGCATTTGACGTCTCGTATGCCATGCACGCCGAGCCAGCTTGGTGAATCGCCATTTACTGATGTCTTGACAATGAGGCTAATGGCTTCATAACCAATGGTTCTATGGCAAAAAAATCAGAACCAGTTCAACTTACCGCCGCCGATCTTCGCCGCGCAGCCGACCTTCAGGATAAAATCACCGCGATGCAGGCGGACCTCGCCCGCCTTCTGGGTGGTGGCGGATCGGCACCCGTGAAGGCCGCCAAGACGCCGAAAGCCGTCAAACCAGCCAAAGCTCCCAAGCCTGCCCGCCGCAAACCCAACATCTCCGATGCCGGTCGTCGTCGCATCGCCGCGGCTCAGAAAGCCCGCTGGGCCAAGGTGAAGGCTGAAAAGGCAGCAACGGCTGAAAAGCCGAAGGCCGAAGCTAAAGCTGCCAAGAAGGCGAAGTAACCCTGCGAACTAACCTCTTCCGACAAAAAAGCTCAGGCGACTCGCCTGAGCTTTTTTTATTGGTGCGTCGAAGCGAAGCGGTCTCGACCGCGAACGCTGCTGCGGATTCCCGCCGCCAGCCGGGTGCCAGGGACGCGCTAATTCTCGAACATCGGATCTTCAGGGTTCCCCTGGCTGAGCAGGTAGGCCATGAGGTCGAGGATGTCGTCTTCGGTGAGCATGTAGAGCAGGCCGGGCGGCATCATGCTGACTTTGCTTTCCTCGGTTT
>CAYWZI010000352.1:0-1130 GCA_964462815.1 uncultured Microbacteriaceae bacterium
TCTCGATGTAATTGTTCTGTGCGATCTCCTGCTGAGCTTTTTGCAGGGCGGTAATGGCCCCTTCGTACAGCATGACGATCAGCCCTACCTGGCTTGCGCCATATACCGAAGCCTCCAGGGCATCCTGTTTATAGGCTTTATTGAGCTGCTGTAGCGCCAGTCGGTTCATTACTTAATTTCCTCGGTACGGCCTGACATTAGAGACCAGCGGACAAGTAGCTGCTTTGCATTTTCATTTTTGCCAGCGCTGCGTCCAAGCGTGAATATTGGCCCAGCAGGGCTTTTTGTTTGTCATCCAGCGCTGCCTGTATTTGCTGCTGGCGTTGAGTTTCGTAGCGCACTTGCTGGTTTAAGCTGGTAGTACGCATTTGCAGCATGCCTTCGGTGCCCTGCATGTCGCTGACTTTTTTGTTCAGCCGGTCAGCGAAACCATCCTCATTCTGGTTGCTGAACACTTTGGCTACCGCCACCGGGTCTTTGTCGAGCGCTTTTTTAAACACTTCACTGTCCAGTTTCAGTGTCCCGTCTTTTTGCAGGCTGATACCAATCTGGCTCATAAAGCCAAAGCCACTGGACAGGTCCTGCCCGCTAATACCGGTATTCAGTTCATTGGAGAGCGACTGCATCAGCATGCGTACCGAGCCGTCTACGCGGGAGGTGGTGCCAATGGTTTTGCCGGAGGCATCGGTGACGGTTGAGCCGGTCTGTTTGTACATCTCGTCGACCTGCGCATCGATTTTATTGTAACCGTCTACAAAGGCCTGCACGTTTTTCAGGACCGTGTCGTTGTCCCGTGTCACCGTGAGTGTGGCGGCACCGGTTTTATACAGCGTCACGTCCAGCCCGGTCATCACCCCGCTGACTTTATTACTTGAAGCAGTCACCGTGACCCCGTTGATGGTCATGACGGCATCGCTGGGGGCGGCAGTGCGCTTGGCTAGGTTGGCCGCATCGCTGCTGGTGCGGTCAAAATCCAGAAAGCCTACGCCCAGTGCTGCACCACCCGACAGGCTAAAAGCGCCAGCGTTACCGCTGTTTTTACTGGTGAGTGCCAGTTTGTAACCTTCGGCACCGCTATTCACTACCGAGGCGGCAACGTCCAGGCCGGCTGAGTTAATGGCGGCCGAGAT
>CAYWZI010000353.1:0-1111 GCA_964462815.1 uncultured Microbacteriaceae bacterium
ACGGCAGCGAGCTGTGGGTGATGCAGATGATTTCGCCCTTGCGCGATAGTGCAGGGCGGCTAACGCACTTTATCAGCGTCCAGGAAGATATCGGCGAGCAGAAAGCCTTGGTGCAGCAGATGGAGGCCGCCAGGTTGGCCGCAGAAGCCGCGGCAGCCGCCAAAAGCGCATTTCTGGCCAATATGAGCCATGAAATCCGCACCCCGATGAACGCCATCATCGGCATGGCCGACCTGGCTTTGCGCGACACCCTGCCCGAGCGTACCCGGCAGTTTTTGCAAAAGCTGCTGGGCTCGGCGCGCGGGTTGCTGGACATCATCAACGACATTCTGGACTATTCCAAGATCGAATCCGGCCACATGCAGGTAGAGCAGGTGCCGTTCGACCTGGAGGACGTACTGGGCTCGCTGGCCGACATGCTGTCCATGCGCCTGGAGGGCAAGCCGGTAGAGCTGGTGTTTGATATCGACCCGACCGTGCCGCCTGTGCTGGTAGGCGACTCGTTACGCCTGGGGCAGGTATTGCTGAACTTGCTGGGCAACGCGGTGAAATTTACCCGCGAAGGCGAAATCATCCTGCGCGTTCGCCCGCATGACGGTGGCTGGTACTTTAGTGTCAGCGACACGGGTATTGGCATGAACAGCAGCCAGCAAGAGGGCTTGTTTCAGCCCTTTAGCCAGGCCGATGTGTCTACCCAGCGCCGCTACGGCGGTACCGGCCTGGGCCTGGTGATTTCCAGCCAGCTGGTTCGGCTGATGGGCGGGGAGTGTATCGATGTGGTCTCGCAGCCCGGCGTGGGCAGCACCTTCAGCTTTACCCTGCCGCTAGCGGCAGGCGGCGGGCTGAAACAAGCCGGGCCACTGGCGGTAAACCGCGTGCACCTGTATGGGGTGCGGCCAACCTTGACGGTTGTGCTGCAGCGCCAGTTTGCCGCCATGGCGTTGCCGGTACAGACTTTTGCCGGGGTCGGCGCCACGGTCTGCGCACTGGCCCAGCAGCAGGCGGGCGATGTGTGGCTGGTGGATATTGACCAGCCAGGCTGGGCGCATGTTTTCCAGGATGTGCGCTGGCAGCCCGGCGTCTGGTGCATCTTGCTCAGTGCCAGGCACCT
>CAYWZI010000354.1:0-1108 GCA_964462815.1 uncultured Microbacteriaceae bacterium
AAGCCGAGGCTTACACCATCATCGTGGCATGGTCGTTGATCCCCGCATGGTTGACGGCGACGGCGCGCAATTACCTCGAGAGCCAATCGCGGCCTTGGCCGGCTTTTTGGATCATGTTCGCCGGGGTGTGGCTCAATGTGTTTCTCAACTGGGTGCTCATTTTCGGCAACCTCGGCGCCCCGGAGATGGGTTTGGCCGGGGCCGGTTGGGCCACGTTGATCAGTCGCGTGGCGACCTTTGCCGCCATGACGTGGTTCGTCCTGGCGGCCAGCAGCGCGCCGTCGGAGGCGTGGAAACTGGATAGCGCATGGTGGCGGGAGCAGGCGGCTCTGCTGCGGTTGGGGACGCCGGTCGGGCTCCAGTTGATGAGTGAAGTCGGCGCCTTCTCCGCGGCGGCGCTGCTTATCGGGCGGCTGGGTGCCGTGCCGCTGGCTGCGCACCAAATCGCCATCACCTGCGCTTCGACGACATTCATGTTCCCGCTCGGCGTGGCCATGGCTTCGACAGTGCGGATCGGTCAGGCGCTGGGCGGCGGACGCCGCAACTTGCTGCGACCGATCGGTGCGGGCGCATGGTTGCTCGGCGTGGTCATCATGGCGGCTTTCACCGTGATTCTCATCGTCGCCGGTCCGGCCATCGCACGGGCTTTTGTCAGCGACCCGCCGGTCATTGCCATTGCCGCGCAGCTGCTGATCATCGCGGCGATTTTCCAGTTGGTGGACGGCGTGCAGGTGGTCGGCTCGGGACTATTGCGCGGTTTGCACGACACGAAGATTCCGATGTGGATCAATCTCGTCGCCTACTGGGTGATCGCACTTCCGCTTGGTGCGTGGCTGACCTTCGGCCGCGGCGAGGGTGCGGCCGGGATGTGGACCGGCCTAGCTTGGGGCCTGCTGTTTGCCGCGGTGCTCCTGGTCTTGCGGTTCTGGCGGAAGACGCAGGCAGAGCGGCAAACATTGTAGCGGCGGGGTCTTTGCCGCCGCTTGGTGCAGCCGCGCCACTCTGTGGCGCGCTGGGCGCAGTGACTCGCGGCACAGAGTTCAGCGGCTACAGATAATCCCAGACCGTTCTAGTGCCCCAGAGCGTAGGCCAAGTGCGGCGTGTAGAG
>CAYWZI010000355.1:0-1108 GCA_964462815.1 uncultured Microbacteriaceae bacterium
CAACTCCGTCGTCTCTGTACTCGAAGGTGGAGAACCCACCGTCATCGCGAACGCCGAGGGTTTTCGCACGACCCCATCGGTTGTCGCCTTCACGAAAGACGGCGAGGTGCTCGTCGGCGAGACCGCGAAGCGCCAGGCCGTCACCAACGTCGACCGCACCATCGCGAGCGTCAAGCGCCACATGGGCACCGACTGGAAGCAAGAGATCGACGACAAGAAGTACACCCCGCAAGAAATCAGCGCGCGCATTTTGGCGAAGCTGAAGCGGGATGCGGAACAGTACCTGGGCGAGAGCGTCACCGACGCCGTCATCACGGTGCCCGCCTACTTCAACGACGCTGAGCGCCAAGCGACGAAAGAGGCGGGCGAGATCGCGGGCCTCAACGTGCTGCGCATCATCAACGAGCCCACCGCGGCTGCCCTGGCCTATGGCCTTGACAAGGGCAAAGAAGACGAGCTCATTCTGGTCTTCGACCTCGGTGGCGGAACCTTCGACGTGAGCTTGCTCGAAGTGGGCAAAGACGACGACTTCAGCACCATCCAGGTGCGGTCGACCGCCGGCGACAACCGCCTCGGTGGCGACGACTGGGACTCCCGCGTCGTCGACTACCTGATCAAGCGCTTCAAAGAGACCACGGGCGTCGACGTCAGTTCTGACAAGATCGCCAAGCAGCGTCTCAAGGAGGCCGCGGAGCAGGCCAAGAAGGAACTCTCGAGCTCGACGAGCACGAGCATTCAGCTGCCCTACCTCTCGCTCACCGAGAACGGCCCCGCCAACCTCGACGAGACGCTGACGCGCGCCAAGTTCGAAGAGCTCACGAGCGACCTGCTCGACCGCACGAAGAAGCCGTTTGAAGACGTCATTCGCGAGGCGGGCGTCAAGGTCGCCGACATCGCGCACGTCGTGCTCGTCGGTGGATCGACCCGCATGCCCGCCGTCACCGAGCTCGTCAAGAAGCTCACGGGCGGCAAGGAGCCCAACAAGGGCGTCAACCCCGATGAGGTCGTTGCCGTTGGCGCTGCCCTCCAGGCTGGCGTGCTGAAGGGCGAGCGCAAAGACGTTCTGCTCATCGACGTCACCCCCCTGAGCCTCGGCATCGAGACCAAG
>CAYWZI010000356.1:0-1105 GCA_964462815.1 uncultured Microbacteriaceae bacterium
CGTGTTCGATGCCGACTTCACGCAGCAGGCTCTCGGCTCCCGTGGCTTCATCGAGTCCACCGGCAAGCTCGTCTCCCTGGTCGGCAACGGAGCACAGATCGTGGACGGCACCACCTACGGCTTCTTGCCTGGGGTGGCCAATGCAGCGTGGTCTGCTCCCGATTCGGCTGCGCTTTCGATCACTGGTGATCTTGATCTTCGTATCCGTATTTCGCTGAATGATTGGACGCCCGGCACGGAGCAGCCTCTGCTTGCGAAGTGGACTGGAGGCAGTCCTGATATATCGTATTTGCTGCGAGTGTCAACAACAGGAACTATCCAGCTGAACTGGAGCAACGACAACGTCGCTAGCAACAACGCTACAAGTTCTGTCGCTCCCCCGCTCAGCGACGGACAGATCTACTGGATTCGTGCCACCCTCGATGTAGACAACGGGGCAGGAGGCCGAGATATTCGATTCTTCTATGCGGCAGACTCTGAGTCGGAGCCAACTACCTGGACTCAGATCGGCACCACTATTACTCAGGCTGGCGTTACGTCTATTTTTGATGGCGCAGCTATCTTGCAGATCGGACAACGAGCTGCCATAAACGCAGCAGGACGCGTCTACCGGGCGATTATCCGAGGCAACCTCACCTCCGGCACGAAGGCGTTCGACGCCGACTTCACTCGGCAACTCCAGTTCGCCTCGACGTTCACCGAGGGCAGTGCCAATCTCGCCACGGTGACCACGCAGGGAGCGGCACGGATCGAACGTGACCGTGACCTAGAGATCGTGACGCGCTTCGCTGCCGACAGTTGGAACCCGAGCACGAATCAGCTCATCATCAACAAGGTGGTGCAGCCTGGCACGGCGAATCAAGTTTCGTACTATCTGCGACTCGTGCCCGGTCCCTATCTGGAGCTGGGTTGGTCGGTCGATGGCTCGGCTGTTACGCAGGTGTACACGGACGGTCCACCACCTGCGCTGACTGGTCTCGTCGATGGGCAGGCGTACTGGATCAAAGCAACGCTCGATGTCAACAACGGCTCCAATGGCAGAACGGTTCGCTTCTACACGGCACCGGATAGCCCCACTGAGCCGACCGTCTGGACGCAGGTAGGT
>CAYWZI010000357.1:0-1105 GCA_964462815.1 uncultured Microbacteriaceae bacterium
CCGGTGAAGGTCCGATCACCTTGGATCCCGACTGCCGCTACGCCATCGGCGTCGGAAGCGTGGGCCAACCGCGAGACGATGACCCGCGTGCTTGCTGTGTGATCTATCAACCGGGTTTGGACCGTGTGGAATTCCGCCGCGTGCCTTACGACATCAAGAAAGCACAGATCCGCTTCAAGAAAGCCGGCCTTTCCAATTTCGATGCCGAGCGCATTGCCAACGGCGATTGATCCGCCGGGCTCGGAGATGATGATTGGGAGCGGGATCCCCTGCGCGGCAGACTGTCCGCTTCGTTCCTCCCGCTCTCGCCACTCGCCACAAGTGACTCGCCACAGCGGCTTTGCCGCTTATGACACACAAACCCCTTCCCACTGAAAACCGAACACTGAACACTGCCAACTGCCCGCCCGGCGGGCCCTCATGACACCTGTTATTCCCAACCTGCTCTATCGTGCTGCCCGCCCGGGATACTCGGGCGGGGCGAATGTTCCCGTCGGCATGGGCGATGTGCAAATCTGGATTGATGCCGCCCAGGCAGCTGGCATCGTCTCGATCATCTGCCTGCTCGATGAGGAGCACCTGTGTCTTTATCCGGACGGTGACTTGCTCGGCATTTACCGCACAGCGGGCTTTGAGGTCCGGCACATTCCAACGCGGGACCACTCCATCCCTCCATTAAGCCCCGATCATCTCGACGCTGTCCTGGGTGCTTATCGCGAACTTCCCAAACCCGTGCTCATCCATTGCAGCGCAGGCCTCGGCAGAACAGGAGTAGCTTGGGCGCATATTCTGGATCACGAATAGTGAGTGACGAAAAACACCAGCCGGAGCGCAAAGACTCATGACTCTCCAGGAATTTCGAAAGCTCGCTGTTGGCGATTCGCCTGTCGTTCTGTTGGAAGGACGACGGGCTATCAGTGCACGCAACGCAGCCTTGGCGCGAGGGTTTGCCAACCGCCTAGCTCGGGAATTCGTCTGCTTGCGATTCCGGTCCGGCAATGCCGAGGGCAGCGATGAAGCTTTTTCCGCAGGCGTTGCCGAAATCGATGCCTCGCGTCTACAGGTCATCGCACCTTACGCCTCGCACCGCATGAAGGTGCGGTAT
>CAYWZI010000358.1:0-1104 GCA_964462815.1 uncultured Microbacteriaceae bacterium
GTGCGGACTTCGAAGGTTTCTGTTTTGGCAATCATGACATTCCGTAGAGTGCTCGAACGAGCCGCGCCGGGCGCGATTCGCGCAGGACGCCATTTTCCATGCGGTTCATCACATAGGCAAAACCGATCCGGTTGTCCGGGTCGGCAAAAGCGAGGCTGCCGCCGGCGCCGGGGTGACCGAAAGCGTTGACCGACGGACCGAAGGTGGCGCGCAGTTTGGCACCGGACCCATCGAGCGGATCCACCATGAAGCCGGCGGAAAATGCCGTCGGTTGCTGCAGCACGAGATCGGGTCCGTTGCTTGCGCGGCGGGCCGATGCCTCGAGCCATGGCCCGCGGAAAAACTCCCCTGCGGCCAAGCGATCGTAAAAACGCGCGAGCGAGCGAGCGTTGCCGATGCCGCCGAAGGACGGGATGGCGGCACGCCAGACTTCCGGCCGGTTCGTCGCCGCGGCCCCGGCCAGACCCGCCGGCTGCGCGAAGGATCGCGCGGTCAAGGTCGCCGGATCGGCCAGCGCTTTTTCGAAAGGCCCCGGTTCTTTCAGATCCTCGACACGCGCCGCGTGCATGCGCGCCATGTGGCTGTCCAGTTCGGGAGGCAGACCGATCCAGAATGCCAGCACGAGCGGATCGCCGAACGTTTTACGCCAGTAGTCGCCGAGCGGCATACCAGCCGTGCGCCGCACGATCGCATCGAGCAAATACCCGAAAGTTCGCGGCGCGTAACCATGCGCCGTGCCCGGTTGCCAGTTCGGAGCTTGCGCCGCCAGCGCGGAAGCCACGCCTTCCAGATCGAAAACATCGAGGCCTGTCTGCTCAAGCACGGCGAGGCCGGCGCGGTGGGATAAAAGCTCGGACAACGTGATCTGCTCCTTTCCCGCGGCGCCGAATTCCGGCCAGACGGAAACCACCCGCGCGTCCAGAGTGACTCCCGCCTCCTGCAAAGCATGCAAGGCGCAAGCTGAGGCCGGACCTTTGGTTGCCGACCAGCAGAAGACGAGCGTGTCTTCGGTCCACGGTTGCGTTTGGGCGGCATCGCGCCATCCGCCGCCGAAACGCAGCACCTCGCGGCCGTCCTGCCACACGCAGACCTCGGCGCCGATTT
>CAYWZI010000359.1:0-846 GCA_964462815.1 uncultured Microbacteriaceae bacterium
AATAGCGTATTTGCGGTCGTACTGGTCCAGCGCCAGGTAAACCTCGCTAAAGCCGCCGGAGCTCAGGCTGCGCACCACGGTGTAATCTTCTAGCCGGGTGCCTACCGGCAGTGCTCGCTGCTTGGATTGCGTAGTGTCCATTGTTATAGTGTGCCAGCCTCTGGATCGATAGAACGATCCGGGGTCTGTTTCCAATTTTCCATTCTGTTTCGGGAGCCCCCATGATTTTAAGCATGACAGGCTTTGCCTCTACCACCCGCGAGTTTCCGGGCGGCCTGCTATCGATTGAACTGCGTGCAGTCAACCACCGCTATCTTGACGTGCAAATGCGCCTGCCGGAAGAGCTGCGCATTATCGAACCGCAATTGCGCGAGCTGATCGGCGGCCGCGTGACCCGCGGTAAAGTGGAATGCCGTATCGGCCTGAACCAGACCGACAATGATACCCCACAGCTGGAGCTGAACCGCGACACCGTACAACGCCTGCTGGCGATTAGTGCCGAAGTACGCGAGCTGGCCCCGCAAGTACGCGACCTGGGCATGGGCGAGCTGCTGCGCTGGCCCGGCGTGCTCAAATCGAACTCGCTAGCGCCGGAAGTGCTGCACCAGCTGTGCCTGGAAGGCCTGAACGCCGTCCTGGGCGACTTCCGTGATACCCGCGGGCGCGAGGGCAGCAAACTGGCCCAGGTACTGCAAGACCGCATCAGCGGCATGGACCGCATTATCGCAGACGTTAAACCACGCCTGCCGGTGATTCTGGAAGCTTACCGCACCAGGTTGGCCGCACGCCTGCAAGAGGCCCTGGGCAACGTAGACGACGATCGCATCAAGCAAGAGTTTGCCCTGT
>CAYWZI010000359.1:856-1097 GCA_964462815.1 uncultured Microbacteriaceae bacterium
GAGCTGGAGCGCCTAACGACCCACTTGGCAGAAGTACGCCGCATCCTGAAAACCGGTGGCCAGGTCGGCAAACGCCTGGACTTCCTGATGCAAGAGCTGAACCGCGAAGCCAATACACTAGGCTCCAAATCGGTTTCCACCGAAACCACCCAGGCCTCGGTAGAACTGAAAGTGCTGATCGAACAAATGCGAGAGCAGATCCAGAACGTGGAATAAGCCCGCCCACGCAGTACAAGCGTTC
>CAYWZI010000360.1:0-277 GCA_964462815.1 uncultured Microbacteriaceae bacterium
GACCCGAAGCCCGAGGATGGCGTGCCCGATGCTCGCGTTGACGATGACCGTCATGAGCACCTGCAAGCCGACGAAGATGAGCAACGTCACGAGCGAGTCATAACCGAAGAATGCGGCCGAAATCGCGACCGCGATCGCCCAGTCAATCGCGAGTGCGCCCAATCGCCGTCCGAACCGCCCGACGGAGCGCGGGCCCGTTTCGGGCAGGCCCAGTCGTTGGCCGGGCCAGTCGGGGACCGAGGGTGCAGAGGAGTCCGTCACGCGATCAGCCTACGGT
>CAYWZI010000360.1:287-1096 GCA_964462815.1 uncultured Microbacteriaceae bacterium
CACGGGGCTAAGCGCCAACTCCGTGCCGTACTTGTCGGGTCTCGACCAGCAGCGTGCCCTGCATGCCGCCGTCGCCGAGAGCCGGGCGCCCGATACCGTCATGCTTCTCGAACACGAGAGCGTCTACACGGCGGGGAAACGTACCGAGCCCCACGAACGGCCCACCGACGGCACCCCCGTTGTCGAGGTTGACCGCGGCGGCAAGATCACGTGGCATGGTCCGGGCCAGCTTGTCGGCTACCCGATCATGCGACTCGCAGAGCCCGTCGACGTCGTCCGCTACGTGCGCTGCCTCGAAGGCATGCTCATCGCGGTGCTGACCGATCTCGGCATCGAGGGCGCCGACCGGGTCGACGGTCGGAGCGGTGTGTGGATGCGCGGCACCGAGAAGATCGCGGCGATCGGCATTCGCGTGGCCCAAGGTGTGACGATGCACGGCTTTGCTCTCAACTGCTCGAACGGCTTTGACGCCTACGACGCGATCGTCGCGTGCGGCCTGGCCGACGCGGGCGTCACCTCGATCAGTCGCGAACTCGGCCGTACGATCACCCCCGCGGACGTGATTCCGCTCATCGAGCGCCACTTCGGACCGCTCGTGCACGACGTCGTCGGCGTCGCGTCACCAGAACCACTCGCTGTCGTCTCTCAAGGAGCCACGTCATGACTACGACGCCCGCCACACACCCCGCAGAAGGCCGCAAGCTATTGCGCCTCGAGGTGCGCAACGCCCAGACGCCCATCGAGAAGAAGCCCGAGTGGATCAAGACGCGCGCTTCGATGGGGCCCGAGTACACCGCCCTGCGCTCGCT
>CAYWZI010000361.1:0-1089 GCA_964462815.1 uncultured Microbacteriaceae bacterium
GGCAAATTCAAAGTTCTAAGGAATAATTTGTAGCGGAAAAAATGAGGATCACTCAAGCTGCGAATTTGTGTTCGTGGTCTATGGGGCGACGGTACTTTAGGGTTTTTCTTGGACGGCTGTTGAGCTCCTTCTCAACAGCGGCAAGAGCTTCTCGGGTGATCAGGCGCATGTCACAACCCTTCGGGAAGTACTGACGCACCAACCCGTTGAAGTTCTCAACGCCGCCTTTCTCCCAGCTGTGATAGGGCTTGCAAAAATAGCCCGCTGCACCAAGCGCCTCTTCAATCCTGCCATGTTCGGCAAACTCAAGCCCATTGTCGTAAGTGATGGTATGGACTCGGTAGGCCTTCAAAACAGCGATGACCGCGTTGGCTGTTTCCGTGCTACTCTTGCTGGAAAGCTTCATCAGCTTACCTAGTCGACTCTTGCGCTCATACAGGCTCAACAGATAGCCGCTGCCTTGACTGCCAGCGACCAGATCGACTTCCCAATCTCCGTATCTTTCACGCCTTGCTACCACGGCTGGACGTTCCTCAATGCCCTTGCGATCAGGAATTTTGCTCCTCGAGCCTTTCACTCTGTGGCGGTAGCGACGCTTGCCGTTGATGCGCAGGTTGCACCATAGATCGCCACCCGCTCGCTTGTCGGCTATCACATGACGATAAATGGTCTCGTGGCTTAGCATGACACCAGAAAGCTTCATGGCTCCCGAAATCTGCTCGGGGCTGTCCTTGCATCTGAGGCGCTCTTCGACCCGGAATGCTATCTCGCCTTGGATGATCCTTCGGCGCGGGATCTTGCCCTCCTTCCTTTCCAAAGCCTTCATCTGGGCCTGACGCGGGCGATAGCTTCGCTGCCCCCGGTTGCGGCGTAGCTCCTTGCTAATCGTGCCCTGGCTCATGCCCAGCACCTCGGCAATTTTCTGCTGCGTTTTTCCGGCTTTCCTCATTCGATAGATGATCTTACGGTCCTCCTCGCGGAGATGTCGGTGGCTCTGCTTTTGCATTGTTTTTTCTTTCCAACGCAACGCTGAGGTATCCCATCGCTCTCCGCATTCTTGTTTTTATTCCTTAGCAGGTTGAATCCACC
>CAYWZI010000362.1:0-1087 GCA_964462815.1 uncultured Microbacteriaceae bacterium
ACAAAACGCCGAAGGCGCACGAGTGCCGGCACACGCCCACTCCCGCCGCAGCGAATGGAGGAAGGAGCGGACGGCGGCGTGAGGAGTGCAACGACGAAAAGGAGCACCAGCGACTGGCGACGGAAGAGGACGCGACGACCGCCGCCAACACAACGAAGGGAGTGGCCGAGGGGAGCGATTGGCGTGCGAGGAACGAGCCGCCAGAAACGACCATCGAGGCCCAACGACCGCCCCTCGAACCACTTGCGCGCGTAGTGACGGCGCGGCTCGTGCGAGGTGCTTTTCCATCGGATCGGCGGAGCCGCTGGCAGCACCACACCAGCACGAGACGTGACGGAACGGGTTTGCAGGACGGCCCGGGTGGGGCTTGGTTCTGCGCCAGCGATGGGCTACCGGTCCGGCTCCTCGCTTTCGATCACGTTTATGATCATGTTCTCCGTCGCGAGGTTGCGGGAGCCCGGCTTCGAGCTGAGCCAGGATTCCATATACAGAGGACTCCGGTCGGAGCCACCGTCGATTTCGAATTGAATGCGTCCGTAAGTGCCATCCGCGAACTTCACGAAGTAGCGCCCTTGTCGAACCCGTTTCCATTCTTCGCGCGGCATCGTCACCGGAAATTCGTATCGAACGCTTTCCTCGTAGCCGGTCGCAGGAGCCTCGAATTCAAGGTCGCTTCGATCCCAAGCCAAGCCGCCACCAGAGACACGGACTTCAAAGCTCCAATCGAACGAATCGTATACGCTTCGACCCGGTTCTCGACGACTGTGGGTGTCACTCATAAACTTAAATTCAATCTCGTGCGCTCCCCGTCCTTCCTCGGAGTCGAGCGCGATCTTTCTCGGGGTTCCGTCAGTGGGTAGCTTCCATCGCTTCTTGCCGACATGGGTCATCGGTTCGACAGGGTCAATCTTCAGCAACTCGAGGACGATCGGATTTGACGGATCGGCATGCCGATCTCCAGTCCCACTACCATCGCGCTCATAACTGAGGGACACGCTTGAAGCACGGGAACTCATGGGGGGGATGCGTAGGGGTAGTGTAAAATTTCTTCTGTAAAATCGAGAAGCCGATTTCACCTGTGACCCAC
>CAYWZI010000363.1:0-1078 GCA_964462815.1 uncultured Microbacteriaceae bacterium
AAGGCGCGGTGAAGGCGCCGTTGACCGTCGTCGTGCTGTTGTTGCTCATTACGACCGCGTCATCGATCGTCAAGACCGCGGTCGGGTCGATGGTCAGTTGGCCGTTTGGTTCGTAGACCACCGCCGGATAGTCCTCTGTTCCCGTAATCGTCGTTCCGCTGGTCGTGGCAATCAGATCCGCAACCGAAATCCACAAAGAGTTGTTGCTGATGCTCAGTGTGTAACTGCCGGAGAAACTGGCAACGCCGAACTCCGTCAGCGAAAAAGTGTTGGTATCCATGTTGCCGGCCGTCATCAGCCTGACCGGCGTGCGGGTCGGGCTGAAACCGGTCAAATCAAAGAAGTTCGTTGAGTTGGTGAGCGTGAGATTGCTCGCGCCCAAGTTGACGAAGTGCCCGGCAGCGGGATTGGCGATGGCAATGGTTGCCGCGCCGTCCCAGAACAGCGCTCCGATGTCGAGTTGTGACTCAAGCTTCAGCGTGCCGCCCAGCAGATCGACCGCGCCCGTGCCAAGTGCGGTGGTTGATGTCGTCAGGAGCGTGCCGGCTTCAACGGTGGTCTTTCCGCTGTAGGTGTTGCTGCCCGAAACAGTCAGGAGACCATCACCAGTCTTGGTCAGTGTTCCCGAACCACTGACCGTGTTGGCGAGGGTTTGTGCCGCGAGGGCGGATGCGTCGAAGACCAGAGATCCATCGTTGGTCACCTCCGCGGTGCCGAGGCGTCCATCGCCAGACACCACCAGAGAGCTGCCCGTGCCGATGGTGTTCACTCCGGTGTAGGTGTTGGCGGCGGTGACGGTGAGTGTGCCGGTGCCGGATTGGGTGAGCGATCCCGCGCCGCTGATCACACCCGAGACCGTTTGGTCGGCGGTGGTGTCGAAGATGACCGAGCCGGCGTTGAGGATGTTGCCGCCGTAGTCGCCGGAGCCGAGCTGGCCGGCCCCGCCGAGTTTGAAGGTCGCGCTGTTGCTGATCGCGGTGTCGCCCGTGTAGGAGTTTTCCGCCTCGGTGACAAACGTGCCGCCGGCCACGGTGATGTTGGCCTCGCCCTCGTAGACGGCGCCCGCACCGAAGGTGAG
>CAYWZI010000364.1:0-1060 GCA_964462815.1 uncultured Microbacteriaceae bacterium
ACACCGCGTGGAAGCAGGGCTACACGATCAAAGAGGTCCCCATCGTCTTCACTGAGCGCCGTGAGGGTGACTCGAAGATGTCCACCGCGATTTCGCTGGAGGCGGCGTGGCGTGTGCTGCGCTTGGCTGCGGTAAGTTAAAGAAACTGGGCGAGGTTTCAGCACGCAGCAAGCATTTTTACCACCGATTACACTGATGACACGAACACCCGAACTGGGTTCCTAATTGCTGATCACGTCTTCAACGCAGCCCCTGATTCAGATATTTCCCAAGATCCGTGCGATCGGTGTAATCCGTGGTCGAATTCAGGCTAAGTCGTCATCCACTTGCGATCCTGAAAGATGTCCTGCACTTTAGCCAGATGAGCACGACACTCAGGGTGTGCTTGACGGAGGATTTGGCCCGTTGGGTCAAAGAGACCGCGTCTCGCAACGCGCGCTCGCAAGGCAGCTCGGTTATAGAAGCTTTGGAGTGCATGCGCCAAGCTGGCGATCGCCAACCCTTCCTTGCCTTGGCCGGTTGCGTGGCGGGGGCGAGGAGTCTTTCACAGCGTAAAGCCTTTTCGCGGTCGTGAACGGAATTGGCCGGTTTCCGGATTTACCGCCGCCACCAAAGAGAGATCATTTCCGTTCTCATGCTGCCGGAGTAGCAGCGGCCCGATGGGTGATCCGTGGTTCTACTCGACGTTTAAGGGAGCTGAGATTTCGCATCTGCTGCGGGCTGCGGATCCCCCGGTTTCCCAAAGATTCGACCTGCTCGACCAGTATCTGGGGCTAGGGCAGTTTCGGAGAGGTCGCAGCCGCTTGGGCTTGGTGTAAGCCGCACCACTTTGCCGAGGGCCATCTCCGTTTCACTATGGTTGTGGCGTGTTGGATCAACAGATTCGCGGCGCAGAGTGCCGCGGCTACAGAAATTCTTTAACCGCTCTAGAGGTCGGTCCCTTCCGACTTGACCAAGTAAACTTGACCATATAGTTTACAAGGTATGCAAACCATGCTGGTTTCTGATTTCAAAGCCAAAGCGATCGCCACGCTGAAGCGCGTGAAGCAGACGGGCGAAC
>CAYWZI010000365.1:0-1058 GCA_964462815.1 uncultured Microbacteriaceae bacterium
CAATATCAGCCAGCCCTTGCCTTCGACTTCAGCGATGCTCGCTCCATTCACGCTGTTAAGCGGGCCTGGATAGCAAAGGCGAAGCGTCAGTGGAACATCTTTCCAGTGGCCGTTCTGCAATTGCTCGATGAGGGGCTCAAACTTGGGGTCCTTCGGGTCGAAATAGGCGTAAATCACATGCTCCTGATCTGGATGCTTGATCTCCAGAACCTGTGTTCCAGGAGGCGTTTTGTCAGATGGCGAGACCGCCGGCTTGGAGGCGATAACGCGAAAAAGCTTGGGCGAAGTAGGGCGGGTCTGGATGAATTCGTTCCAGTCGAGTTCCCCGTAACGAACGGAACTCTCCCAATCCACCTTGATGCCGCCGTCCGGCATCTCCTCAATGATCAGGCTGACGGGTTCACTATCTGCAAAAATGGCCTGTGCGTAGCCGAGTCGGAACCCCGGCTCTTTCACCGGCAGGAGCCATCCCAAGCTCCGCCATTCGCGATGCTCCAGCGGGCGGGCTCCGTAGTGATTGGCCATCATGGCCCGGACCCGCTCGGGATCGCGCACGAATTGGAGTTTTTCGTCGATCGTTGCGGCATCGAAAAAACCGCGCACCGTGGCTTCGATGAGCGTGCGCTTCGACTCGATGTCATCGAAACCCGAGCGGGACGAAGCCGCGACTGCGAGCGGCTGAGGGCTTTGGCTGGCCCCCTGCGAATCGAGAACGGACGTGCGTGGCGGCAGCTCATCGAGCCTGTCGGCGGACACAGAAACTGAAGTGGATCCTGAAGCCGGGACCAGAGTCGCCAAATCAAGCTCGGGCTGGCGTGCGGCATTTCCAGACCATCGGCGCTCCGAATGGGTGTCATAGACCGACTGGACATAATCTGGATTCACGCTGGTGGAATCCCAGAGCTTGACCATGACCACGCGCACCACTGTCGCTATCATGATGACGAGCGCCATGCAGCCCAGGACGGTCGCCACCGCATTGGTCATCGCTTCGCGCTGTCTTGCGCGGCTGCGACGAGGCGGGGCATTGTCTTCGACGTTGGACTCGGTCATGGACG
>CAYWZI010000366.1:0-1056 GCA_964462815.1 uncultured Microbacteriaceae bacterium
CACCTCCCGCGAAGGAATCAACGCATCCCCCGACTCCACCATCACCGTCTCCATTCGCCCACCCGCCCAAGCACCCACTGCCATCAACAACAGCACCTGTAGCGTCGCCATCCCGGCCGACATCCGTTTCTTTCTCATCACCCCCCCTCTGTGCCCTCCGCGTCCTCTGCGGTCAATTCCTTCACCGCAAAAGATTGACCCTCCCCGCCCAATTCACATCACCCACCGCTTGGCGTCTCAGCCCTCCGACTCCCCGCCCACAAGCTCCTCCATTTTTCCGGCAGCGATATCCGCTTCAAGCAGGGTGAGGTATTTATCCAAGGCGGCACGGAAAGCGGGATTCGCCATGCTTGCGTTCTCCCCGACAGGATCGTTTTTGCCGCGGTAGAAGAGGAGGAACATATCGCCGTCTTCCATAGCAAGCAGATAGACGATGCGTTTGGGTCCACGCTTCGACGTGGCATACGCCTTGATCAATTGCGTGTGCGCCGGGAGACCACGGGCCGCGATGCGAACACCCAAGGCGGCGCGGGCCGATCGGGCAATCACCGGCAAATCCTCCGCGGGAACCTTCCGGCCGAATTCTTTCCGCCGGATCTGCGCGGAGATGAGAACCTTCACCGCCGGGTCTTCGCGTTTTTCCAAGTTTTCGCGATGCGGTCCATGCGCGATTGCGTGGCACGGTCGACGGCCACGGCCTCGGCGGCTGGTTCGGCTTCGAGCGGAAAAGGAATACGGCGTGTTTTCGCCACCTTGGTCAGATACAGACGCACCGCGGTCGGCAGATCGAGCCCCATCTCCTCGAGGGCGGAAGCGGCATTGTCACGGAGCGTCCGCGGCAAACGCACCTGCAAAGTCGTCGAGGCTGGTGTCATGGTTTATCAATAGTTTGTATTACAAATAGTGTCAAGTGGAGCGGCGCCCTCCGCCTTCCCAATGCTCCCAATCCGCGGTCGCCCCCGCAAATGAGACACCCGCACCTTGCGGTGCGGGTGTCGCTCCAAAAATACGGCGATCTTCTATCTCCGCCGACGGCGCAGGACATAGCCGCCGAGG
>CAYWZI010000367.1:0-1054 GCA_964462815.1 uncultured Microbacteriaceae bacterium
GGCGTAGGGCTGGTGGCGTGCTGCGACGTGGCCATTTCCTGCACCGACAGCCTGTTCGGCTTTTCCGAGGTCAAGCTGGGCAGCATCCCGTCGTCCATTGCACCGTACATCATTCGCGCCATCGGCGCGCGCGCAGCGCGGCGCTACTTCATCACGGCAGAACGATTTAACGCAGGCAAAGCCAAACGCCTGGGCCTGGTACACCAGGTAGTCGAGGCCGAAGAGCTGGATGCCAGCCTGGAAATGACCCTGCGCCACCTGCTGCACAACGGCCCGCAAGCCATGATGGCGGCCAAACAGCTGGTAAACGACATCAGCCAGCTCGGCACCAGCCAGGCCGCGCTGGATATCAGCATCGAGCGCATCACCAGTGTGCGGACCAGCGAAGAGGGCCGCGAAGGTATCTATGCCTATCTGCAAAAAAGAGCACCCAACTGGATGCCCTGATTTGCACGATTGCGCCATCAACGTTCAGACCCGTGCCGCCAGCGTATGGCAGCACGGGTCTTTGTTTAGAATGGGCCGAACCGATAAGGAAACAGCATGCGCCCATTTGAACCCGCCCAGGATTTTCTCTCCCTTAGCCTGCAAGGCCTGCAGCCACAACAAGCCACATGGCAACAGCACGGCATTGATGCGCATTGGCATGGGCATGGGCTGTTACAGCTCTCCCCCAGCCAGCCAGAGGCCGGCCTGCCACACCTGCTCCTGTCCGCAGGCATACACGGCAACGAAACGGCCCCCATAGAAGTCCTGGCCGGCATAGTGAACGACCTGCTGGCGGGCAACCTGCCACTGCAAACACACGTCATGATCGTACTGGGCAACCTGCCGGCCATGCGCCAGGACAAGCGCTTTATCGACTACGACATGAACCGCCTGTTCAACGGGCAGCACAGCAGCCAGCCAGCCGCCGCCGAGGCCGCCCGCGCCGCCGAGCTGGAACAGCTGGCACTGGCGTTCTTTGACGGGGCCACCGGGGCGAAACGGCATTACGACCTGCACACCGCCATCCGCGGCTCGGTGTTCGAACGCTTTGCCATCTATCCCTACC
>CAYWZI010000368.1:0-1050 GCA_964462815.1 uncultured Microbacteriaceae bacterium
CAGCAGCGGGGCGCGAAATACATTGGCAGACAGCTGGTGGTAGCGCAGCAGCTGGTGGCCCTGTAGCAGAGCAAGCAGCCCGTGCAGATTGTGCGTGTGGTCCAGGCAGTCCATGCGGCCCAGCATGCGGGCATCTTCCTGGTTGCCGCCCAAGTCTTCGGCAATGGGCAGCACCTGCGCGGCTATCTGGTAATAGGCCAGCACCACATCTTGCAGGGCGGCACGTTCATCAGCCGCATTGTCAGCTTGGCGCAAGCGTTGCTCGAACCAGATCAGGGCATCGGGCTGTAAATCAATGGCGCTGCTGCGATCGCAACCGTAATGGTAACAGAGGGTTAGCACCTCTGCACCGGCCTGCGGGGCGGGCAGGGCCAAGCATAGCGATAAAAGCAGGGCTGCCCGACGCATGGTGGCTAGCGCCCATGGTGATAAATGCTGGCCAGCGGCAGGCGCTGCCCGGCCAGGTAGTCATCCACGCAGCGGCCCACCAGCGGGCTGCGCCAGATGGCCTGCTGCGCGTGGATTTCTGCGGCAGTCGGCCTGGCACAGGAAAGCAAAGCGCAAATAGGTAATGCCGCTGCTGTCGTCCTTGTCTGCCAGATAAATGCCGCATAGCGCCACAGGGTTGGCCGCATAGCCGGTTTCTTCCAGCGCTTCGCGCGCTACGGCCTGCAGCAGCGTTTCGCCGTATTCCATGTGGCCGGCGGGCTGGTTCAGGCGCAGACCGTGTTCGGTGTTTTCGCGCACCATCAAAAAGCGGCCATCGCGCTCGATGATGGCGGCGACGGTGGTGTTGGGTTTCCACTGCGTATCGGGGGTAAGGCTGCTCATATCAATTGACAATCGTTATCATTTGTTTCTAATATACACGTATTGCGACTTATTCTTAATCATAACAAGGTGCTGCCATGTACGTTTGCCTTTGCCACGGTGTAACCGACCGCGACATCCGCCAAGCTGTCTTCGACGGCGCCGTCACCATGCGCGATCTGGCACGTGATTTGGGCGTGGCTACCGAGTGCGGCCGCTGCGCCTGCAGTGCCAACCAGG
>CAYWZI010000369.1:0-1048 GCA_964462815.1 uncultured Microbacteriaceae bacterium
GCTTGAGCTGGGAGGGAGTCTCGGCGTCGCGCTCCAGATTGAGTTCCACGATGGAGGAATTCGCCGCCATGCTGCGTACGATACCGACGACAAGAGGTTGGAGGGGCATGGATGCCAGAACCCAAGCTTCCAAATCGGTCGCCTCGCGGATCTTCGCTTCGAGGGCTGCGCGGTCTACTTTGGTTTTGGCGATCTCGCCGTTGATTGACTCGATTTTCTGGCGGATCGCGTCGCGCCGTTGGGTGGCCACCCGCGCATTCCACAAAGCGACGCTTCCCACCACGAGTGCGAAGCCTATTGCGCAATAAAACAAGAGCGGCACCAACCGAAAAACCATGGGCAACGCAGGCATGATGTCCTTGCGGTCGGTCTTCAGGTCATCGATCTGGTCGGCAACGATCTGCATGGTCAGTTCCGGTAGAGCAAGCGAGCCAGCAATCCGGGCTCCGTCAAATCGTTGATCCGGCGACCGGGAAAAAGATCGGCCAGTTTTTCAGACAAACCGTCCACCGGCTCATCGCAAGCGATGACAAGGCCGCGCTCCGGTGCAAGCTTGTCCGCGAAGGGACGCAACAACTCGACTAATGGCGTGATGTCCCCACCGGCCTCGAAAAGGTCGGGGCGGGAGCGGAGCTCCATCCAGTTGTCTTTTTCCTGCATAAGGGCGCAGACCGAACCGTGGCAGCACGCCAAGTAGAGACCGCTGAAGGGCTCTTCCGAGCCCTTTCTGGTGTTGGTCGTGGCGAGAGCATGCCGGAGCAGAACGTAAGTCCCGCAACAAATCCGCCCGGGCTTGAGCTTATGCTCTTTGCAGAGAGCTTCCGTCTTCTTGACATTCTCTTCGTCCATGGCGAGCAGAATGCTGGAGTTTGTCTCCGGATTGTGGGTCACGGCGTAACGCTTGCCTTTCTCGTAGCGGGCATGCAGCACACTACGGGGATCTTTTTTCAGGGCTTCCTCCGAACCCTTTTTCCGCGACAGGTTGCTCTCGATGCTGATGACATAACGGCTGTCGAGCGACACCATGCACCAGCCGTCGACCGAACGA
>CAYWZI010000370.1:0-1045 GCA_964462815.1 uncultured Microbacteriaceae bacterium
CGGTGGTTGACGAAGGCGTCATCGGTGAACTCAGGGAATACGTCCGTGACAACGAAGTCATAGAAATCATTCCCCAAGTCGTGCCCGGGGATGAGGTCACCGTGCTGGACGGACCCTTCAAAGGGCTCCGTGCCATCGTCACACGCGTGATGCCTGCCAAGGAGCGTGTGGCCGTTCTTCTCGACCTGCTCGGCACCCAGCGGGAGGTCGAAGTCACAATCAACCGCGTCGTCCCTGGCAAAGTGCACCCGCTTTCGGGGCGCGCCGCCGCCGGTCCAAGCTGAAAAAATTATCGCACCGTTGGTCCAACGTGTTGCCGTCAGGTCGGGGAGTCCTCTCCGCGACCAAGGGCGGCAGCTTGCCTGATTCCGCCGCATGATCTTTGACGACCTCAACCAGCCCCAACGCGAATCCTCCGGCGCCGAGTCCCCGCGGCGCCGCCGTCGCCGTCGATCGTCCTCCTCATCCGACGAAGAAAGTTCCCGCCGTCGCCACCGCAGCAGCGGTTCTCCGCGTTCCTCCCGCGAGGAATTCCGCGCCGCCGAATCCTTCCGACCCGTGCCGCAAGACCGCAACACGGTCGCCTGGCTCTGGGTTCTCGCCCTTCTCGTTCTGGCCGTCTTTGCTTTTGCCTGGTATCTGCAGCAAGAGCGCAGCGCGCCCTACCAGTTGTCCGGCGAAGCGCCCAGCAGCCGCCTGCTGCCCTTCATCGATCCCATCCTTGCCCCGCTCGAGACCGGTGCCACCCTTTTCCGTCCGGAAAGCCTCGCTGAACTGCAGTCCTCCTTCCGGGCAGAACGCGAGACGGTCAACTTGGACGACGAAGAAATCTACGCGACTGCCGCGACCATCGCGCAAATCCTCGAAGAAGCCCTTGCCGACCGCGGCCGGCACATGGAACGTCTGGTCAAGCTGGGATCGCCGGTCCAAGGTGTCGCACCCGACCCGCAAGCCCGCACCGACCTGCCCGAAAGCGAACGCCGCCATCTTGAACTCGCCGTCGGCATCAGCTGGCAACGCAACTCCGTCACCTACCGCAACCGCG
>CAYWZI010000371.1:0-1040 GCA_964462815.1 uncultured Microbacteriaceae bacterium
CCCGTCCACGCAAACCGATCCCCCAAAACCAAAGCGGCGTCTCCGCGGCTGCGGGAACGCCGCGGTGGGTCGGGCGGCCACAGACAGTTTAACGAGTTCGAAAAAAAAGAGGATGCGCGCGCGCTGCAGTCGTATCATCGTTGCTGCAGTTAACACCTCCCAAGTCACAAACCACCCCAGATCATGAGTCACCCCGTCCCCCTCACTTCCTGTCTCCATCCCGCCCGCCGGCCCGCGATCATGCTTTTGTTCGCTTGGATGCTGGCCGGCAATGCTTTGGCCCAGACACTGACCGTCTCGAACGGGCAATCCTTTGTCGTGGAAACCAACAGCTTGGCGCCCTACTCGGCTGTGGTCGTGGAAAATGGGGGCACCCTGCAGGTGAATGAGACGAATAGCCCGCTCTTGGGCAAGGCCATCACCATCACGGGCAATGGCACCAATGGCACCAGTGGCGCCTTGTTCTACAACAGCAGCGGAAACTTTAGCTCCGGTGGCACGATCGTGCTCGATGGTTCGGCACGGATCAATTTGGGAAGTTCCTTTCGGGGCATAAGCTTTACCGGTGGAATCGGAGAAACCACGGCCGGTTCGCATCTCTATTTGTTTGGCGCAAACAGCAGCGGCGAAGCCCGCTTTGATAACAGGAACACCAACAACACATTCACAGGCGGAGCCACAGTGGATAACGCGGCGTGGATTGCCAATGCGACCACTATCTTGGCCGCGGGCGACATCACGCTGACCAACAATGGCGCGTTCCGTGTGCAGAACACTACCCAAGTTTTGCCCGGAGCTCTCATTATGGTCAACGGGAGGATCCAGAACATCAGCACGAATACCGTTCGCGCCATTCGAGCGACCCAGTTCGTGCTGCAAGAAGGATCGGTGGGCGTGAGCTATGCCGGGGGACTGACTCTGGCCTTGACCGATCGGACCGGGGAGTCGGCCTCGTTGTTAAAGAGCGGTTCGGGCACCGTGCTCTTCGCCGCGCGCGGCACCTACACCGGCGGGACCGACATTCAAGCGGGCACGCTGCA
>CAYWZI010000372.1:0-1039 GCA_964462815.1 uncultured Microbacteriaceae bacterium
CTGGCACACCAGATTCGTACGCCGCTAGCGACTGCCTTGTTGTATGCGGCCAACTTGCAGCGCGATGATTTGCCGGCCGAAGGCCGTAGTCGTTTTGCCGGCAAGGTGATGAACCGCCTGCAGGCGCTAGAAGTGCTGGTGCAGGATATGCTGCGCTTTGTGCGCGTGGGCCCGGTGCGGGATGGGGCCGAATCCATAAAGCTATCATCGGTGCTGTCCGAGGTAGAAGCCATTGTGCAAGCCCAGTTTGCCAGCAAGCAGCTGCAGTGGCAGCCAAGCATCGGGGCAGATGCCGTGGTGTCGGGCGGGCGTTCCGATTTGCTGGGAGCATTAGTGAATTTGCTGGAAAATGCGTGTGAGCATGCCCCGGCAGGTTCGGCGGTGGGGCTGTATGCCGAGCTGCAGGGGGATTTTTACGTCATTCGGGTAATTGATCAGGGCGCAGGCGTGCCCGAGCAGGTAGAATCCCAGATCTTTGATCCCTTCTTTACCACAAGAGCAAATGGCACCGGTCTTGGCCTTGCCATTGTCAAGCGGGTGGTCGAGGATATGAAAGGGTCAATTACGTACAAACGTGATGACCGGGGCACGGTTTTCGAGCTGCAGCTCCCGGTTGTGCAATCAATACAAACAACTTGATGAGGAATGTATGAAGCCCATCGTGAAGGTAGAAGGCAAGACAGGGATTATCTTGCTGATTGGCCAGTTTGATTTCAATGTCCACAAAGACTTTCGTGCCGCCAGCCAGGAGTTGCTGGAGAACCCGGAAGTGAGCAGTATCGATGTCAACTTTGAGCAGGTACCCTATTTGGACAGCTCAGCCTTGGGCATGCTGCTGTTGCTGAAAGAGCGTGCTGGTGCTGCCGGTAAAGACCTGGCCCTGGTGAACTGCAAAGACACCGTGCGCCAAGTGCTGGAAATCGCCTGCTTTACCAAGCTGTTTACCATTCGTTGATTCTGGCTTAGCCCTTCCTTGTTTGCATGCCCTGGGTGGCGGCAAGCAGCGTGCTATCGCCAGATAGCTTGCGATGCGATCTGT
>CAYWZI010000373.1:0-1037 GCA_964462815.1 uncultured Microbacteriaceae bacterium
CGCCTTCACCGGCTTCGCCCCGGACAACCCGCTCGGCGCCGCGGCCGACATCAATTTCTGGGTCGACAGCCGTTCCTACAACATCGTCGAGTGCACCCACATGATCCTCCTCGCTGGCATCGTGGACCTTCTGATCGGCCAGTCGGAATACAGCGTGGCCGGCTGACACCGGCCGGATCTAGAAACTTTCAGTCTGGACTGGATATGTTGGCCCAAGCTGACCTGCCCCGAGTCGTGCTCGTGGTCCCGTGCTATAACGAAAGCGAGCGTCTCGAAGTTAGTAATTTTGCTGAGGCCGCGCGTGCCTATAACCTTCGGATTATCTTCGTTGATGATGGTTCCTTCGACGGAACGGCTGAGTTGATTGAACGCCAGATTTGTGACGACTCTCTGCTTAGTCTGCTGCGCCTACCGAAAAATTGCGGTAAGGCTACCGCGGTTCAGCGCGGTTCGCTCTTGGCAGTGGAAAAGTGGCCTGACGCAGACTGGGTTGGTTTCTGGGATGCGGATCTGTCGAATCCTCTTTCGGAAGTATTTCGCATGTTGCGATTCCACGATTTGGAAGGCGGCGGCTACGACGCGATCTGGGCAAGTCGTGTGATGCGTGCCGGCAGCACGGTTCGGCGTCAATTTGTTCGTCATCTCTTCGGACGGATGTTCGCAACTGCTTGCGGCCTCGTTTTGAATGTGCGCGCCTACGATACGCAATGCGGTGCGAAGTTGTTTCGGCGCGACATTGTGCGCGAGATTTTTTCTGAAAACTTTATCAGTCGTTGGATTTTCGATGTCGAAATCTATTGTCGGCTTGGCCATGAACGCATCTTGGAGTATCCGGTTAGGGAGTGGAAAGACACGAGCGGATCTAAAGTCAGAATTACAGCAGAGTTTGGCAAAGTTATTCGCGACATTTCCGCCATATCCCGCAGATATAAGAGGTCCTAAGGACGTAGCTTAGTTCCTAGCTCCCATCTCCCTACTCCCTGCTCTTTGTCCCATGCCCCATGCTCCCTGCTGCATTCTCGGCCTATCCGCCTTCT
>CAYWZI010000374.1:0-1036 GCA_964462815.1 uncultured Microbacteriaceae bacterium
AGCTGGGCGGTCAGTGGCGGTGGGACAGTATCAATATTGCCGTTGTCTGTGCCGGACGTACTGTCGCCCAGCACATTGCTGCTGCTGGCTACAGCCGTATAGGTACCATCTGGCAGAGCAGTAGGCACATCAACGCTGTACGTACCATCCGCCTTCACGGTGGCAGTCAGATTTTGCACCCCACCGGCACTATCCGTTACTTCGATCGTGATAACGCTGCCTGCAGGCTGGTTGCTAGTGCCCGTTATGGTTGGCGTGGTATCACGAGTGTTATCGGGTGCCGACACGGTAACAACTGGCAGTGGCACAACATCCATCGTGAACTGGTTGGCCGTTTGGTCGGTATTCTTACCACCATTGGCCAAACCACCGTTATCACGCACACGGAAAGCAAACGTATCATCCGTGGTATTCCCCAGCGCCGAATAGTATTTCAGCTCACCTGCATTAACGGTAGAGGCACCTACCAGTTGCCCCGCAGCCAGCTCCTCGCCAACACTGTATGCACCGTCACCATCCGAGTCCATAAACAACACGCCGTTGCTTGGAACCGTGTCGATTGTCACGTTCAGGAAAGTATTGGCTGGCGTATCGTTAAGGTCGGTAAAACCAAAGTCCGACAGCTGGAAGGTATACACCCCACCTTCTGATACCTGGATGGTTTTATCGGCACCGTCCGGTGCATCATTTACCGACAGAACGGTAATAGGAACCGTATCAACGTCCGTCAGCGCTCCACCCAAACCGGTATTGCCATTGTCGTTTGTACTGATGGTAAGTGCATCGCTGCCTTTGTAGTTGGTAGCAGGCTGGTAAGTCACAGCCCCAGCAGTAGCCAGTGTGGCGTTAATCACCGTCACCGTCCCGGTAAGTTGGACAGACGCGGTGCCATTGCCGCTAATGCCGGCAGAACCAGCAATAACATTCAATACACCGTGGGTGACAGACAAGGTCACTGTCATCACGCCACTACCTGCATCAGGGTCACTAATCGCCAAACCAGTGACTACCTTGCTGCCATCTTCCAACAGCGTTT
>CAYWZI010000375.1:0-1035 GCA_964462815.1 uncultured Microbacteriaceae bacterium
CTGGCGTGTGCATCGCGGGCGATTAGGGCGCGTCGCCGGCTTGCGCAACCACCAGCGGCAACAAGACCTGCCGCCAGGCCTCCGGCAGCGGGGTTGGCCGGCGCGTCACGCGGTCCACATACACATGCACGAAATGGCCTTCCGCCGCCGGCGCGTCGTGCCCGGCCGTAAACAGTCCTACTTCCCAGCGCACACTGCTGTTGCCCAGTTTCGCAATGCGGATGCCGGCCTCCACCGTTTCGGGAAAGGCCACCGAGCGGTGATAGCGACAGCCGGTTTCCACCACGAGGCCGATGGGATTGCCGGCATGGATGTCGAGCAGTCCGGCCTCGATTAGCCAGGCGTTCACCGCCGTGTCGAACCAGCTGTAGTAAACGACGTTGTTGACGTGGCCATAGGCATCATTGTCCATCCAGCGGGTGGGGATGGCGCGCAGGGCAGGATAGTCGGAACGGGCGGTCAACGAAACCTCCAAACAAACCTATTCTCCAAATACTCCGAGAAAATAGAGAGAATAGGCCAAAATAAATGGAAGAACAAATATCGTAAAGCAACCAGAATAGAAAACGCCACTGTTGTCCGAGGGACTCCACCCCTTCTGAAACCAATGATTAATTCCTTCTTGATATTTAAAATATTTCATTTCCGGCCCTGAAAATTCTATGCCATCTAGATATTCTTCCCATTTTTCTTTTTGACCTAAGAATGAAAATCTTATCAAAAATATCGGTGCCAATATTAGATAAAATATTGTAAATAACGCATAAAATACTGCTGAAATAATATATAGGAAAGTTGCAACAAATACATTAGAAATAGAAAACAAAACAAAGAACGGCATTCGAAAAATCCGGCCTAGCGCTTCAAACATCTGGCTCCCTCTCCAGAAAATCAATCTCTACAGCTCTCACTGCGAGACGCGTTTTACACCTTCACTTTGAACTGCCCCGACCGTCAATCATTTAGCTACGATCATCGATTCGCAAGAAAAACCCCCGCCCATTTCGGGGCGGGGGGTTTTGGGGTGGGATGGTG
>CAYWZI010000376.1:0-1032 GCA_964462815.1 uncultured Microbacteriaceae bacterium
CGAGCACATCCAGCCGATCCTCTCGGAGTACTGCTACCACTGCCACGGACCCGACTCGGGCACCCGCGAACCCAAGGACGCGCCGCTCCGCCTCGATCTGGCAGAGGAGGCCTTTGCCCCACGCGACAACGGCAAACCGGTGATCGTAAAAGGCAAACCGGCCGAATCGGAAATCATCAAACGGATGCGCTCGCACGATCCGGACATGATCATGCCGCCTCCGCGCAGCCACAAGGAAATGGACGAGGCGTCCATCTCCCTGATGGAACGCTGGATCGAACAAGGTGCGGAATACCAACCCCACTGGTCCTTCATCCCGGTGAAACGACCTGAAGTGCCCGGGGCAGGAAAGGATTGGGCGGCAAACCCGATAGACCGCTTCATCGCCGCGAAACTTGACGAGGCAGGCCTCGCACCCAACCCGCCGGAGGACCCGCGCCGCTTCTTCCGTCGGCTGCACCTCGACCTCACCGGCCTGCCCCCCGCACCGGAGGAAGTGGACCGCTTCATCCGGGAACACCAAACGGATCCTTCCAAGGCAGTCGCCGACGCGGCAGATCGACTGCTGGCATCGGTGGCCAGCGCCGAGCATTTCGGCCGGCTCTGGCTCGACGCCGCCCGCTATGCGGACACCCACGGCATCCACTTCGACAACTTCCGCTCGATCTGGCCCTACCGCGACTGGGTGGTAAAGGCGTTCCACGACAACATGCCCTGGGACCGGTTCACCACCGAACAAATGGCCGGCGACCTGCTACCCAACCACTCGGAGGAACAACTCGTCGCCACCGGATTCAACCGCTGCCTCGCCACCACCGGCGAGGGGGGCGCGATTTCAGATGAATACGAAGCCATCTACGCCAAGGACCGCGTGGAAACCGTCTCCGCCCTCTGGCTGGGCCTCACCACCGGCTGCGCGGCATGCCACGACCACAAGTTCGATCCGGTCTCCACCAAGGAGTTCTACTCGCTCACGGCCTTCTTCCGGAATTCAACGATGTCGGCATTGGACGGCAACAAAAAGGATCACCA
>CAYWZI010000377.1:0-1027 GCA_964462815.1 uncultured Microbacteriaceae bacterium
GGTTGCCAAAGAGGTCGGCGAGGTCGGAGAAGATGTCGACGAGGCCGTCGGTAAACTCGGTTGAGGGATGAGAGTTTAGGGTTGAGGGATATGAGGCGGCGGGCATGGGTGGGTGGGGGAGGGAGCTAGGGATGAAACCTGAGTTTGAGACCTGAGTGAGGGGGGGAGGAAGCTAGGGATGAAGGCTGAAACTTGAAAGCTGAGTGAGGGGGGGAGGAGGGTTAGGGATGAAGGCTGAAACTTGAAAGCTGAGTGGGGCGGCATGCGGGAAGGATGGCACATCACGGGCTGGGATTCAATTTATTTTGAATCAGGAGGAGATGGAAGGCGGGACCGGTGTTTTAGCCACAGCCGAGTCTGCGAGACGGCCCATAGGCAAATTGAAGAGGATGGGAGAGCAGCCGGAGGCTGCGGTAGGAAAGTGGGAGCCGAGCGGAGCGAACCGGAGGCGAAGCCGTAGATGGCCCTAAGGCAAACAGCGTGAGGCGGTAGCCGAGGGCAACGTGGGGAGCAGCCGGAGGCTGCGGTGGGGAGGTGCAGGCTTATCTTTTGAGCAAGGCGTCGTAGCGCGCATGAGTACCAATCCAGAACCAAACAACGGTTGAGCCATCACTAATGCCCAAAGCCCGGTAGTTTGCTGATATTCTTGCGGACCATTTGTTGCCGATGCGTTTGAACTGCAATGAGGAATGAAAAGGGTCTTTGGACCACAAACGGTATTGTTTGACAGCTTGTCGCTGGACCGTGGGCGGCAATTCCCGATAGCACTTCCAGAAGGTGGTGGATGCCTTACTCTGCATCAGGCGGGAACGAAGTGCATTTCCCGGCTTTATATTCCGCCAAGGCTTCTTCAGCCAGCGCGTCTAAGCGCCCTGCTTTCACGTCGTCCTCTATTTGGCGATCCCACGCGTCATCCAAACGCCGGGAAATCCAGTCGGTTAACTTGAAAAAGTCTGCTTCCGGAAGGCGCTCAATGGCTTCTTCTATTTCGTGAACAGTGCTCATGAAGGCAAATTAGCAGAAATGG
>CAYWZI010000378.1:0-1027 GCA_964462815.1 uncultured Microbacteriaceae bacterium
GCTCATTGCCATCGTTCTCTACGCAATCGTGCTCGTCGGCTTTGGGGTGGCTCAGCCGTCGACCACTCTCGGCAGCGTCAACGAGTGCGTGTTGCCGGCCACGAGCGAGCGCCAGGAGTGCGAGCCGGGTGACCCGCTCGCTCCCGGCGCCGAAGCAGGCCTCCAGCCGGGCGATCGCATCGTCGCGATCGACGGCGAGTCGATTGATTCGTGGGATGCCGTGCTCACGATCGTCCGCGATTCCGCCGATGAGCCGCTCGAGTTCGCGGTTGAGCGTGACGGGGCGACCGTGCGCACCACTCTCACGCCGTTGCTCACCGAGCGCTACGTCGTTGATGAGCGTGGCCGCATCGTCGAGGGTCCCGACGGTGAGTCGCTCACGCAGCAGGTGGGTTTTGTCGGCATCGCTCCCGCCTACGAGACCGTGCAGCAACCGGTGACCGCCGTGTTGCCCGCCGTGGGCGACAACATTTCCGCCGTCGTGGGCATCATCCTCAACCTGCCTCAGCGCATGATCGATGTCGCCAACGCGGCTTTCGGACCGGAAGAACGCGACCCCGACGGGCCGATCAGTGTTGTCGGTGTCGGTCGTATCGCGGGCGAAGTCGCGAGCATCGACACGATTCCCGTGGTTGAGCGCGTGGCATTCCTGCTCGGTCTTCTGGCCTCGCTCAACGTGGCCCTGTTCGTCTTCAACCTGATTCCGCTATTGCCGCTCGATGGCGGTCACGTTGCGGGCGCGCTCTACGAAGCGCTGAGGCGGTGGTTTGCGAAGCTGCGCGGCAAGCCTGATCCGGGCCCGATCGACACGGCCAAGCTCGTGCCCTTCACGTTGGCTGTCGTGATGGTTCTCGGCGTTATGAGCCTTCTGCTCATCTACGCCGACATCGTCAAGCCCGTCACGCTCTTCTAGGGCTCGCTGTTCAGCCGGCGGGCCTACAATAACCTCGTGCCAGCAGTCAATCTCGGAATGCCCAAGGTTCCCGAAACCCTCGCCCCCCGCCGCAAGACCCAACAGATCAAGGTC
>CAYWZI010000379.1:0-1014 GCA_964462815.1 uncultured Microbacteriaceae bacterium
CGCGTGGCGGGGGGGAGGATTTCCTCGTCGCGGATCGGACGCACGCCGGCTTGCATGGCGCGCACGTAAGCCGCGGTGTCGGGGACGTTTTGCCAGCGGCGATCGCCGAGAGTGGACCATGCGCTCGGTCCGAGTCCGAGGTAGTCCGCGCCCTCCCAGTAAGCCAAGTTGTGGCGGCTCTCCCGTCCGGGATGCGCGTAGTTGGAGATTTCGTATTGCCCGTAGCCTGCGGCTGAAAGCATTTCGACGGCGCGCTCGAAGAAGCCCGCGTCGCTTTCGGCATCCTCGCGGAATTCCCCGCGCGTCATGCGTTCGAAAAACTCGGTGTCCTCCTCGTAGGTCAGGCAATAGGCGGAGATGTGTTCCGGGCGGAGTTCGACCGTTCGCCGGATGCTGTCCTCCCATTGCGCCAAGCTTTGCCCTGGCACGCCGTAGATGAGGTCGAGGTTGAGGTTGTCGAAGCCGGCGGCGCGCAGAATGGCGAACGATTTGCGCACTTGCTCCGCATCGTGGACGCGCCCGAGGGTTTTGAGCAAATCAGGATCCCATGACTGGACACCCATGCTCACGCGGTTGATCCCGAAGGAGCGGAGGAGTTCCGCTTTGCGCGCTGTCACGGTGGCGGGATTCATCTCGATGGTGAATTCTTCCGTCCCCCGGAAATCGATGTGCTCCCGCAGGCCGGAGAAAAGTCTTTCGAGCTGCGCCACCGACAAGGCGGTCGGGGTGCCGCCTCCGACGAAGACCGTGCGCGGGGCGGGTCCATGGCTGAAAAGTTCCGCCTCGCGGATCACCGCTTCGACCAAGGGATCCGCTTTGCCCGGGCCCGCAATATCCTTGTAGAAGCTGCAGTAAGGACAAATCTGCAGGCAGAAGGGGATGTGGATGTAGAGATGGCGCGGGGTGCGCGCCATCTCGTTTTCAGTTTTCAGTGGTTCAGTGTTCAGCAAGGCATCTAACGGTCAAAATTCGCCTCCGCAAACTGAACACTGTAAACTGAACACTGCCAACTCT
>CAYWZI010000380.1:0-1013 GCA_964462815.1 uncultured Microbacteriaceae bacterium
CCACGCGCTGGCCGGCAGCGACTTTCACTCGCTGCAGCGTAATGCCGACCTGATCGAAGCCACCCTGCTGCAACGCAGCGGCCGGGTGGACGAAGCGGTGGCCGCACTGCAGCAGATGCTGGCGTTGCCGGGCAATATGATCGAGTTCGACATGCGCCGTTTTGCGCAGGAAGAGCTGTACCGGCTGTACAAAGCCCGCGGCCAGTTCGAGCTGGCGCTGGCCCAGCTGGAGGCCATACGCCACAGCGAGCACGAACAAAGCGAACAGCGCAGCAGCACGCAGGGCTGGGCCATCCGCAAAGAGCTGGAAATCACCAGCGTACAGCTGGCGGCCGAGCGCGAGCGGCTGCAGGCCGAGCGCGAACGCCTGCGCGCAGCGCAGCTGGAAGCAGAAAAAGTCGTGACCGAGGCGCGCATGAGCGAGCTGGAGCAAGCTGTACTGATCGACCCGCTCACCGGGGTAGGCAACCGCCGCTGCCTGGATCAGCAGGGGCCGGCCAGGTTGGCCGCATTGGGCCAGCAGCTGCACGGCATGGCGGTGGTAGTGGTAGACCTGGACCATTTCAAATCCATCAACGACCGTTTTGGCCACGAGATCGGCGACGAAGTGCTGAAAAAAGTGGCGCAGATCATGGTGTTGCGTACCCGTGGCAGCGACCTGACCGTGCGCTTTGGCGGCGAAGAGTTTGTGCTGCTGCTCATGGAGCAGTCGCTGGACAGCGCACTGGCCTGTTGCGAGCGGCTGCGCCTGGCCATCCTGGATTACAGCTGGCACGAGGTCCACCCCTTGCTGCACGTTACCGCCAGCTTCGGCGTGCACTGGTGCCATGCGCCGCAGCCGTGGGCGCATGCTCTGCGCCAGGCCGATCTGGCGCTCTATCAGGCTAAACGCTTCGGGCGTAACCGCCTGCAGCTGGCTAGCACGAGCTAGCGCCGCACAGGATTTTCAGGGTGTTATCGTAAAAAATCCGCCAGAGAAAGGCGGCTTTTTTGCTGCGGCTCTATCAAGGCAG
>CAYWZI010000381.1:0-1012 GCA_964462815.1 uncultured Microbacteriaceae bacterium
GAGTGATGCTCCCGAAGGGAAAGCTGGCGGACGGCTGGGCCAGCCGTCCCTACCGTGGGAAGCATAAGGTGCTCTGGCTGCACGCGAACGCCGGTGAGCGCAGGTCCCGATGATTTTGTCGAAGCTATTAACGACCAACCGATACCGGAGCGCAGCGTAGACAGCCGAAGGCAATTGCCAGATGCGGATGACTTTTCCATCCTTGCCGGCGCAATGGGCGGTTGAACTCGATGGCCTCTCGGTCGGCAGCGGAATGATCTTCGGTGTGATTTGAGCGTTTCTTCTTCGGCTGCGTCAGTGCCCTTTCGTAAACTCTCATCAATGCGGCTTCCGAATGTGGAAAATGCGATGGTCGAAGAGCGGAAGTTGTCCGGCTATCTGCTCGCCTTTGATCATCCGGAAGGCGCTGGAAAAGCAGAGTTCTTCCGATGCTTTGGTCCGCCATGCGGAGGACAACGAGGTCACCGAGGTTGTTGAAACTGTCCACGGTATGAAATGCGTGGTCGAAGGGCCGTTGTATTGCCCTTCGCGCAACGACGCTTCTATCAGAAGTATTTGGATCATCGACAAAGGCTCCGAGCGCCCGCGGCTGGTCAGTGCCTACCCATTGTGATATGTTCCGACCGTGATCAAAGAGCACGACAGAGTGATCCTCACCGAGGCATTGCCGACGCACGGCCTCGAGCCGGGTGATATTGGTGCCGTTGTTCATGTTTATGCGGATGGCGAAGCCTACGAAGTCGAGTTTGTGACCCTCAACGGTCATACCGCTGCCATCTGCACTGTCGAGTCAGGCCAAGTCCGCCCAGCTTCGAGTCGGGAGATTCCCCACGCCCGGGAACTTGTGGCGCGCTGAGCCGGTCGGCGGGTTGCCTCATTCGTCGGGAGTTGCACCATCCGGCGGGCAACCCCGCGAGGTAAGCGGACAAACTCAGGACGGCCGCGTCCGGTTGTTCTGCCGGTCCCGGGGAGCACGGCCGCCTCGGCCGTGATCATCGGCGCCCTCGCCGAT
>CAYWZI010000382.1:0-1009 GCA_964462815.1 uncultured Microbacteriaceae bacterium
GCGGCGAACCCGTTGGCTGCGTCACTGTTCCTCACCGACTTCATGACCCGCACGGAGACCGCCGTCGGAATCTTCGAGGGCAACAAGACGCTGCCCGCTTTGATCCCGGGTGCTGAGGAGGTCTCGTCGGATCCCGACGTCGCCACCTTCGCTGAGATCGGCGCAACTGCCGTTCCGATTCCTGCCCTCCCCGCAATGAACCAGGTGTGGGGCCCGTGGGGAGAGACCCAGATGGCGATCCTTCGCGGTCAGGCACCGGACCCGGTGCAGGCCTGGATCGACATGGGTGTGCGCATTCGTGAGGCCATCGACGCCCAGTAGGTAACGCACGTCCGGAGGTGTTCCCGAGATCATAGGGCTCGGGAACACCTCCGCTCCCCGACGAACGAACTCGTCGAAAGTCCTGAAGCGAATCGAGATGAACCAGGTATGCCCACACAGCTGACGACCGGTGGTGACAAAGGCGGCTTAGCCGTGCAGGCGCGACGTCTTGCCGGCGGCACGGTCGTGAAGATCGTGCTCATGGCTTTGGTCAACGCATTCGGCCTGTACTTGACCTTGAGATTCGTCGCCATCGACCAAGGCGGGCTCGCGGTCGTGGCCGGGATTGGCTTGCTTCTGATCAACGTCGTGTACTGGCGGCGTAGCGGACTCCCCGCAAAGTACTTGACGCCGGGCCTCGTGTTTCTCCTGATCTTCCAGGTCTTCGTGATCCTGTACACGATCGCGATTTCCTTTACCAACGCGGGGACGGGGCACAACGTCTCGAAGGACTCCGCGATCGAGTCGATCAGCAACAACTCGATCGTTCGAGTAGAAGACTCGCCGACCTACGACGTCCGCGTGCTCGAGCAGGGCGGTAAGTTGTTTCTTCTCGCTATCGATCCTGATGGCGAGTTCGTGCTCGGAGGCAACGACAGGCCATTGGCGCCCGTCGACGTTACCTCGGCGGGGGGCGCCGCGCCCCAAGTAGAGGGATACACGACCCTTGAGTTGGCCCAGATCTTCG
>CAYWZI010000383.1:0-1008 GCA_964462815.1 uncultured Microbacteriaceae bacterium
CACCGCTGTTGAAGCCGCTCGAAGTGCCACGCGCGGCAAACGTGATGATGGGATCACCAAAATCCGCCAGATTGAGCTGCAACTCAATGTAGCTGTTGTTGCCCGCGTTGCTCACGAGGCTCAGCGAAGCCCCCGAGGCATCAGGAGCGATCGCATTGATCGTCGAGCCACCAAAGTCATCCACAAGGCCCGTCCAGCCCGTGAGAGAAACCGTGCCCGTGCCTTGATTCGCCGTGATGGAGGTGGGCACACCGCCCGCACCGGGAGCGCTGGCCGTGGCGATGGAGAGCGAGTTGAAGTTCCAGTAGGCCACGGTGTCCGCGACAGCGATGGAATGCGCCAGCATTGACGCAACGAGACAGAGGAGTGTTTTTTCGATTCGCATCATAAGGTTGAAGGGCTTCGATGCGTCTATCGGGCGAGCTTGAATGAAGCGCATTCGAGTCACCGTGAATCATTCGTCACGCCTGCGATGCGTGCGCAAAACGTCACCATTTTTGCGGTAATCATTCACCATATTCCGCATCTTCGGATCACCTGACACAAGCACTCAACAATCGCAGAACGGATCACGTGCAGTTGCTTGCAGCGCATGAGTTAAAGGCCGTTTTTCAAGGCAAGTCGCGCCTGCGATCCTCATGCGGCATCCCCTTATCCAAGAGTGACCTTTTGAAATCTCTTGGCCTTCGAACAACTTCCGGCTTACCTCCCGCACCATGGACTTCCTTTTCACCGCACTTCAGGCTCTTCCGGTTAAACACTACGACACGGGCGACCACGTTCTCAGCCAGGGAGAGAACACCGGGTGCCTGTATTTCCTGATCGAAGGCGCTGTGGAAGTCGTGAAGGATGATGTCGTCGTGGCAAAGGTGAAGGAGCGAGGGGCCGTCTTCGGCGATCTTTCTGCTCTCATGGGCGTGCCACACACCGCCGCCGTCCGTGCGGTGATGCCTGCGACATTTCATGTCGTCGATGAACAGGCGGATTTCCTCCAGCAGAATCCGACCG
>CAYWZI010000384.1:0-1006 GCA_964462815.1 uncultured Microbacteriaceae bacterium
CGAGCGCTCTGCCGCCCAGCCCACGACGGCGGCCGAGACGATGAAGCCGATGATGTAGCCGCCGGTGGGGCCAAGCAGAACGCTCCAGCCCGAGGAGGAGTCACTGTAGATCGGCAGGCCAATGGCACCGAGAATCGCGTACAGCGACAGTGACGCCGCGCCACGCGCAGCCCCGAGGCTCGCGCCCACAAGAAGCACAGCGAGCGTCTGCCCCGTGACCGGCACCGGCCACAGCGGAATCGCGACCTGTGCGAGTACCGCGACGAGCGCGGTGCCCGCAACGACGAGTGCAATGTCGCTCAGCCAGGTGCGCGTGACTACGCGGTCAACAAGAGTGGGGCGCAGGAGAGCAGGGGTGGCAGTCGTCACGGCGATGGAATCCTCACGAGAAGTCGGGGTCGGGCTACAGGGTTAGACTATCGGGCTGGCCCCCGCTCTCTGCCTTGGTCGAATCCCACTAAAGAATCGGACTTTCGCTGTGCTCGCTGTTCACGACCTCGAGATCCGAGTCGGAGCGCGCCTGCTCATGGAAAACGTCAACTTTCGCGTCGACAAAGGCGACAAGATCGGCCTGGTGGGGCGCAACGGTGCCGGCAAGACGACGATGACGCGCGCCCTCGCCGGGGAAGGAGCGCCGACCGGTGGCACCATCACTCGGTCGGGCGAGATCGGTTACCTTCCGCAAGACCCTCGAGCTGGCGACCCCGAGCAGCTTGCGCGCACGCGCATTCTTGACGCCCGCGGGCTCGGGCAGATCGTCATCGACCTGCAAAAGGCGTCGGTCGACATGGGGAGCACCGATGCGTCGGTGGCCGAGAAGGCGATGGATCGGTATGGGCGCCTCACCGACCGCTTCCAAGCCCTCGGCGGCTATGCGGCCGAGGCAGAAGCCGCGGCCATCGCGAGCAACCTGTCACTGCCCGATCGCATTCTGAGCCAGCCACTCAGCACGTTGTCGGGTGGCCAGCGTCGCCGCATTGAGCTGGCCCGCATCCTGTTCGCCGGC
>CAYWZI010000385.1:0-1002 GCA_964462815.1 uncultured Microbacteriaceae bacterium
GAGCGCTTGAATGGGGTTCAAGAGGTCCCGGGTTCAAATCCCGGCAGCCCGATTTCCAGCAAGGGATCAGTCGATTCCCAGGCTCAGCACCCGTTGGCTGTTCATCAGGTCAGGATCAGGGCCAGGAAGTGCGAGGACGGCGGTGCGCTGAGGCCGCGGGTAAAGTTTCGGCATTTACTTTTCACCGTGGCCCGGGCTTTGGGCCGAGGCGGCGAGCAATTCGGCTTTCATGGCATGCAGCGAGCCGAAGATGTCGATGAGGAAATAGGCCAAACCGATGACCAGGCAAACGAGACTGCCGATGAAGAGCACGGAAACGACCGGCGCGATGCCGAAGGGCAGGAGAACCGAGGCGAAGAGAACGAGCACGAGCAATGCGGCGGCGATCAGGGCGAGCGACGTGAAGACGATGGCGGAGCGGATCCAGACGGCGCGGCGGGCAATGATGGCGATTTGCTCTTCTTTCGCGGCGCCCTCTCGGACCAGTTGCCGCGCACGGTCGATGGCGCGGCCGAGGCGGTTGGTCATGCTGAGGAGGAGCAGACCATAGGCCGAGATGAGAATGGCCGGGCTGACGGCCAGTTGCAGGGCCTCGAAAACGTCGCGCGCTTCCAAGGGAAATCAGCGCACGTAGGGCGCGGCCGCTTTGCGGTAGGCGACGAATTCCTCCAACGTGAGATAGCCGGTTTTGGAAGTGTCGGCCTGATCAAACGGCAGCGCCATCTGGTCTTGGGCGACCTTGCTGGACTGCACTTGGGCGAGGGTCAGCTTGCCGCTGCGGCCTCCCATGGCGAGGAAGGTCTCCCGTGTTCCACCGCCGGCCGTCCACTCGGCGAGAGTGACGAAGCCATCTTTGTTTTTGTCGTAGTTGGCAAAGGCTTCGGCGATCAAAAAGTCGGTAAACTCCCTGCGGGACACCTGGCTGTTGCCGTCGGCATCGGCCTGTTTGAAAAGATTCATCAGTGCGACATTGCCGGAGTCTGGTTGCGTGGCGCAGCCGGC